>JABGPG010000136.1 GCA_018645085.1 Deltaproteobacteria bacterium
TGACCATCTTTCCGCAAATTGCACTCTACCTGCCTGGTTTGATGGTCAAGTAAATTTATTTTCCTAACAGGTTTTTTCAATTAAATTATGGCTTCTTCTTCCTTCCGTTTTTCAATAGACCGCGGCGGCACTTTCACAGATGTTTACGCGGAGGTTCCGGGCGAGTCCGGCTTCCGGGTGGTAAAATTACTTTCCGAAGATCCGCAGAATTATCCGGACGCGCCGCGCGAAGGTATACGCCGAATTCTGGAAGCAGTGACAGGTGAGACTTTCCCAAAAGAAAGTTTTAATGCAGATAAAATTGAGTGGATTCGGATGGGAACTACTGTCGCCACCAATGCTCTTCTGGAACGTAAAGGTGCGAAAACGGCGTTGGTTACGACTAAAGGATTCCGCGATTTGCTGCAGATTGGAAATCAAAGCCGACCTAAAATTTTTGATCTGGAAATCAGCAAACTTGATTTGCTTTATGAAGAAGTGGTTGAGGTTGATGAACGTGTGCGTATTGTCAGGGAAGATGAAAAAAACTCACAGGATAGCGGATTAGAAATTGTAGAAGGTACAACCGGAGAGGAATTTGCCGTTTTGGCAAAACCGGATTTGGCGGTTGTACGTCAAGAATTGAATGCTGTTTTTGAAAAAGGCATTCGCGCGGTGGCGGTGGTTTTTCTGCACGCTTACGCATTTCCGGAACATGAGCGTCAAATCGGTGTGATTGCCCGTGAAATCGGTTTTGAGCAAATTTCACTGTCGCATGAAGTTATGCCGATGGTTAAAATGGTGGCACGCGGAGACACCACCACAGTTGACGCATATCTCACACCGCACATCCGGAATTATCTGCAAAGCTTCCGATTAGGATTTTCCGATAATCTGGAAAACTCACAGTTGCTGTTTATGCAGTCTGACGGAGGTTTGACCGATTCCGGAAAATTTAAAGGCAGCAACGCAATTTTGTCAGGACCTGCTGGTGGTGTCGTAGGATATGCCGTGACCACAGATTTGGGACAACCCGTCATAGGGTTTGACATGGGTGGCACCTCGACTGATGTTTCGCGCTTTGGTGACGATTACGAATTGGTGCATGAAACAGAAACCGCCGGAGTGCGTATCCAAGCGCCGCAAATGCACATCAAAACGGTCGCGGCTGGAGGAGGATCTCGCCTGTTTTTTCGCAATGGACTTTTCGAAGTTGGTCCGGAATCCGCCGGTGCGCATCCGGGACCGGTCTGCTATCGGAAGGACGGATACTTGGCGGTCACTGACGCAAATTTAGTCTTGGGTCGTTTGCATCCAAACTACTTTCCAAAAATTTTCGGACCCAACGAAAATGAAGCTCTCGATCTCGACGCGTCTCGAAACGCCTTTGAAAAAATTACTGCAGAAATTAATGCATATTCCAAAGAGCGCGAGCTTCCTGAAATGTCGCAGGAAGAAGTCGCCCTCGGATTTTTAAGGGTTGCCAACGAAGTCATGGTGCGTCCCATCCGTGAAATTTCGGTCATGCGTGGATTCGACATCAAGGAACACGCACTGGCCTGTTTCGGCGGCGCTGGCGGTCAACACGCTTGCAGCATTGCAAGAGAGTTAGGAATTTCAAAAATATTCATCCACCGCTTTTCCGGCATTTTGTCTGCTTACGGAATGGGCCTCGCCGACATTGTGGTTGAAAAGCAAGAACCCTCGGCGCTCGTGCTGCCGGAAAATAAAGAGGGTGAGGTTTTTAAAAATCTCTTAAAAAATCTAGAAAAATTATCGTCTGACGCAAAAACAGAATTGCTTGGCCAAGGCTATAAAGCTGAACAAATTGAAATAAAGCGTTATCTCAATTTACGTTATCAGGGTACTGACACAGCGTTGATGACTTCAGAACCGGATGAAATTTTAAATTACGATACAGGAAATACAAATTGTGAGTTAGGTGTTTCAGAATCAAGTTCGGAATTACAGAAAAACAGCGCGAAATTTCCGGATTATGTCGGCGCCTTTAAGCAAACGTATCTACGTGAATTTGGTTTTGATTTGACTGGACGTGAGATCATTGTGGATGATTTGCGTGTGCGTGCAGTTGCAAAATCTCCCGGGCTGCAAAAATATCCGCTTGCGAAAAAAGCAGGAACTCCGGAAGCGGTTGATCAAACTAAATGTTATTTCATGTCCGAAAGTTCTGGTTGCGGTGCTTGGCAGGAAACACCGATTTACCGCTTAGAAAATTTAGGTGCCGGACAGCAATTGCGGGGTCCAGCGATTGTGATGCAAAATACTTCTACGATTCTTGTTGAACCCGGATGTTCCGCGGAAATTACGGAATACGGTGATGTGGTATTGAACGTTGAAACCAGAACATTCAGGGAAATTGGAACTCAGGCTGATCCGGTTCAGGTGTCCATTTTCGGTAACCTATTTATGTCGATTGCCGAGCAAATGGGGCGCACTCTGCAACGTACCGCTATTTCCACCAACATCAAGGAACGCCACGATTTTTCCTGCGCCATTTTTGATGATACTGGCGGTTTGGTGGCCAATGCTCCGCATCAACCGGTGCATCTTGGCGCCATGAGTGAAGCTGTTCGGCAGCAAGTCAAACTGCAGGGAAAAACACTGAAAGAGGGTGATGTCTTGTTGACCAATCATCCGATTGCCGGAGGAAGTCATCTTCCGGACATCACTATCGTTACGCCGGTTTGGCAAAACGGGAAAGCGATATTTTACATTGCGAGCCGCGGACACCATGCGGATATTGGAGGAATTTCACCGGGTTCGATGCCGCCGTTTTCACGTGAATTGAAAGAAGAAGGTGCGTGTATCAAAACTTTTAAACTGGTAGAAAACGGATTTTTCAACGAAGCCGGAATTACCGAACGGCTTCTTGCTCCCGGAAAAATAACTCGTAAAACAGGCGAACCGGCGATCAGCGGTACCCGTTTACTTTCAGACAATCTTTCAGATCTCAAAGCACAAGTTGCCGCGAATCAACGTGGCATTGATTTGTTATTGGAAATGGTCGAACATTATACGCTTGAAGTGGTTCAAGCGTACATGCAGCATATCCAAACCAATGCAGAAGAAGCAGTGCGGAATATGCTCAAAGCACTTTCCAAACGTGAAGGTTTGGCAGAAGTGGACATAGTAAACGCAAACGATTTTCTGGATGACGGCAGCGAAATTGTTTTACGCCTTACCATTGACCGTCGTGACGGCAGCGCAATTTTTGATTTTACCGGAACCGGACCTGAACTTTGGGGTAATTTGAATGCTCCACGGGCGGTGACTCATTCAGCGATTTTGTACAGTTTACGTTGTTTGATTGATCAGGAAATTCCTCTCAATCAAGGTTGCCTAAATCCGATTCAAGTCATAATCGAGGACGGTTCATTGCTCGCTCCTTCTGAAAACGCAGCGGTTGTCGGCGGCAATGTACTAACTTCGCAGCGTATTACGGATGTGATTCTAAAAGCTTTTCGAGCCTGTGCTGCTTCGCAAGGCTGCATGAACAATTTCACTTTCGGCAACGAAAATTTCGGCTATTACGAAACCATTGGCGGTGGCGCTGGCGCAGGTCCGGATTGGCATGGACAGTCCGGAGTTCACACACACATGACCAACACCCGTATCACCGATCCTGAAATTCTGGAACGTCGTTATCCGGTGATGTTACGAGAATTTTCGATCCGTAAAAATTCAGGCGGTTCCGGAAAGTTCAACGGCGGGGATGGACTTGTACGTGAGGTGGAATTTTTGGAACCGCTCAATGCTGCTATTCTCTCCGAACGTAGAGTTCATCAGCCTTACGGACTAAACGGCGGGGAATCCGGAAAAAGCGGCCGTAATCTTTTTTTCCGTAAAGACGGTACAACGCTCTTTCTCGGAGGTAAAAATGAAATCCGCGCAGAAGCCGGCGAAACAATCCGCATCGAAACACCGGGCGGAGGTGGTTACGGAGAAGTCGATTCATGATCAGTTGATTCCTGATCAGTTGATTTGGAGATCCAGCAACGGTGCATATTGCTGTCCGGAATACATGTCGGTTTCTCCGAGATCACCCTGAATTCGTGGACGTGGAAAAGAAAACTTGATGGCACGAGCTGCAGGTATTTCAACAAAAATTAAAGTATCTTGCGGAATCTTATATGTTCCGGAAATCCACTCCTTAGTCAATACTTTTGCAGAAACGACTCGCTCAAAATCCTCCTCATTCTCAAAGACAATATCAAAGGTGATCCAGAATGGACCTGCGTTTTTTGAACGGATCAACTGTGCCAATTTGCCAAGTGGAACGGAATTTCTCATCCTGCCTGCTCTTCTGCAAAACGAAATGCAGATAAAGGAGTTTCCGGAATTAAGACATGATTCAGCGTAAAACGGTAGCTTGGGCCACGGTCAATTTCCGGTGGTGAAAAAGGAAACGCGATCCCGCTGATGAAACCTTTCCACTCCGGAATCGGCCAGTGCGAAGCAGCATGAGTCACAAATCTGGCAACGTCATTGGCCAAAGCTTGCTCTGGCGCGGTAATTGTGAACAAGAGTCCAATTTCGTGAGGCATTTCATGAGCAAGCGGTTCCAAGCCGCCCATTACTGCGTTTCGTCCGTATTGAGAAATATCAAGCCGCACTTCCTCTCCTAAAGTTTTTCCGGTCAATTCTTGAAGACGTTCTTTAAAAAACACTTTCATTTCCGCCAGCCAAGAATCGATGCGCCCCAGAATGTAAGGATCACGTACTCCACCGATCGCGACGGTTTGGAATCCTGCTAAAGCCGCACCTTCCAGTTTTAGCGTGTAGCGTTCCGGACGAAATACGGAGCCTTCTACACGTGTCTTGCGTTCAGAAAGCGCGTGATAAGTTGCGTTTTGTGTGTCAAGTGTACCGGAAGGTTCGCGAATCAGAAACGGATCGGCGTTTTCATAAAGCGTGTGCGAAGCTAGACTAAGCGGTGTGCAGGATGCGTCAAGTGCCAGTGGTTCAACGCTGAATCCGTTTTCGTCTATCTCAGCGTAAACACCGTCAGCACGTGTAATGCTGGAACAAATCGCTCCGCATTCAATCGTTTTCGCGCAATGCCAGACCGGTCCAGGAATGAATCCACGCATCAACGGAAGCGCGGAGAAAAGCGCTGTGTCAGAAGCACGCCCGCAGAGAATCACATCACATTGTTTTTCCAACAGATGCACAATCGGTTCATGACCCATCATGGCCACTATGTGCGAGCAATTCAGGATTGTCTGCTCAGCAATTTCAGGCGCTCCCGGAAGTGGATCGATTTTTCCGGACTTGAAAGCTTCTGCCATTAAGGTTGGATTTTGCTCAGCGTAGATTCGACCAAGTTTGAAACTCAGACCTTCTTCCTTGGCGATTTCGAGAGCTATTTCACGCATCCAGTCCACAGCAGAATCGATGCCGGATGTTCCGCATGAACCAATAATCAGCGGTACTTTCAGTTTTTCACGGGCTAAAAGCAAACGCCGCAAATCCTGTAAAATAGCGCGGCGTGACATTTTTGGGGTTCCGGAGCCGAGATAGAAAGGTCCGGAATCGGTTGAGCCGGCGTCACAGGCAATTACATCCGGTTTAAGCCCAATTCCGCGTTCCAGGGATTCATCGAGAAACCCCATTCCCAACGCACCTGTAGGACTGATTAAGGAAATACTAGGGATGGTCATGACTTGTTTTCTACTTATGTTTTTTTGCCAGCCAATCCCTAATGAGTGGAATAAGAATGAAGATCGCTGCAGAAATAATCAGCATCAGCGTCATCGGTCGTTCCCAGATAAATTGGATGCCGTTTGCGTTACGCATCGCTCTTCCGAGATTGTCCTCAAACATTTGTCCAAGTACAAAACCGATCAGCAACGGCGGCAAGGGATAATCCGCAAATCTGAAAATAATCGCAAGTACTCCGAATCCCAACAGCATCAGCAATTCTGTGGCGTTGTTTTGACCTATGTATGCTCCAGCCATTGCGAAAAAAAGAACGAATGGAATTAGAAAACTGCGTGGAATTGTCAACAATCTTGCGATGTAAGGAACCAGCGGAAGATTAAGTACCAACAGTACAATGTTACCGAAATACATGGACATGATAATTGACCAGAAAACCTCGGGGCGATCCTGCATAAGTTGCGGTCCGGGTTGCAGATTGAGGGCAATGAAAGCTCCCAAAAGTACGGCGGTCGTACCTGAACCCGGAATTCCTAAAGTCAGCAACGGCACGAAAGAACCCGTGCTGGCCGCATTGTTTGCGGTTTCCGGAGCCGCTAAACCTTTGATTGAACCTTTACCGAATTCCTCACGTTCTTCCGGACTGGCAAGGTTGCGCTCCACTGCATAACCTAAAAATGAGGCAATCGTCGCACCTGTTCCCGGCATGACACCAATCAGGAATCCCTGAACGGATTGCCGTGCGATTACAGGCATAATAGCTTTCGCTTCTTTACGGTTAATACGGAGATTTGAAATTTCCTGAGATTTTTTTGAACTACCTTTTTTGCCGCGGATTTTGTCAATTGCGAGGAAGAATGCTTCCGGAACCGCAAAAAGTCCCATGGCCAAAGTTACAAAGTTAATTCCACTTTGTAAATCCATGATGCCCAAAGTAAAGCGCGGCGCATGGAAAAGTGAGGATTCTCCAACGGTGGCCAGCATCAGTCCGAGCAAAGTCATCATCAAAGCCTTAAGAACTTTACCTTTACCGGCAAAGGCTGAAATCGCGGATAAGCCAACCAACACTAGAGCAAAGTATTCTGCAGACCAGAACAAAATAGCGAAGTTGGCCAGTGCAGGTGCAAAAAACATCAGCAGGACTACACCGATTGTTCCTCCGGAAAAAGAAGAAATTGCAGCAATTGTTAATGCTTTACCCGCTTGTCCTTTCTGCGCCATCGGATAACCGTCAAATGCCGTTGCTACTACCGCGGCCTCTCCTGGTGCATTAATCAGGATTGATGAAGTAGAACCTCCGAAAATTGCTCCGTAATAAACTCCGGCCAATAAAATCAGCGTTGTCGACGGATCACCGATTTGCAGGCTTACCGGAATCATGATTGCCACAACTGACATTGGACCGAGTCCGGGAAGCATTCCAATGATTGTTCCAATAAAACATCCAAGCGCCGCAAAAAGCATGTTTTGCAGCGTAAAGGCAGTTTCAAGCCCTAGCAGCATTCCATCAAACATAGGAACTCTCCCTGCCGAGTTGCTTTACTCGAGACAAATTACAATAAATTTTTGAAGTACAACGCAGCGGAATCATTGTAAAATTATTTTTAATAAAACCATCCCGGCCATGGGCGCAGGAAAATTGTTAGAACCTGATCTACGAGATACCAAACCAAAATGCTGGCGGTAAATGAAATTGAGATCAGTAAAGTGTAACGCCGCTCGCCAAGCAATATTCCGCCTAAGATCAGAAAAGCTGTGGTGCAAAACAGGAAACCTAAACTACGTAGAAAAAGCGCATAAAAAGTCGCCAGCACCAAAAGCGCAATTCCCTGAATCCAATTATAATTTTGCGGATTTTTGAGATATTCACCGTCTGCACGATTGACAGTTCCATCACCTTCAGTTTCATGCTCCTGAGACTGCGGTTTGATCAGCAGTGCGATGGAGCAAACGATTCCGCCAACGGCAAGTGCAAGCGGCATGGTGTTCGGACGTACCGATAGGAAAAGTTCAAAAGGGAGGAGATGGTAGGTAAAAGCGAGGTAGGCATAACCGCTGGAAAAAGCCAGCAGTGCTAAAGCCACTGCACGGTTCAGATCAAGCATGGTGAAAACAGGCTACAGATTCATAATTCCGGGAAGCAGAAAAACTTCCCGGAAAAAACGAAATTACTATGGTCTACAGGAATCCGAGCTCACGCATCAGGTTTCCGATAACTTTTTCCTGTTCAGCAAGAAAAACCATGAACTTGTCTCCAGGATTATAAATGTTAACCCAGCCATTACGGGCGCGTACTTTTTCCCACTCAGGTGTTTTGTACATTTTTCCCAGAACTTCAATGTAGGCTTTGCGCATATTACTCGGCAGGTCAGGAGCAGCAAAAAATCCTCTCCAGTTGACAAATGTCACATCGTAACCCTGCTCAATTAAGGTCGGAGCATTCGGTGCGGCATCTACGCGTTTCTCTGAAGTAACTGCAATGATTCGTACTTTGCCTGAGTTTGCCATTCCAACTGCTTCTGAAAATCCTGTGGAAAGCGCATCAACTTCTCCGGAAAGAAGTCCGGCCATTGCCTTACCTCCGCCATCGAAAGGAATGTATTTTACTTTTGTCGGATCTGCACCGGCAGCTTTGAAGGCCATTGCAGGAACCAGATGATCCATACTTCCGGGAACAGAACCTCCGCCGATGGCGACTTTTTCCGGATTCTTTTTGTATGCATTAACCAGGTCGGTGAAGTTTTTGTATGAACTATTGGCCGGCACTACGAGTGCAGCATAATCACCGATTGTTCCGGCAATTAAGGTCAAATCCCGGAAGTTCTGCGGAAAAACCTTTGTCAATGAACGGATAACAATTGGTGTTGAATTAACCATCAACGTTCCATGATTGCTCATAGAATTTTCGATCAAGTAGCCAATCGCTTTTCCGCCGCCGCCACCGGACATGTTTTCAAAAGTGGCTGTGTCTATCAGTCCTGCATTTTTCAGGGCTTCTCCGGTACCACGCGCTGTACCGTCCCAACCACCACCGGCACCGCCGGGGATAAGAAAATGAATTTTATTGATTTCAACTGCAGACAAACTTCCCAGGGAAATAGTAAGCGAGGCAAGTGTTGCAGCAAATAATTTTGCTAGTTTTTTCATGATATTCTCCTGATTATTTTAAGAATTGATGAAACCGGCATTTAGCCGAAGTTTGAGTAGAAACACAAAAAAGTGTTCCGAATTATCCACTTCGAACTTTATAACTGGTTCGAAGTGGAACATTTCGTATCAAAGACATCTTAAGACTATAAACTGCAATGAGCCCGTATCGATTTAACCGTGATGAATATTAATGGAATGTTCCACTGCCATTGCTGCAGTGGTGAGAAAACCGAACCATCGACAATTTTGGCCTTTCATACAATTTCGCAAATTTAAACTGTAAATCTACAAGAGTGCATTTACGATATACAAATGCTAAACTAGCGCAAAGCTGCTGGCAAGATTGTGCTGATAAAGAGTTTTCTTTTTGTTTACTTCATTTTGTTCATATTGTTCATGGGGTGTTTGGTTTTCACAGCAGGAAATACAGGACAATTGCTGAAAGTGTAAAACATTTACATTTTCATGCTTGTTTCAGCAAAGGTGTTAATATTTTGAAGGCACTTAAAAAAGGAGCGAAAAATGACAGATATTTTTGAAAACCCGCTGGGTTTGGATGGTTTTGAATTTGTGGAGTTTGCCTCTCCGGAACGTGGATTACTGGAACCGGTATTTGAGCTTTTGGGCTTTTCACATGTGGCGAATCATAAATCAAAAGATGTGATGCTCTATCGGCAGGGCGAGATAAACTTCATCATCAATTACGAGAAAAATAGTCCTGCATATTTTTTTGCAGAAGAGCACGGACCGTCTGCGTGCGGAATGGCTTTTCGGGTAAAAAACTCTCAAGACGCATATGCCAGAGCACTTGAATCAGGCGCTCAGCCGATTGAAATTCCTGTTGGCCCAATGGAGTTACGTTTGCCGGCCATCAAAGGAATTGGCGGCGCACCGCTGTATTTGATTGACCGCTATGAAGACGGTTCTTCGATTTACGACATTGACTTCATATTTTTGGAAGGGGTTGACTTACATCCTGCAGGTTGTGATTTTAAAATGATTGATCATCTCACGCACAATGTTTACCGTGGCCGCTTGGATTATTGGGCAAAATTTTATGAGCGGATTTTTAATTTTCGTCAGATACGTTATTTTGATATTAAAGGTAAGCACACCGGACTTTTTTCAAAAGCCATGACTGCACCTGACGGACGTATCCGTATTCCTTTGAATGAAGAAGCATCTCAAGGTAAAGGACAAATTGAAGAGTATTTAATGGCTTACAACGGCGAAGGTATTCAACATATTGCTTTGGAAACGGATGATCTTCTTGCAAGCTGGGATAAGCTGAAAGCACGGGGGCTGAATTTTATGAAACCACCGCCTGAAACTTATTATAAAATGTTGGAAGAAAGACTACCTGGACATGGTGAGCCGCTGGAGGAACTTCAGCCGCGTGGAATATTATTGGATGGTTCTACCGGAAACGGCGCACCACGCTTGTTGTTGCAAATTTTTTCTGAGTCCATGATCGGTCCCGTATTTTTTGAATTTATTCAACGCAAGAGAGACGATGGATTCGGCGAGGGCAACTTTAAGGCCTTATTCGAATCTATTGAACGCGACCAGGTTGAGCGTGGTGTAATTGAAAATATAGAGAACTAAGGAGATTGAAATGAAAATTAAACGCATACACCATGTTGCATACCGTTGTACGAACGCCAAGGAAACGGTGGAGTTTTATCAGCGGGTAATGGGCATGGATTTTCAGTTGGCCATCGCGGAAGATGAAGTGCCTTCTACAAAAGAACCTGATCCATATATGCACGTTTTTATGGATGCGGGAAATGGAAATGTACTCGCGTTTTTTGAAGTACCAAATTCACCAACGATGCAGAAAGATCCGAATACTCCGGAATGGTTGCAGCATATTGCTTTTGAAGTGGAGGACATGGCATCCCTGCTCTCCGCCAAGGCTCGTCTTGAGGCAGAGGGACTGGGTGTGTTGGGTCCGGTTGATCATACCATCTTCAAATCAATTTACTTTTTTGATCCCAGTGGCCATCGGCTGGAACTTGCCGTAAACACTGCAAAACCCGGAATGTTGGAAGAACTGCATGAAGTTGCTCCGGCCATGATCGAAGAATGGGACCGGACTAAGAAAGCTCCAAAACATGCCGCATGGCTTCATGATGGTACATTCGCAACAACAGAGGAAAAATAAAAGGTAAAAAATGAAATTGGCTTCACTTAAAAACGGACGTGACGGCCGTTTAGTGGTTGTAAACAAAACCATGAACCGCTATACAACAGTTACTGAAATCGCACAGACTTTACAAAGTGCCTTAGACAATTGGTCAGTTTGTGAACCACGTTTGAGAGAAATATCACAAGCGCTTGAAGAAAATCAAATTGCGTCTGAAACTTTTGATCCAGCGCTCTGTGCCTCTCCATTGCCCAGAGCATATCACTGGGCGGACTGCAGTGCCTATGTGAATCATGTTGAACTGGTACGCAAAGCCCGTAACGCGGAAATTCCGGAAAGTTACTGGAGTGACCCGCTGGTTTATCAAGGAGGCTCAGATGCTTTTTTGGATCCTCAGGAGCCGATTCAAATTGCGGATGAAGCCTGGGGGATTGATTTTGAGGCGGAGGTTGCGGTGATTGTTGATGATGTCCCGATGGGAGTTTCAGAAGAGAATGCAGGGCAGCACATCCAGTTATTGATGTTGGTTAATGATGTTTCACTGCGTAATTTAATTCCGCAGGAATTGTCCAAGGGTTTCGGATTTTATCAATCTAAACCCTCCAGTGCTTTTTCTCCGCTGGCAGTAACACCAGATGCACTTGGCGAAGCATGGTCTGACGGAAAACTTCATTTGCCACTGCGTGTAACTCTCAATGACGAGTTGATCGGTCAACCAAATGCGGGTGTTGACATGACTTTTAATTTTCCGCGTTTGATCGCCCATGTTGCGAAGAGCCGGCCTTTGACTGCCGGAACGATTATCGGTTCCGGAACTGTCTCGAATGTTGACCGCTCCAGCGGTTCCTGTTGTCTCGCGGAAGTCAGAATGCTCGAAACTATTGCTGATGGAAAACCTAAAACCGAATTTATGAAATTTGATGACTGGGTTAGTATTGAAATGCGTGATCCACAGGGGCAGTCCATTTTTGGAGAAATCAAACAACAGGTGAAACCTTATCGTGGTTAAATCCTTTAGATTACTCGAGTTAGCTTTATGTTAAAATTATACGGTTATTATCGATCTTCTGCGGCCTTTCGTGTACGTATTGCCTTGGAACTTAAAGCACTGGATTGGGAATCCATTCCTGTTAATTTGCGTTTAGGTGATCAAAAACAGCAAAATTTTCAACAAAACAACCCACAGGGTTTGGTTCCGTTACTTGAGTCAAACGGACAATTTATCGCGCAATCTCTAGCGATTATCGAGTACCTTGAGGAACTGCATCCGGATCCTCAACTTTTACCATCAGGAATAACTGAGCGCGCGCAGGTTCGTGGCCTGGCGTACCAGATTGCAATGGAGATGCATCCATTAAATAATCTACGTGTGCTGAAGTATTTGGAAAAAGAGCTGGGTTTGAACGAAGACAAAAAAACGTATTGGTATCAGCACTGGATTGCGGAAGGCTTTAGCGCGTTTGAAAAAACTCTAAAAAGTTATGGTTCAGCAGGGCAATTCTGTTTTGGTGATTCACCTAGTCTGGCTGATGTCTGCCTGATTCCGCAGGTCTACAATGGTCTGCGTTTTAAGTGTGATCTCTCTGCTTATCCACTTATTCAATCCATTTGGGATCACTGTATTAAACTGGATGCCTTTAAAAGTGCGGCTCCGGAAAACCAGCCTGATGCCACAACAGCTTAGTTCAACAGCTAGCACAGTGTCTAGCACATAATGGTAAAATTTTTTGCTGTCGCTGTACTAAACTCCATTTGAACAAATACCGCTCAAATAAAAGTATTTTTTGAGATTATGCCATTGATACCTGTATTATTATGAAGCGCTCTTTTCCTATGATTTCACTGCCCCGTACTCTTCACGGGCGGATGTTGCTGTTGATGTCGCTTTTGCTGGGTGTACTGATCAGCATTACCTGGCTACTAGTTTCTGTACTCGTTTCCTCAATTCTGGAAGAATACATAGGACGTAATGCCTTGAATGTCTCAAAGGCAGTTTCGCTTACTACAGAAATTCAGCAAGGTTTACTCAAGCAAAATTCTACCGAGATTCAGCAATATGCAGAATCCGTAAGAAAAGCAACCGGTGCAAAATTTGTGGTGGTTGGAGACCATAAAGGCAAACGCTACAGTCACCCTGTGCCGGAAAGGATCGGCAAGTTCATGGTCGGCGGTGATAATGCACGCGCGCTTGAAGGAGGAGAGGCTTATATCTCAAAAGCGGTGGGTACACTTGGGCCTTCGATGCGTGGGAAAGTTCCGGTATTTGATGATGCAGGAAAAGTGATTGGCGTTGTTTCTGTAGGTTATTTACAGGAAACTGTTGAGGAAGTAACCGCGGATTATCTGCAGCGAATTTTGCTATGGGTTTTTATTTTATTTTTATTAGGCGGTCTTGGCACATGGCTAATTGCACGGGACGTTAAAATGTCAATCTTTGGGCTTGAACCTGCTGAAATTGCAACATTGTTCAAGGAACGTAATGCGATCCTGGATTCCATCCGTGAAGGTGTTGTTGCGATCAACGATGAAGGTCGAGTAACCATGCTCGATCACGAAGCAGCCAAAATTTTGGATATCAAACCGGAATCAGGAATCGGCACACCTATTGAGTCAATTTTACCGCAGACAAGAATGCTGGAAGTCCTGGAAAGCGGTGAAGCACAATTTGATCAGGAAATGATGATTGGTGATATTGAAGTTGTGGTTAACCGTGTTCCTATCTGGCAAAATGAACGTGTCACAGGAGTTGTTTCCAGCATCCGCCGTAAACAGGAAATTGACCGGATGGCACAAGAACTGACGCAAATTCAGGAGTATTCAGAAGCCCTGCGCACACAGACTCACGAATATTCGAACAAACTGCACACGCTTGCCGGTCTGATTCAACTCGGATCACACAAGGAAGCGCTCGATTTGATCGGACGTGAAACTTCCGGATATCAGGAATTGCTTGGCACATTAGCAGAGACAGTTCCGGAACCGTTATTGTCCGCCATAATCCTTGGGAAATATAACCGCGCGCAGGAATTGAGGATAAATTTTAAACTTGATCCGGAAAGCCGGATGATTGATTTTCCTGAGAATATCAGTCGCGAAAAAATAGTTACTATCCTGGGTAATTTGCTGGAAAATGCGATTGAAGCGGCAAAGGAGAATCCTTCCGGAGAACCCATGGTGCAGCTTTCAATGACTGATTTCGGCAATGATCTGATTTTCGAGGTAGAAGATTCAGGTAGCGGAATCGAAGTTGAGTCGGTTGATTTATTACTGAAGCACGGCTTTACTACCAAATCCGGAGCAGGACGCGGAATTGGACTTTCTCTGGTTCAGCAAAATTTGGAATATCTAGGAGGTCATTTGACGGTAGTCCGGAGTTCAATCGGGGGGATGCGTTTCACAATTTATATTCCCAAACATCCTAATTCAGCTGGAGAAACAGGATGAACCTGCGTGTTTTGATCATAGACGATGATGAGCGGATTGCGGAAATTCACCGACGTTACGTTGAAAAAACGGATGGTTTTGAAGTTGTTGGTATTGCCAATACTCTTGAGGATGCTCAACTGCAGTTGGATGTTCTTGAACCGGATTTGTTACTGCTTGATATTTTCTTTCCGGAAGGAAACGGATTGGAATTTCTAAAACAAACGAGGCTCCACCGTAAACAGGTCGATGTGATTCCAATCACTGCGGCGAAAGAAGTCCATTTGTTCAATGAAGCCCTGCATGGAGGGGTTTTTGATTATATTCTCAAACCAGTTGTTTTGTCACGTTTTCAAACCACTCTGCAGCGTTATAGACAAACAAAAAATCAGCTTTCAAATATCGATCAGCTTGATCAGCACGACGTTGACAGAGCACTGCACGCAGGCAGCAGTGACTTGCATGAATCAGCGGAATTACCTAAAGGAATTGACGGGCTCACTTTAGAAAAGGTGCAGCAGGTCTTCAGCACCAGACAGAATTCCAGCTTAACTTCCGAAGAAGTGGCTTCACTAATTGGAGCAAGCAGAACCACTGTACGGCGTTATCTTGAATTTTTAGTTTCCCAAACTATGCTGGATGTTGATGTGAATTATGGAGGAGTTGGACGTCCGGAACGTCGTTACTTCCTGAGGAGAACTCATTAAAACTGAAAGTGATTAGTCATTTCGCGAGAATAGTGAAGTATAGCACATTAGAACTTTGTTTAAGAAAGACCGATCAAGTAGTAGTTAAAATTTCTGTAAAACCTTTAAAATATGACAGTCCTTTAAAAAGTCTGAAGACCAAAAATTATCATTTTGAATTGACACGGTTTTCGGTCTTTTTACAGATTCATCAAAGATAAGAATTAAGAGCTATTTTATGTCCAACCCGCTTTATGAAACTCTGTTCGGAAAATACGCCGGACATTCGACCACATTCCTTTATCTGCCTGATGGAAAAACGATCAGCCATGATTCTTTTATCCGTATGGCTGGACGTTCTGCAAATGCACTCAGAGAAATGGGACTTGCTGTCGGTGACCGTGTGGCAGTACAGGTTGACAAATGTGCTGAAGCACTTGCAGTTTATGCGGCTTGTGTTCAATCCGGCCTGGTTTACCTGCCGCTTAATGCCGCCTACACACCGGCTGAAGTCTCATATTTTATTGAAGACAGCGGTGCAAAACTATTTATCTGTCAAGGCTCCAAAGAAGATGAACTTGTTGCTGTTGCCGAAAAATCTGGGGCACTGCTGGAAACATTGAATGCTGACGGTACAGGGTCATTTACTGAATTAACTCGGAATAAGGACGATACATTTAAAACCGCAGAACGTGACGGAGAGGATCTTGTGGCGCTGCTCTATACCTCAGGCACAACGGGACGTTCCAAGGGTGCGATGCTGAGTCAGAACAATTTACTTTCAAATGCTGAGACTCTAGTCGAGCTTTGGCAATTTACGGAGAGAGACGTTCTGTTGCATGCTCTACCTATCTTTCACACCCATGGATTATTTGTAGCAACTAATGTGACACTTGCGGCAGGCGGTTCTATGATCTTCATACCGAAATTTGATTTAGACTCGATCATCGAAAATCTTCCAAACGCAACCACGATGATGGGCGTCCCAACTTTTTATACAAGGCTTTTGAATGATTCACGCTTCAACAAAGATCTAACTCAGCACATGCGGCTTTTCGTCTCTGGAAGCGCTCCGTTGTTGGCCGAAACGCATGTTCAATTTGAAGCACGGACAGGCCACCGAATTCTTGAGCGTTACGGAATGACTGAAACAAACATGAATACCTCAAATCCATATGACGGTGAACGCCGTGCCGGAACGGTTGGTTTTCCGCTGCCGGGAATTGAAATTAAGATTACTGACTCGAAAACCGGTGAGGCACTAGCAGATGGTGAAATTGGTGAGATTGAAGTACGAGGACCAAATGTATTCAGCGGTTATTGGCAAATGCCGGAAAAAACCGCGGAAGAACTTCGTAAGGATGGTTTCTTTATCACTGGTGATCTAGGTACGATTGACAGCGACGGTTACCTCCACATTTCCGGACGCAACAAAGACGTGATCATTTCCGGCGGATATAATATCTACCCCAAAGAAATTGAAATGTTACTCGATGAGCAACCCGGTATTATGGAAAGTGCGGTGATAGGTTTAGCACATCCGGATTTGGGAGAAGCAGTTGCCGGTATTTTGGTGGCTGAAAAAGGTGAGACGCCGGATCTTGACGAGTTAGCGAAAGCAATCAGCGCATCTCTTGCGAAGTACAAACAACCCCGAAAACTACTAGTCATCCCTGAACTTCCGAGAAATACTATGGCTAAAGTACAGAAAAATATCTTAAGGCAAGAGTATAAAGATGTATTCAAGCAGTGAGATTCATGCTCAAATCATATTCACTATTATGCGGCATAAAATTCTCAGTCCAGACTTAGAGGTTTTCTGGACAAACTGTTGATAATTTGACGCTATTACTAACATAACAGACAACATCCTCATTGCCTCTTAATAACCATAAAAACCGCACATTCTTTTGTGCAGGACACACGTATCTTACAGGAAGTAAAAAATAACGACTTCATTTGCAGATGTATTTTTAAGGGCTGATAACTACTGAGAGTTTCCAGATAATGGTTGACATTCCTGAAAAAATGATTGATAATTCAAGGCATATTATTAAATATGCGGTACTTCAGCTTAGTAAAAAATCGCATCAGCTAGAAAGAAAAGCAGTAGAAGCTAAAAATATAATTCTTGTGCTGCAAACAAAAGAATAACGAAAAAGAGTGTGAAATGGAATTTGGCGAACAAATGACACAATGGCGGGAGGAATCCGGTTTAACTCGCAAAGAGTTTGCCCGAAAACTCAGTGTTTCACTGACTGCTGTAAAAAATTGGGAAACTGGACACTCAACTCCTAAATTGACGAAATACAGTGAGATTGCGAAAGTATTAGCGATTGATGTGCGGCAAATGGGTTTGGATAATGACCTGGATCTGGAACGTATCGGTGATCGTATCAAATATGCACGTTTACTGAGAGGCATGTCGATAGAAGCATTTGCCTACGAACATGGCTTTGCAATTCAAACTGTAAAAAGCTGGGAATCGCATGCTGCAGAGGTCACAGAAGCCTCTTTGGAGCGTATTTCGCGTGCGTTGAAAATTCCTTCTCCATTCTTTGAAATGAAGAATGATCCTCACCAGGAATTAGCCGACCTCAAATAATCAACGGGTTTCCATTTTTTGGCAAACCCGGGATTTAGTTAATAGTCCTTGTTAAAGCAGCTTTAAATACTGGATTATTACTGTCCATCTTCAGGGCGGTTTCGTAGTGTTTTCTTGCTTGCGAAATTTCCCCAGCTGCTTCAAAAGCTAAACCAAGGTTGTGCTCATCCTCTGCTGTACGTTCGTTTAAAGCTAGCAGAAAAGCAACAGCCTCCTGGTAGGCATTCCCCCTGATCAAATTAACCGCAACACTGTTACCATCCTGTACAAGTAATTCTGCCCTTTCTTGATAAGGACTGATTTGTTTGACGTATTGTCGTGCAACTTGTCGTCCGAGTCTGATTTTCAGCTCCAGTGTAGTTTGCGGAACCTTTGCATTATTTCTCAGGTTAAATCCTCTGGCAAAATATTCAGTTGGGTTTGTAAAGGATAATCCTGCACGGTCAATTATTGAAAGAAGTGACTCAGAAGAATCTTCATCAGACTGATAATTATTTATAATTGAGTCCTTTATCTTTAGCGGTAAATGCGAAGTTACGACTGAACCACCCCATTTCCGGACAAAGTAAGTTCGAAAACTTTGTGAAGGAACTACTTCACTGCCGTCATTTTTTCGGAGCAGTGAAAATTCAACTTCCAGCGCGGCTATTTGCTCCACATAAGGTGTTGCTATCACAAATCCTGTTCCGGATGATTCTGCACCCATTGAAACAACTCCTGCCAGCAAAGATTGTTCGAGCGTGGCGCCTTTGTTTTTCACATTTGTAAAATATGAAAGACCCTCCTCTGATTCAATAATAATTTCCGCATATTTAACTTTTCCATGTAGGACTGCAATTTCGGACTGATCTGGAAGTGCTACGCTAAATCCTGCTTCCTTTCCGGTTGTGTTTATCAACTGATATGGTGACTGAAGTGAAAGTTCATGTAGCAAAGCGGCTCTCAGCAAATCAGCTGTGAGGTGCCCCTGTTCATTTGTTGAATTGAATTCGGAAATGGCTGGTTTTAATAATTTTTCTGTTCCGCTAAAAATTCGCTTGGATTCGGATGTTGCGTCACTTGGAAATTTGATTTGTCCTGATACAGTTTGAAAATTGCCAACCTCAATGTAGTTTATATTTTCAACAATCTGCAGCGGTGGACGCTCAATTTGAAAACTGACTTTTGGTGCACAGGCCGTGAATAAAAATGCAGAAAGGCAGAAAAGTAGAAAAACGCTGAGCTTTACTTCAGCGAAGGCTTTCCGTATTTCGGAAGAGGATACGAAATAAATATTTGAGAAGATAAGTTTCATTAAATCATTCTTAGAATAATATACATAAAATCGGCAGCAGACTAACGTGATTCAAGCTGTCGCTGTAGTTGAGGGTGTTCACGCCGAAGTCTTTCAATGCGTCCAAGTCCCTGGGCAAAAAGCAGGTTTTCCGGTTCAGCCTGCCAGGCCTCTCTGTAAGTCGTCTGGGCAAGTCCAAAATCTCCAATTGCTTCAAAGCAAAGTCCAAGGTTATAAAGATCATTTGGATCAGGATTTTCAGCAGTTGCCTGCTGCAGTTGAGCTATTGCTAAATCGTAAGCACCGGCTTCAATCAAAATTTTCGCATTTGGGAAGCTGCCCTCAGCAACAGGGTAGCTGACAACTTTTTCTGTGACGGCAACTCGACGGACAAATCCGCTCGCAATTGAAAGTGCCATATCCGCAATTATTTGCTCAAAAGAAGGTAGGACATCTGCAGAGCTTTCAATGCTGTCAGTCATTGAGCTTTTCGATGGGGACAAAACTGAGGTGAAACTGTCAGCAATTTGCTGAAAACTTTCTCCGCTCCTTCCGCCAATCCGTTGAGAGTAAGTTCTAGTCTCAAAAGTTGTTGCGACCACTTCAGTCGGCAGCAAACGGGTCATCTTAATCTCAAGTCCTAATGTCCCGCTCGTTGATTTGTAAGGCCACCAAACTACTTGATCAACTGTCAGATTAAGGCCGAGACTGTTTCTGGAACGAGGAGGCCGAAAATATTCCAGACTTTCTTTGCTTAAGTCAACTCCATCTGTACGTTCAATTTCAAGCCAGAGTTTACCATTGATAACTGCGTCAACATTTTTAGTTTTGTAACCGCGTACTGAAACCAACTGTTGAAGCGCCTCGTCATTTGCCAGCTCCTCAAATTCATCACTAAAAATAACCTTGAAGTACGGAGTTGCGGTTAATAAATTTATCACCCTTGCTCTTACTGAACGGCTGATGGATTTTTGCTGTTCCTCATTCAGTAAAACAGGATGAGTTTGCCAGACGCCGTTTCGTTCGGTTTTATATTTCAGCATTATCCGGCCTATCTCAAATCCTCCTACTGCTACATTTTTTATTTTCCGCGTATTAATTTCTGCAGGTGAGCGGACAGTAAGTGTCGCTTTAGCACAACCTGAAATTAAAATCACGGAGATCAGCAATATCAACAATAAATGATTAAAGATATAGTTATTCAAAAATTTCATTTTTGTCTTTTTCTATTTTTGAGTTTGTCTAGCCAATGTTTTAGTTTCAGCAAGATAACGCCGGATCCGGCCAACTCCTTGTGCATAAAGTTTTATGCCCGGACTTTTCTCGAGTGCAGTAATGTAAAATCTACGTGCATCCTCGTAATCTTCCGGGCTTAAAGCTCCTGCTTCATAAGCCAAACCTAAATTATACCAATCTTGAGATTCTCTTTTTTCAGCCGGAATTGCCTCGATGAGCTTCCGGACTTTTTGTGATTTTCCTTCTTTGAGCAAATTCCCTGCTTTTGCTCTACCGCCTTCTGCAACCTCGGCTTCAACCATTTGCTTGTATGGAGAAATTGTGCGGATGAATGATTCCAAAGTGCGCTTCACTAATTGCTGAATCACCTTCCTTTTTTCTTTGGGAGGGAGATCGTAAATATCCGGAATGGCTAATCCTTTTGGTCCATAGAAAATTTGTTTTGGATTACTGCGTGAAGCTAAAGCAAGCTGGCGGCTAGGTATTGGGAAAATAGGAATTCTAGTGATACTGAGCAGGCTGCCTAAAGTCAGAGAAATGAGGTGGCTTTCTTTGATGTTACGGTAGGAATCTTTTTCGATAATACTGCGGCCGAAACTGGCTGAATCTGCACGTATTGCCAGAGTTTCCCTGCTTAAGCCAATCATGTTAAAACTGAAATTAGCCTGAGCAAAAAGTGAAATATTTTTGTAATCGTAAATCCGCACAACCTGGTTTTTAGGTGGAATAACGTTATTTAAACCTGCGAGCGAAAATGCGGATGAAAGTACCAGCTCCGCCGCATTACTGGCAAAAGTTCCTCTACGGCAAACATATCCACGCCATTTATCTAAAGTAATTGCTTCATTTGTAATTGCTGCTGCTCCAGCTGAGGACAGTCTCCCGCTGATTCCACCTGTGCAGGTGGCAAGGTCAGTAAACTGTCCGTGGTCCACCTCCCCGCCGCTGATGACTTCTCCCTGAATTATCGCAACAGTTTCCTTTTCTGAATCAAACTGGCTGCCGTCTAAAGTATTCACTACACTGACTTTGAAACGTCCGAAACGATTGAGTTCATCCGCCAGTTGTTGAAGGACTTGATTTTTAATGCCAAGTTTATCATTTGTTTCATCCACCAGATCTGCGCGGATAAACACTTTTTTTACGTCACGAGGAATGGTAATTCTGGAAGGCCGCTGCACTTCAAACTGTGAAACATTAAGTCTGGTACAGGCAGAGACAAGTATTGAGGCACACAGGCATAATAAAAGAGTAAAAGATTTCTTGGAAGATAATTTTGTTTTTTTCATGTCTGCATTCAGCCTGCTAAAAGTCCGGGTAATTCACAGCGTACACAACCTTGATGAAAGTTGCGGCAAAAATCATGTTGAATTTGTATCAAACCCTGCCGATTTCCAAAAGTGTTCAGCTTCAGTTTAGGTGATTTAGGCAATTCAGAAAACCATAATCGTTTTTCCATGAAACGTGTTTTGCTGTTTGATGCCTCTGCGGGTAAAATCATAAATAAGCGATAAAGCAGTTTTTCCAGTTCCGGTTCATTTTCGTATCTTGCATAGGCCAGGAAGAATGGTAAAACGGCATTTGCCCAAAGAATTATTTGACGATCCTTGCCTACAAGCTGAGATGAGTATGTCTGCTTTGATTTCCCTAAAACAAGATGCTTCTGCCAGACTTCCCAATCCGGAGTTGAAAATAGTTTTTCAGTTTCAGACAGTGCCTGCCGCCGCAATTCTTTTTCATCTGCAAACTGACTCAGCTTACGGAACACCAGCAACCAGCGTTTGAGCAAACCCTCATTTGCTACACAGTATAAATGATGGAACATGCCGAGCAGCCGTCTCTCCGGAGTATTTTGTGGACGGTAAGCTTGTGAAAATTTTTGGGAAACTTGAGGTTGTTCAGGAAGTTCCTGCCAGGCAGTTTTCCACTGTAGGAATTCATGGCGTACAGACGGATCAGCAATTGTATGTTCTGTGGAAAATAATCCACATGCACCAAACCAGCGTGAAAGAACGAGCGTCCGTGTTGTCCGCTGAGACTGCCTGAACAAAGGTCGGAGTTCACTAAACTGATATTGTTTTGCAAGTTCTTCAAAAACCTGGGCAAACGGTGAATAACCTAATGATTTGAACAACAACTGAAAAAGCAATTCTTCAGAATTCTGTTCATTCCAGCGCTTTAGCAACAGCTGCATTTTCTCCTGGATTCGCTGCTCTGCAGCATGACCAATGATTTTTTTCAGCGTTTTCGCACCATGTTCAACCGCCGTCACTCCGCAACGTCCGGGAAGTTCTCCGAAAAATTTTAAGTCCGCCCGGGCTTCCGTTTCTGAGGTAGATGGTGTTTTGTTGATAACAGAAGCTAATTCCAGCTCCGGAATTTCACAGTTATCCTCACGTTGAATTAACCGTTTTCCACTGTTGTAAAGAACGACGTGTAAAACCACGGAATTGTAGACCGGATTTTTTTCGTGTTGATGTGCATACCATCCGGAAGAATCGACATGAATTTCCACTGCACCAAAAAGCGTATGTTCACCAATTTGTAGTCGTGCTTCCTTGAAGTCAGGTCCGCTTCCGGAATTGTGCCAGCCCGCAAACTCAATTTTTACTGCCTTACCGCAAACTGTACGTAGCTTTTCCTTTGCAAAATCCTGCTCTGCCCAGATTTGCTGGATTGCCATTTCTGGAATCGAGAGCTTGTTTAACATGAACCGTTAATTGACAAGATGAGAAAAAATACGTAAAATCTTAACTTAAATCATAAACCAGATAGTCCAAAGATTCAATAAAGTCCAAGATGCCCACTCAATCTATTAATCCTGATGCTTCCGGTTATTACGGTGAATACGGAGGCATGTTCATTCCTGAAATATTACGTACTACTTTTGACGAGTTAATTGCTGCTTTTAACGAAGCCAAGTCCGACCCAGGTTTTTGGCAAAGTTATCTAGATGTAATGCAGAATTATTCGTGCCGTCCTACGCCGATTACACATCTGGAAAATTTCGCAGAAGTATTAGGCGGTAAGTTTGAGGTTTTTTGCAAACGGGAAGATTTAAACCATACAGGAGCACACAAAGCGAACAATTGTATGGGGCAGGGTTTGCTCGTACAACGCATGGGTAAAAAACGGGTAATTGCTGAAACAGGTGCAGGACAGCACGGAGTGGCCACCGCAACTATGGCTGCGAGAATGGGACTCGAATGCACAGTTTATATGGGTGCGGTTGATGTGGAACGTCAACGTCCAAATGTTTTCTGGATGGAACAACTGGGTGCGACTGTCGTTTCTGTTACTGAAGGTACGGCAACGCTTAAGGATGCCATCAATGCAGCGATGCGTGACTGGGCGGAAAGTATGGAGACCACACATTATGTTCTAGGCACGACCTGCGGTCCGCATCCTTTTCCGGAAATGGTGTCCTGGTTTCAGTCAATTATTGGTCAGGAATCACGTCAGCAAATGTTGAAAATAAATGGTAAATTACCTGACAAAATATATGCTTGTGTTGGGGGCGGTTCAAACGCCAGTGGAATTTTTCTACCGTTTCTGGAAGATAAAGATGTGGAACTGGTTGGTGTTGAAGCCGGAGGTCACGGACTTGATTCCGGACAGCACGCAGCACGTTTTTCCGGAGGCACAGTAGGAGTAGCGCAGGGATACAAAACATATTTTTTTCAGGACGACGAAGGACAAATGATGCACACGCATTCGATTGCGGCGGGGCTGGACTACATTGGAGTCAGTCCGATTCTGAGTCATCTTCACGATCAAAAGCGTATCCGTTTTACCGCGGCAACGGATGATGCGGTTATTTCTGCCACCAAACTGCTGATCCGTACAGAAGGCATAATCCCGGCTTTGGAGAGCGGCCATGCTTTTGCTGCAGTAGTTGAAGAAGCTCCGGACATTCCGGATGGAAGCCAGGTATTGATCAACCTTTCCGGACGTGGTGACAAAGATATTTTCAATATTGCTGAGGCCATCGGTGATGAAAAATGGGATGAGTTTTTGAGAGCAAAAGCACAGAGAAAATGAGACAAATTCCGTTTGCTAATTTCAAATTTATAATTTCATGAACCTGACAAAATATTTAAAAAACCGACTCGCTCCACTTTCCGGGGGAACTGAGGATTCGGAAACAAACCGCAAAATCCTGTTGATGACCCATGTCGTTGTGGGTTATCCATCTTTAGAAGCAAATTGGAAAATGCTGGAAGCGATGGGTGAAGCTGATGTGGATTTGGTTGAACTGCAGATGCCTTTCAGCGAACCAAGCGCAGACGGGCCGCTTTTTGTCAAAGCAAATCAAGAGGCTCTCCGGAATGGTATACGCTGGAAAGATTATTTTGATTTGATGCAGCGTGCCAGTGAACGCTTTGATTTTCCGCTGTTGATGATGGGTTATTTCAATACGGCATTTGCCATGGGATTTGAAAATTACTGCGCAAATATCCGCAAAAATGGCGGTGAAGGTTTTATCATTCCGGATTTGCCACTGGAAGAATATGGTGATTTATTTGAACTCAGCAGGCAGCATGAGCTTGATCCGATCATGCTCTGTACTCCGACCAACACAGAGGAGCGACTACGTAAAATATGCAGTCATGGCAGCGGTTTTATTTACTGCGTTGCCAGAAAAGGAGTTACTGGTAAAAACACGAAGTTGGACAAAAGCGCGGAAAAATTTTTAGAACAATGCCGTCTCTACACTGATCTGCCGCTGGCTTTGGGTTTTGGTTTGTCACAAGCAGAAGATTTACGCCAGTTACATGGTAAAGCGGAAATTGCAATCGTAGGTTCTGCTTTGCTGAAAACCTGGGAAGCAGAAGGTGAAATCGGTTATCGTAAACATTTGATGTCTTTGGCTGCTGCCAGAGAATGATTTTAAAAACAATGTCTGTACAGATTAGTGACGCTGAGATCATTGCTTATGCGAACGCTGCAGCGGTTATGCTTAAAAAGCTGCTTAGTACTGATGAAGTAGCTGAACTATCGGCAGGTGAGCCGATGACGCACAAATTGTTCCCGCTTATCTGGCCTGCAAATTTGGCATAAATATTTTTTTCCTCTACAGAAATACCCATGTCTGTTCCTCAAGTTGAAACACCGATGATGCGTCAGTTCAATGCCATCAAACGGGAACATCCGGATAAACTCCTGTTTTACCGCATGGGTGATTTTTACGAAATGTTTGGAGATGACGCGATTGTAGGTGCAAAAGTTTTGCAAATTGCCCTGACTTCTCGGGATAAAAAAAAGTCATTACCGATGTGTGGTGTACCTTACCGTGCCTATGAACAATACTTAAACAAACTGACGGCTGCAGGTTACAAAGTGGCCATTTGTGAGCAAATGGAAGATCCTGCCAAAGCACAGGGTCTGGTAGCGCGGGATGTTGTCAGAGTTGTAACGCCCGGAACTACAGTTTCACCTCAATTGATTGATCCGGATCGTAATCATTATTTACTGGCAATTAACGTGGTTTTGCGTTCACAATGTCTGGGCATTGCCTTTGCTGATCTTTCTACAGGTGAGTTTGAAGTTGCAGAGTTTAATCTGCATGAAACTCACCGATTCTACGATTTCCTCGCACAACTGACACCGCAGGAAATTCTCCTCACCCAAAGCCGTTCCGCAGCAGAATCTCTCTTTCTGGAGGAGCTGGTGCAGCGTATGACACAGTTGCTAGATAGGGAAAATACCTCAGAAGGAACATCGGCAGACTTGCTGAAAAAAGAAGCAGGTTTTCCGGACGGACAGGTTTTTCCATCAACAGGACTTTTTAATTTTATTGACCCATATTATTTTGATAAAGAAGCAACTGAGCGTAGTTTAAAAAAGCATTTTGAAACGCTGAATCTTTCCGGATTTGGAGTAGATGATTTAGCACATGGAATATCTGCCGCAGGCGCGTTATTACGTTATTTGGAGGAAACTCAAAAATGTGACTTGAGTCATTTTACTGCTTTGCGGAGGCATTCTTTTGAAAAAACTATGCTGCTGGATGAAGCAACTGTTGCGAATCTTGAACTCTTTGAAAGTCAGTCCGGAGTTAGGAAACACACTCTATTTCATATACTTAATCATACTCAGACTCCAATGGGTGCACGCCTTTTCAGGCAGTGGCTGCGGCAGCCGTTGCTTGAGATTGAAGCAATAAATGAACGTTTTGACTGTATCGAAGAGTTCAGGGTTAATTTTATGCTCTGTGAAAAATTTCGTGAAAGTTTGAACGTGATTCAGGATCTACCGCGTATCATGGGGCGTATCAATTTGCCGGTGACAGGGATAAATGACCTTGTAGCCCTACGTGAATCACTGGAACCTGTGCAGAAACTTCCACTCTATTTAGGGGAATTACAATCACCGTTGTTGAAAATAATTGCTGAAAAATTTGATCCGTTGACAGATTTGTTAACTCTGCTGCATCAACATTTACTGGATGCACCTTCAGTTAAATTGAGAGAAGGTGGATTTATAGCAGCAGGAATTTCAGCAGAATTGGATGAACTGCGTGACATTTCGAGAAATTCAAAACAATTTCTCAATGAAATGCTGTTGGAGGAACGCGAGAAAACAGGAATAAGCTCCTTAAAAATAAGTTACAACAAAGTTTTTGGTTACTACCTTGAAGTCAGTAACGCTCATAAAACGTCAGTTCCTGAAAATTATATCCGTAAACAGACTCTGGTAAATGCTGAACGTTACATTACTGCCGAGCTCAAAGAATTTGAGGAAAAAATACTCACTGCAGAAGAGCGGATAGGTGAATTGGAGTATGAACTGTTTCAACAGTTAAAAACAGAGATCAATACACACACCAGACGTGTCCAGCAAACCGCACAGGATATCGCTGTCGCGGATACATTGGCAGGACTAGCTTATGTTGCAGAACACAATCACTACGTGCGGCCAGGTCTGCTTCCATTGCAGGCACCTAGAAAATTGTTTTTGAAAGATTGCCGACATCCTGTCATTGAACAAATTGACTTGGGTGAGGTTTTTGTGCCGAATGATTTAGATTTAGCAGAAACTAAATGCCGTATCATGTTGATCACAGGACCGAACATGGCAGGTAAATCGACCTACATGCGCCAAGTCGCCTTAAATGTACTGATGGCTCAATGTGGAAGTTTTGTTCCCGCAGCGAGCGCAGAACTGTCTGTGGTTGACCGTATTTTCACCCGTGTTGGAGCTTCTGATAATCTGACTCTTGGTCAAAGCACTTTTATGCTGGAAATGAATGAAGCAGCAGCAATTTTAAATAATGCCACGGACCGTAGTTTAATAATTCTGGATGAAATCGGCAGGGGGACTAGCACTTTTGACGGTATCAGCATTGCCTGGGCAATTGTTGAACATTTACAAAAATTGAATGCTCTTACACTTTGTGCAACACATTACCATGAATTGACTGCTCTTGCACAGGAATTGGACTCTGTTGAGAATTTCAGCGTACGTGTAGAAGAAGAAGGTGAACAAATCGTTTTCTTGCGTAAAATCGTTGCCGGAGAGGCAGATAAAAGCTATGGAGTTCAAGTCGCAAGGTTGGCGGGACTGCCTAAAAGTGTAGTAAAACGCGCACTTGATGTGATGGAACAATTGGAAGAGACGTCAATGGTCCACCATTTGCCTATACCTATAGATGAGGCAAAGAGAAAAAAAGATTTATTGACTGAGGTAAGTGATAAATCGAGTAGTTCATGGAATGTTTCTGCGGATGCAGATCCTCAATTGTCTTTGTTTCCTGAAGAATCCATCTATCTCGATGAATTGCGTACATTAAATTTGAATGAGATGACGCCTCTGCAGGCCTTAAATTATCTTCATGAACTTACTGTTAGACTGCGGCAGGAGTGAGGAACTCCAGGCAGATAATTTTAAACAACATATTTGAATAACAAAAATGAGAATTGCAGTTTACCCTACAAGTGCTAATCCTCCTACTTTTGGTCACGCAGATATTTTGGTGCGAACGAGCAAACAGTTTGATCATGTATATTGGTCTGCAGCCATGAATGCTGAAAAACAATATATGTTTAGCGAAGAAGTACGACTGCAGATGATGAATGAATATGTGCAGCATTATCAGTTAAAAAATGTCTCTGTTGAAGCTTTTAAAGGCTCAACCATACGTTACGTACAGCAACGTAAAGCGCAAGTAATTGTGAAAGGTTTAAGAAGTCTGGAAGATTTTCAGGGCGAATTTCAGCAGGCAGTAGGTAACAAAGGTATTGACCAGGAAATTGAAACATTCTGTTTATTTGGCAAACCTGATCTTTTTGCTATTAGTTCGACTCTTGTACGTGAATTAGCATTTATGGGAGAGTCGATAGAAGCATACGTACTACCTTCAGTAGCAGAAATAGTTGCAAAAGTTATTCAAAATAATCCTAAAAATTAATCTAGAGAAAACCAATTCAATGAGTGTAATCAAACTACGTATAGACTATCTTTTTTTTGGTGGATTAGGTTTTGCTTTTCTACTGTCCATAATGACGGCGGATTTTCAGGATCCGACAGTCTTTAATCAGTTATACCCCTCTGCAGGAATTAAAAACTGGATTGGCTTGATCGGCGCAATCACAGGAGGTTCTTTACTGGAAATTTTTGGCCCGTCAGTCTTATTGCTGCCATGGCTCTTTGTGCGTATATTTTTGCACCAACCACGTAGTGTTTCTGTTCTAGCAGGAACTTATTATGCGTTTGTACTCGTTTTTTTACTTTCGATATTTCATGAACTTGCTTTACAGTTTGCTCTGCTAGAATCAGTAAATTCAGCTTTTTTATGGCAAAATGGCTATGCAGCTAAATTAGCAGTAAAGTGGCTGGAGCAGTCGATGGATCTTGCTTTATGTTCAACTGCTCTGTCAGTTATGTTTATTATATCTTTAGTACGTATGTCCCAGCTGCTCTCACCACTGCCTTTATTTTCGGCGGTATTGACAGGAATCCAAAACATACTCACACTGTTGGTCAACAAAATCAGCCCTCCTCCCGCACCGGAATTTCTACCTGCTGCAGATTTAGCTAATTTCAACGCACATTCACATCTTAAAGAAAATTCAACCGTATCATAATTCTAATAGAGTGAGTAATCTTAATCCTGTGTTCTGCTAAACTTGCAGATCTTGATATTTTCGCAGGATCGAGTCAGTCTAAACTGATAACTCTGAATCCTATACCAAGTTTTTGCACAGCAGAAGTTTTAATCTTAACAATAAACAGAGATAACATGCAGATTAAGATATATTACTGTGTGGTTTGAAACTACAAACCCAGCGCGGTCAGTTTGGCTGCGGAATTAAAAGAATCATTCGATGTTGAAACCGAACTTCTTTCAGGTGAAAGAGGAGATTTTGAAGTGCTTGTGAATGAAGAAAAAGTGTTTTCTAAGAAAAAACTGGCAAGATTCCCTGAGCCTGGAGAAATAACTCAACTAATCCGGCAGTGATTGTTCCTGAAAAACCTGTGCCGTCAGTGTCTCAACCCGTAAAGGAGTTACGGATTTACACTTAAATTGAGGGTTGAGTTAATCAAATCAACCCATATTAATTAGTGTGTGATAATGTCTGGCGAAAAAAAGGCATGAAGGTCACTTAGTTAAAAACGACCTTTTGCAAATGCAGGAATAATCTTAGAAATCTGCTTTTAGCGCAGCTCGTATTTCGCGCTTGAGATCTTTGTTGCGTTGTTTTGCTGCTGCTTCACGCTTTAGACGTTTTGCTAAAGATGGTTTGCAGTGATATTTACGTTTCTTTATTTCTTTAAAAAGTCCTTCTCTGATCAAGGTGCGCTTCAATTGCATCATTGACCGACCGACGTTTCCGTCACGAACTTCTACTCTAATTGGCATGTATTACCTGTTTATGCAAAAAATAATTTGGTGATGATCTTATTAAAACTCCTTATTATGATGCACGCATCAGACAAAGGCAACATTATTTTTACTTTTTATTAGATTCTTCTTCAGGTGCAGGCAGAGCGGCGCGTTTTTTTAATTCAAGTAATTCAACATCTAAATCTGTAGAGTCATGTTCCAACTCTTCAAATTTACTTTCCAAACTATCTTTATCAGACTCAAGGCTTATTTCCTGATATGCTTCTGCACGGGCCTGCATATTTTCCACTTTTTCTTCCATCCTCTCAATCGTTTCCATAGTTCCTGAAGTATCTCCAAGCCCCTCCATGGTTTGATATATTTTTTCCTGAGCTTCAGCCTGTTTTTGTTTAGCAGATAAGATCCCTTTCTTACGTTTTATCTCATCTATTTTATCTTCCATAGTCTGGTAACTGTTCCGGAGGGCTTCCGCATTGTGCCGGTGCATTTCCAGTTGTTTTTCAAAATCTACGGCCCGTCTGAGGTATTCTGATTTTCTTGTCAGGGCTTCTTTTGCTAAATCATCTTTTTCATTTTGTACCGCGAGGATTGCCTTTTTCTCCCATTTATCTGCTTCTTTATGTTCCTTTTCAGTATCGCGTTCCAAACCTTTCTGTAAGGCTAATGCCTCAGTCATCTGCTGTTTCGCTTTTCTTTTTTGAACCTCGAGATCAGCAATCATTTGCTGAAGCATTTTTCCAGGATCTTCTGCTTTGTCCAGCAAGTCATTTGCATTTGAACGAAACAGGTTGAATAAGCGCTGTATAATTCCCATAAGTATTACGGATTGATGAATTTAGAAAAGTTGTTTGCGTTTGTTTGAGGGCAGGATATTGAGTGCTTCACGATACTTTGCGACTGTTCTGCGAGCGACTTTTATACCGCTTTGCCGCTCAAGAATATCTGCAATCTGCAGGTCAGTATAAGGTGATTTTAAGTCTTCTTTCTGTACCATTTGCATGATCATATCTTTGATACGTTTTGAAGAAACAGCATCTCCTCTACCTTGATCGATACCACTGGTGAAGAAATATTTTAGTTCAAATATTCCCTGAGGTGTATGTACATATTTGTTAGTGGTGATTCGACTGACGGTAGACTCATGTACGTCTATATCTTCTGCAACGTCCTTTAGTACAAGCGGGCGCAAGAAGTGGATACCGTGCTCAAAGAATTTCTTTTGAAAACGCAGAATACTTTTTGTCACACGGTAAATTGTTTTTTGTCTTTGTTCGATACTTTTGAGCAACCATTGTCCTGCTTTGACTTTTTCTAAAATGTAATCTTTGGTGAGGCTGCCGTCATCCACCATCGTACTACTCAAATCCTTATAATAATTACTGATTCGCAACCGAGGCATACCTGCGGAGTTTAACGCGACTTTATATTCATTGTCCTTTTGATAGATGTAGACATCAGGAATTATGTAATGGTGTGAGGGGTTTGGAATAAACTCACGTCCCGGTTTTGGTTCAAGGGACATGATCAGACGATAAGACTCGATCACTTGTTCAAGGTCCTGTTTCTGCCTTCGCGCTATTTTTTTCAGATCCTTTGATTCCAACAAAGGCATGTCATGTTTGACAATACGAGAGCATAAGTTTTCGCTTTCACCTAAAATATCCAACTGGATCAAGAGGCATTCCTGCAAACTTCTTGCGCCTACTCCATTTGGATTAAATTGTTGAATTATTCCCAGAACATATTCCACGAATGAGCAAGCTGCTATAGAAACTTCAGGTTTTTTTGGCTCTTCTTCCAGAATTTCTTCGTATTCTTCAAAGTCAACAACATCAGTCTTTTTGTTTTTTTTCTTCTGGGTTGTTTTGCTTGTTTGAAACCGGAGGTCCAGCAAATCAGCATCAATTTCCGGAAGTTCAGGCAACTCTCCGTTTTTGACACTCTGGTTGATTTGATCGTACAAATCACGCTGTGATTCCAAAAGTTCACGTACACTAGTTACTAGAAAACCATCATCATCAATGTTGCCGATTAAGAAGGCACCAGTTCTATATTCCAGTGGAGAAAGTTCCTGCATGTCTAACTGCCAGACAAGGTGATCAGCCAGGGATTCTGTTTGTGCTGCAGTGGCCTCCAGAGAAGGGCTATCCTCGTCATCAGAAGCTATATTATAGCGTCTTTCCTGGTAACCACCGAATTGTTCGACCTGTTCTATATACTGCTGCCAGTCAATCTCATCCTGATCATTATTTTTATCTTCATTCTCACGGGCAGTTTCGAAATCTTCCGTATCTGCTACTACTTCCGGACTTTCAGGGTTTTCGGCTGTTTCAGCAGAATCGTCTGTTTTGTTGGGAAAGGTGTCCATGTCTATACCCTCCTCAAGAACTGGATTTTCGATTAGAGTTTGTTCAATTAACTCTTCCAGTTCTGTTCGTGACAATTGCAAAAGTTTGATAGCCTGCTGCAACTGTGGGGTCATGATCAGCTGCTGGCTCATCTTCATTTGCATTTTCATCTGCATTGCCATGAATCCTCGCTATCCTAATTTCACGTTTGAGAGAAGTATTTTCAAAAGATACTTTTTGTGGATGTTATTAATTTGCTTGCTAATAGTTTCGCTCCAAATTGAAGTAAAAGTCAAACCTACATCGAGAAAGACTTGCCGAGGTAAACTTTTCGTGCCTGATCATTTTCGACCAATTCATCCGGAGTACCGCCAACCAGCAACTCTCCTTCGTTCATAATATAACCATAATCGATTATACCGAATGTTTCTCTGACATTATGGTCAGTGATCAGAATACCTATATTACGTTTCGCCAACTGCTGGACAATGGTTTGAATATCTGCGACCGCAATTGGATCAACACCTGCAAATGGTTCATCGAGCAGCATGATTGCCGGCTCCAATACCAGTGCACGGGCTATTTCTGCACGTCGACTTTCTCCTCCGGATAGAGCATAACCTTTTATTTTTCGCACGTGCTGTATACCAAGTTCATTCAGCAGTGAATCCAGACGTTCCCGTTTTTCCGTACGGCTCAACGGCAGCATTTCAAGGACTGCATTCAGGTTTTCTTCAACAGTTAGTTTTCTGAAAATGGATCGTTCCTGAGAAAGATATCCAAGTCCGGCTTTTGCACGGCGGTGCATGGGATAATTGGTAATATCCTGACCGTCTAAAAGGATAGTTCCTTCGTCAGGACGCTGCACACCAACTATCATATAAAATGTGGTGGTTTTACCTGCTCCGTTAGGTCCAAGCAAACCAACTACCTGACCTTGTGCTACTTCAAGTGAGATGCCTTTGACCGCATGTCTGCCCTTGTAAGACTTTTTAAGATGAGTGGCCACTAATTTACTTGTGCTCAAACGAAGTCCCCTACTAACTCTGAATTGACAAAAATTTAAATTATTTGTATAATATTTTCTGCTTTAGTTAATTTTTGATTGTAGCAGAAAGAGAACAATATGCCAATCTATGAATATCTCTGTAAAAGTTGCGGACACGAGTTTGAGGAAGTGCAGAAGTTCAGTGACCCTTCACTGGATGAATGTCCTGATTGTGGAAAAAACACTGCAGAACGTCAAGTATCGATGAGCTCATTTCACCTTAAAGGTGGTGGTTGGTACAAAGATGGTTATTCCAGTAATAAATCAGAGTCCGAAAAATCCGACAATGATAAAAGTTCTTCAAAAAAGAAGGAAACGTCAACTTCAGAAAAGTCGTCGACAGAAAAGTTGAGTAAAACGGAAAAGAAAGATTCAACTTCGAACAAAAATTCCAAAAATACCAGCAAAGAAAAAGCCGCCTAATCTTATCTCTGCTACTTCCTTTAGCGTAATTCCTGCTCATGCAATTGTTTTTCCGGCATACTTTAATATTAGTCTGGAAAGATGTGCTGATTGATTTACGACGCAAGGATAACTTATTGTCAATCCTGTTATTCTCTATTCTGACATTACTGGTTTTTCAATTTGCACTGGGCGAGGAACCTGAAGTGTTCCTGTTGGCACTTCCGGGGGTTATCTGGATTGTGTTTTTGATGAGTGGAGTACTCGGACTTGGGAAATCATATGTACAGGAAACGGAAACAGGCTGCATGGGTGGTTTGTTAACTGCTCCTGTAGACCGCAGTGTGTTGTTTTTAGGTAAAATGCTGGCAAACACTGTTTTCCTTTTGCTGTCTCAAATGCTGTTTATACCATTATGTCTTTTTCTATTTGAGATAGAGGTACGGAACTGGCTGGAGTTGTTGCTAGTTTTACTTTTTGGAACAGTAGGATTCAGTTCATTAGGCACCTTGCTGACAGCAATGACGGCAACTGTGCGTGGGAAAGAAATGCTGTTGCCAATTTTGATTTTCCCGTTGATGGTTCCAAGTCTTTTGTGTGTTGTCCGGCTCACGGATTTTCTTTTTTTTGGATCTCATCCTGAAGAAGTCTGGTCCTGGTGGAAATTACTGTTGAGTTTTGACGTGGTTCTCTTCACTCTCTCATTGCTTGGCTTTGAGTTTGTTGTAGAGGAATAGTGAAATTACACATAAAATCTCTTGCATTTTTTCACTGTCCAGCTAGAATAAAAAGCCTTAATTACTGGTTGTTTTGGGGCGTAGCCAAGTGGTAAGGCATCGGGTTTTGATCCCGTGATTCGCAGGTTCGATCCCTGCCGCCCCAGCCAGTAAATCAGCTCAGTGCATCTGTTTTCTTCTCTTTCAGTCCACCCTGCATTGGGAAAATCCCTCCTGACACATGACTGAAATATCCCATCTCAAATATATACAATGGCGTCCGATTGGTGTCTGTGATACAGGTACAGGAAAGGAACGCAAGGCCAAGATGTTTTCCAGATTTGATCTGGCCTGCGTGACTGCTCCGGAAGTTAAACGAGAAAACTGGCGCGAGCATCCTAAAGTCATGGAACTTATTCAGCGCTATGCACACGATGTGGCCGAGCTTTCAAGTTTAACTAAAGGCATGCAAGCACCGGAAATTGCTGAAATTAAGCTCGTTGGTGCCGTCCTTGGTCATGATAAAACACCGAACCTGAATCTGGAATCGGCAGACGGTAAAGTTCAGTTTTTTCAGGTTAGTTTCAAAGATGCAAAAACAAAAAAATCTCCCAAAAAATGGAAAAAATGGCTGAAATGGATTTTAATCTCAATGGTTACATTTTTAGTGATGATTTTGATATTAATGCTGATAAACCGATTGTCATTGTTATCTTTAAAAAACAATAAGTCGTCTGCTTCAGCCTGCAGTTCTAGCAGACAGAGTGCTGCATATACTGCAGATTTAGCTGAGATTCGAAAATCTCTGTTGACAGAATTAAATCGTCTTCCGGCATGGTTAACTTTTAAAGAAGCTCGTGTACATTGTACAGGAGGTAGAATGGGGGTCAAGCAACACGAACAGCGTTTACTACAGTGTTTGTTGACAGTCCGTAACCGCACCAAAAATATTCCGGTTGCTGCCAGGCCGAATCTCAATCAAATAGAAGCTTGTGCTGTTACTCTCTGCAAACGAAAACTTCCACATTTAGCTTCATCGTGCAAAAGATTGTAATCAGCAAAAATCATTTATTGTTGACAGAAAAACAAACTAAGCATAGAATTTTTTTAGCACTTTGTATTAAACTGCAACCAGAAGCTTTCCACAGAGAAAGATAAAAAAGCAAAAACTACGCTAAGCAGATCCATAAAAAATGATCGATAAAAAACACATAGGTTACAATTTTCCGCCTGTTACTATACCTGTTGAAGAAGGGCGCTTAAAATTTTTAGCAAAATCACTTGGAGAAACCAAGGCAATTTATACAGATCCGGATGCAGCAAAAGCAGCAGGATATCCTGGCTTGTTGGCTCCTCCAACCTTCCCGTTCATGCTGGAAATTGATGCCTTAGATTTGGTGGATTTTATGAGTGTTCTTGGAGAAACGCTGGAAAAATTACTGCACGGTGAAGAAAATTTCAACTACTATGCGCCAATTTACGCCGGTGACAGTATAACTGTTCGTAAAAGAATCACCGATATTATTGATAAAAAAGGAGGCGCTTTGCAATTCGTGATTTCAGACAATACTTTCACAAATCAGCACGGTAAAATTGTCGCTGAAACGAGAACCAATTATGTTTTCAGGCATCAATAAAATATCATGACTCAACCAACATACGACTCTTTAAAAGTAGGGGACGAAATTCCCACGCTGACAACTCCTTCAGTTTCCCGGCACACTCTTGCACTTTATTGCGGTGCTTCCGGAGACCATAATCCAATTCATGTTGATCTTGATTTCGCAAAAAAATCAGGACTGGATGACGTGATCGCACATGGAATGCTATCCGCGGGTTATCTCGCCCAAATGCTCACTAACTGGGTTCCTCAATCTGCTCTCAGAAGCTTTAATAACCGTTTCACCGCAATGACTCAAATAGGTGACACTGTGTCCTGCAGCGGAAAAATTGTTGAGAAATTTGAGAAAGATGATGAAAAATTTGTGCGTCTTGAACTTTACTCAAATACACCGCAGGCACAGACAATCGTCGCTGAAGCAGTGCTTGTCTTAGCATAAAATGTCCGCTCCACTTTCCTCAATAAAAATTCTCGACTTTTCGACTTTGCTGCCGGGTCCTTATGCATCAATGATGCTGGCGGATTTAGGTGCAGAAGTATTAAGGATAGAATCACCCACACGTCCGGATTTAGTGAGAATGCTGCCGCCACGAGTTAAAGGCGGTTCTGCGACTCATGGGACACTGAATCGTTCAAAACACTCTCTGGCTTTAAACCTGAAAAAACCTGAGGCAGTTAAAATTGTTCAACAATTGGTTAGCAAATATGATATTGTTTTGGAACAATTCCGACCGGGAGTAATGAAACGGCTCGGGCTGGATTATGATGAACTCCGCAAACACAATCCTGCACTAATCTTTTGTTCACTAACAGGTTACGGGCAAACAGGACCTTACCGAAACCGTGCAGGTCACGATCTAAATTATCTCGCCATTTCCGGAGTCAGTAATTATAGTCGCCGAAAAAATGAATCCCCTGTACCGCTGGGAATCCAGGTTGCAGATGTCGCTGGTGGTTCATATCATTCTGTAATGGGTATTTTAGCCGCAGTGATACACCGTCAGCAGACTGGAGAAGGACAAGCGCTTGATATAAGTATGTCAGACGCAATGTTCAGTATGAATATATTCGAAGGCGCAAATTGGCTCGCTGGTGCGCCTGAAGCTCAACCGGAATCGACTTGGCTCAACGGTGGGACGTTTTATGATTATTATCAAACCAGGGATGAACGTTGGATTTCAGTGAGCAGTTTAGAACCTCAATTTTTTAGCGCTTTGCTGAATGCAATGGAACTTCCGGAAACTTTGCTGCAAACCGCTTTTGATGATGCAGAAGCTCAAACACAGTTAAAGAAGATACTCCAAAAAAGATTTTTGGAACGACCATGGTCTGAATGGGAAACAGTTTTTGCAGACATTGATGCATGTGTTGAATTGGTGTTGGAGTTTCCAGAGGCAATGGAACATCAGCATTTTAAGGATCGAGAAATGATTACCGAGGTACCTGATTCAGATGGAGCACTGCATAAACAAATTGCATCACCATTTAAGTTTTCTACATGCAAAGCAGAGTATCGTCACGTTGGTGCTGAACTTGGTGAACAAACTGAGATGGTCTTGAAAGATCTAGGCTATACTGAACAACAATTCGAAAAACTAAAAAATGATGGTGTTTGTGCAGACAATAAAACCAGTTAATTGGAGAATTTATGCCAACTAAGCATGAAATGACTTCAGTTACAGGCAAGCTGAATATACGTTACATTTTTGGGATGAAGCTCCGTAACTTCAGACAAGAAAAAGATTATGGCCTGAAGGAACTTGCAGCACTGACAGGATTATCTGCGTCTTATATTAATGAAATTGAAAAAGGTAAAAAATATCCTAAAGCAGAAAAGATAATGATGCTGGCAGATGGATTAGGTGTTGCTTATGACGACCTGGTCTCAATCAGTATGACAGGTCGGCTTGGTCAAATCTCAGAATTATTTTTTTCATCATCAGTATTGGGATCCTTTCCTTTTCAACTTTTTGGAATCACATTTGAAAATGTGATGGAGCTTTTTACGGCATCACCGAAGAAAGCCGCCGCGCTCATCAGTACATTAATGGAGATTTCAAGAGCGTATGACATGAATGTTGAGCAGTTCTTTTTAGCATCTTTACGGGCTTTTCAGGAAATGCACAACAACTACTTTGAGGAGTATGAAGAGTTGGCAGAAGAGTTTGCACGCAAACAGAAATGGAAACGTTTTCCGCCGCCCACCCGTGAAGAACTGATAGACACCCTCAGTAAGGTTCACGGAGTTGAAGCGAGAGTTGCGGATTTTTCAAGATATCCTGAACTGTCCGGGCAACGTTTTATTTTTCTACCAGGCAAGCCTCCGCAGTTATTGTTAAACGGTCAACTCACTCCCTCCCAGCATGTCTATTCAATGGCTTTACAAATCGGCTATTCTGAGTTGAAAATCCGCAAGCGTCTCCGTACTTCTCCCTGGAAAAAATTCGATAGTTTCGACCATGTTATGGACAATTTCAGGGCTTCTTATTTTGCAGGTGCTTTGATGATAAATCGTTTTCAGGCAAAGGAAGAAGTTCAGGAATTATTTCAGTCAGAAACATGGGATGGTGACGCTATTTTAAAGTTACTCAAACGTCATGAAGTTACTCCGGAAACATTTCTGCACCGTCTCAGTCAGATTCTTCCCGGACTGTTCAAAATAACGGAGCTGCATTATTTGCGTTTTGAGCATCAGATTGGGAAAAATGATATTCAACTGACCAAGGAATTGAACATGCCTAGAACTTTAGTGCCGAGCGGTGTCCGTTTAAATGAGCACTATTGTCGACGTTGGTTACCGGTGTCTTTACTCAAAGATTTGGAAGAAGAACAGACTAAGCAGAAACCTGAAAAAATAATAATTCGTGCGCAGAGAGCACAGTTTATGGAAAGTGGAGACGAGGTGCTTTTTATTTCCATTGGACGACCATTGCGTTTAAAAACAAAAATGAACCGCTGTGTCTCGCTTGGATTGAGGGTTGATAAAGCTCTGAAAGGAAAAGTTAAATTTTTAAATGATCCAAAAATCCCTGTAATGGAAGTTAATCAAACCTGTGAGCGCTGTCCCCTCGATGAGAGTCAGTGTTCAGTCAGGACTGCTCCGCACAATGTATACACAAGGGAAAAGAAAGAAGAACTATTAAATCAAAGACTGGGAAATCTTGTCACCGATTATCGTGAAAAAAATCTTAAAATTTAAAATACTAAAGCGGAAAAAAGTAATTAAGATAGATCGTGTGTAATTGACTTTGCTTCAAAAAAGGATTAGAAGCAGAATCAGAGAGGAAAGCTAACTGTTGGCCCAGCGAAAAACGATAATATATTAATAAATTGGAAGTGACGAAATAGGACACTCCGGTTTCTATAGCAAGAGCGATTTCATCTTCATAAGCATCATTACTGTCAGTTCCCGCAAAACGGGTTTTAGTAAACTGCAGCCCTGTACCATAGTGCAAGTATAAGTCACGGCTGATTTTCGGGTATTGTATGTACCAGAAATTATTTTGGATTACCTCAAGTTTTTCTCCGGATTCTGCTAGATAACTAAAAGATTCCGAGTGTTCAACAATCGAAATTTGCCTTTCATATTCTACTACCTGCTCATCCCAAAAATATCCCAAATTAAAGCCGATTCCGTTTGCAGTACCGTCTGAATCCGAAATACTGACTGTATCTGCTACTTGAAGCTTCACCCTACGGAATCCTACGCCAAAATAGAATCCGATTCCTTGAGCAGAAGTTCCGGAGACAAAAAAATCGGGTTCCTGAGTTGCAGTCCGTGCCTCTAAACTACGCTCTTCCATTTCACTTTGCTCAAGAGGAAGCTGTTCCTGTGCGTGAATTTCTACTGCAAAAAAAATTAAACAGCATAAAATCAACATGAACAGGACAGACTGGTGAATTGCAGTCTTCCTCAAGTTTTTTAAAGTAGATGGGCAACTATTGTTTTTCATCTAATCAATCCAAATCCGGTAAAATTTGTTCTGGAAGCGAAATGCCGCCCAGGTTAATGTAGGCATAGAGTGTACGGTCAATATATTCCTGTTCACGTCCGCTGTTTGAAACGGTTGTGCCGACATTTTCTGTGAGCGCAAGACGGATGTTCCAGCAGTCAGGCCGGTAATCCAGAGTGAGAGCGCTCGAACTTAGACGCCGCCGAAAGGTATAACTGTCTGCATCTAAATTGACTGTTCCGGAAAATCCGAAAGCCAGTTTGTCACTTGCTTCAAAGCTGTTGCTGAAACCAAATGTGTTAGCTGCCGCAACATCATTACCAAAAGGTGTTTGATAAGCTTCTTCGTTATTACGGAAATTCACCGATGCTTTGTTATGCGTACTCAAGCCTACACTTACTGCTGCAGAATATTCTACAACGCGTTTCTGCTGATGGTGATAACGATTGAACAGGTTTATTGAAAATGCGCTGCTGGGTGTAAAAATCAAGTTAGTACGCAAAGGTAACAAAGGTTGATCTGACTCAGTCTCATCACCTTTAACAGCAGGTCCGACAGGTTGAAAAAACGGATCTTTTTTGAAAAAATCATAATGCTGGACAAAGTTCAAACTGGCGAGATTCCGGCTTTTTCCTTCACGTGTTTGACCACCGACCTGACTATTCAGCAGAGGAATTACTCCTTTTTCGACATATCCGAGGATGGTGTTTTTTTGCTGAGTAGTTAATTTGTCACCAGTTAACCGAGCTAACTGCTCTGTAAATAATTTCTCAGAAGCAAATTCCTGTCCCAGAATCAGTGCTAATTTACGAATCAGCACAGGATCCAACTGATTCCTTCTCATTCTGTCCAATGAAAGAGATGTTAATTTAACACTTCGTTCAAAGAAACGTCGTTTGACGAGCAGCACATTATCCAAGCGTAATGTCGCCAGTCTACGTGTAGAAACTGTTCCTCCAAAAGGAACTCCGGAAGTGGATGTTTGCCGGACATCTTCGATGTAATCATATTGCAGGCGTGGTTTTATCAAGTGCTTGAAACGGCTGTAAATTCCGGAATCTGTCTTAAATGTCCTGGACAAAGTTGTGTTGATTTCCGCTTTACCGTCCAAAATATTGAAACCGTACGCATCTTCACTTCCAGACACATCCGGATCACGAACTTTGTAACTGGAAATCTTTTTCCCAACATTAAAGCTGGCGTTAAAATGTTGGAAAAGCGGAAATTGAAAATTAAGTCTGGGAGTGACGCTTGCACCTTCACCATTGTATCCCTGTACTCTGTAATAGCGCACAGCAGATCCACTCAAGGAACTGCTCAAAGTTGATTTTCCGGAACGCCATAAAGAGTCACTAAATTGAAATGAAAGCGCTGGTAAATATTGAACTTGAGTGAGGTCAATTGCTCGGTTTAGGATAGCTAATTCACTGAAGGTACGTGTCTGAGTTGCAGAAAGTGTGATACTGCCTTTTGAAAACTGCCGGTTGATATTTGCGGAAATCTGCTGTGCGGTATTAGGGCTTGTACTAACAACCAGTTCGTATTCCTTTTGAAACTGACTGTCACTGTAAACCAGCGCAGAGGCAATCAATCGGCTTTGTACGTCTAACTGTTGATTGTGATTAAATTCAAATTTAAAACGTTGCGGATTTAAATCTGCAACTGCTAGCTCTTCGGAACTTAAACTTCCAGATTCATTTTCAGGATCACGCGGGTCACGTTCAAAAAATTGCTGGTATTTTATTTCACCCCGCATTCCCTCTTTCCAGGCATATTGATAATCCAAACGGAATCCTGGTCCGCGTCGTTCCACCCAGTCATATGTGAGTGTTAAATCTTGCTCCGGATCAATATTCCAAAAATACGGAATTCCTAAGCGGTAACCAAGGTCAAATTTTCTCAGACTACTGCGGACTATGAGATATTCCGGAGGAAGGAATCCTGATTGACGACGTTTTACAGTCGGCCAGGCAAGATACGGAAAGTAAAAAACAGGAACCCCACCGACTCTTAAAGTAGAACTGCTTGATGATGAGAAATTTTGTGAATAATAATTAACTTCACTACCAGTTATCTGCCATGCTGGAGATTTCGGATTACAAGTTGTGAATGTACATGTTTTGGCAGTATATTCGTTTTTACCTACTCTGCGGACTTCTTTCGCGGTCATGTATGCTTTGCTTGAAGCATCATAAAAAATGGTATTGATGAAAATTCCGGTGCCGTCTTTTATGTTTATTTCCAACTCATCCATCACTGCGATAATTTCCCCTTCTGTTACTCTGACATAACCTTTTGCAGTTAATGTGTTTTTTTCGGGATGGTAAAGTATTTCCGTACTTTCCACAGAAATTCCTTCCCATTCAACCTTTGCATTGCGGTAAAGATATGTTCCTGCTTCCGGATTATGTAAGTACGATTGTGTCTGAATCGAAAGTTGCGGAATATCCAATCCATCTTGCGCGGAGACTTGAACAGGTATAAAAACAAGTAAGGCCAGTATCCAAAAAGTAAGACTTGTAAAAGAACTCAAAATGCGAAAAAAGCGCCTCGAGTCTGTGTTGGAACCGGAATGTTGCTGGATTGAATATTTTTTAGTCAATGAACGCAAGGGAATCATAATTGGCGGGAAGCGACAAAACATAAAACTGGCAGGCAAAAATTAACCTCAACCTCTGAGGGTGTTAAAACCCTTGCTCCAATCTCACGAAAAACGAAGTAATTGCTGTACTTTAGCTGAAATGTACTAACACATGCAAACTTATTGCATCTCCAGAACAATGTCTGACAACTTTTGCTAAATCCAGAATGCATTCTTTTTCAAATCAGATGGATTTTACTGAATTGTCATGGTATTCTGAGCAAGTCTGCTAAAGATCAATTTTATAACAAGCTGCAAGTGGTGCAAATAATGAATTTTGCTAAAATATTATTACTGACAATTTATTTTTTCTTTGGAAGTTTAGTTCTTCAGGTAGAGGAACTAAAGGCGCAGGATGGTTTTTTAGAAACAGAATCAATACGTCAGAAACTTTTCAGCAGGATGGATGACAGGAAAAAATCAAAACCGTTACGTACAATCAGTGAAAATATCTTGATCGGTGTATTTAGCAGAGTTACTGATTCAGAAAGTGTCTGGATACGTATCGAAAGCCGTTCTGAATTTCGTAAATGGACATTCAAATTATCAAAGCAGAATCTGAATTTACCGCGTCAGGAAGTACGTGTCTGGCTAAAATACGTGTCACCAAAGCTGTCCATCAGTCACGGTAAGGAATACAATGAATGGTTCCGCAAAAAGGCTGCGTTTGAAATGCAGAAGATCTTCTACAACAGGCAGGTGAGGATCAATTATGATTTCTCCGAACGATTATACAGACTGGACGGAATGGTCTGGACCGGTGACACAAATATCAATGTTTGGCTGGTCCGGAATGGTTGGTCATTTTATCTGCTGGAAACTGAACCGCCGCCTGAGCATGAAGACCTGCTGGCTGCAGAAAATGAAGCAAAACAACGACAAGTTGGTCTCTGGAAAGCAGAGTTGCAGTAGTTGTTTTACAGGATTTTAAAGCATTTATAGTCACCTGCTAAACATATTATTCAAACTTGTGCCGTTTCCAGCGGTATGGACTGTCGACGATTACTCCCGGTTGAGTTGCTGTTTCAAGTACTGCCAGACAATCACGGAAAATTTGTTTTTGCTGGGGTCGGTTAAATGCTTCTCCCATGGCGTGACCAAAAGGATATTTCAAGTGATATGTGCGTGGAGGTTTTACGGACTCAGTTACTTTGCGGACAATTGAAATTCCTACAGTAGAAATTCCTTGTCGTTCGATTTCACGTTGGATCAGACCGACCGTCTGATTGCAGAGGCCTCAGGCCGGTACCAACAGAGCAATGTCAACTTGCTGCTGTTTAATTTCTTGGGCCGCTTCAACAGCACTTTCCTGAATTAATGTTGTCAGGTGAGGTTCTTCGATGTGTCCCATAAAGCTGTAATGATAAGGGCTTGACGCTCCTACTAGACCTTCCGCCTGAAGCTCACGTAAGACCTCAAAAGGCAGGATCAAATTTGGATCACGGTCTGCATCACGGTGGTCATAATATTTGTGGGAAATGGTTAAATCTTCCGCAGAAACGTCATGGGGGATTCTCCGGAATGAACTATCGCCCTGCGGATCGTTTAAATCAAAGCCTTCTTCCGTTTTCAAGAGAATACCGCCGGTTGTAAAGAGCGCTATTTTACAGGCAGAGATGGGTTTATTGAGTTTTGTCCAGGGTACACGATCAAAAAGCACTGCTTCGTAACTTTGTGCCCAAAAATTTTTCACTATGGGAATCCGAAATAACATAACCCATAATTTGTCCAGTAGAGTTTCTTTATCCATCAACGTTTTTAGAGAGTAAGTGGAGTGTCAGTCAAAGATAATTTAGCGCTAGTTCAGCAGCAGATAACGCAAGCTGCAATTCAGTCCGGTCGTACACCTGAAGAGATTCAATTAATTGCAGTCAGTAAAACTAAACCTATTGCACTGATTAAAGAGGCTTTGGCGGCCAAACAAACCGCATTTGGCGAAAACCGTATACAGGAGGCACTGGGTAAAATAGAAGTGCTGAGCAACTCTCCTGAGGTAGAATGGCATTTGATAGGTCATTTACAAAAAAACAAAGTTAAGTTTTGCCCCGGAAAATTCCAGTGGATTCACTCTCTTGAGTCTATCGAATTGGCGGAAAAATTAGAAGCCCGTTGTGCTTTTGCAAAAGAGAAAATAAATGTGCTGATCCAAGTCAATCTTTCCCGTGAAGAGAGTAAATCCGGTCTGCAGGAATGGGATGATATTTCACGTCTTGCAGAATCCATTTCTGCCGGACAGTGGCTGAAGTTCCGTGGACTGATGACAATTCCTGCTCCAAATCTAGGAGAACTAAAAACCCGTAAAATATATGAGCAAATCCGCATGTGGCGTGATAAATTGCGGAACGAATTGGATTCAGCTGAAATTACTGAACTTTCAATGGGAATGACAGCGGATTATCATTGGGCTATTCAGGAAGGTGCAACCATGATTCGCGTTGGCACCGCTATTTTTGGCTCGAGGGATTAGCGGGAACAGTTATTTTCACGAACCGTGTTGCAGGGTGTATTGTATGTTTTCCAGCAGTTTGCGTTTGCTGAGATAAAAACACCAGCTACGACGTGCTTGTTTCCACGTAAGTATCACCAACACAGTCAGCAATATAGCAAGGATTGGAAAAGCAAGTAATTGATAATCGATAATTAATTTGACGAACTCGTTTGTCTGAATGTTCATGTGGAATTATGGTTCCTGAAGCATGTTCAATATATTAAGCAGGATCTACCCATTTTCCCTGCTCCTGAATCAGCTCGATTAAACGTTCCACAGCTTGTGCTGAAGGAATGTTACGTTCAACGCATGTTTGTCCGTGATAGAGGCTGATTTTTCCAGGGCCAGCTCCAACGTAGCCAAAATCAGCATCTGCCATTTCTCCCGGACCATTGACTACGCAACCCATGATTGCAATTTTGACTCCTTTGAGATGTGAAGTGCGTGCTTTAATTTGCGAGGTTGTACTTTCCAGATCAAAAAATGTGCGTCCGCAAGATGGGCAGGAGATAAAATCTGTGTTATATATTCTGGCTCGTGTTGACTGAAGAATGGACTGTGCCACCGGAATTTCGTTTTCTGAAGCTTCGGTGAGTGAAACCCTGATAGTGTCTCCTAGACCGTCACAAAGCAAAGTACCAATTCCAACCGCACTTTTTATCCGTCCGTCGAGTTCATTGCCTGCTTCCGTGACTCCCAAATGCAGTGGATAATACATGTCCTCTGCGTCCATAGCTTGTACAAGCTGCCGATAGGACTGAATCATCACCAGCGGATTTGAAGATTTCATTGACAGCACAGTCTGCTCAAAGTCATGTTTTCGCAGTATACGTAAGTATTCAAGAGCGGATTCAACCATACCTGCCGAGGTATCACCAAAACGGTTCATTACACGGTCTGAAAGTGATCCGTGGTTGGTGCCGATTCTTAACGCACAGCCATATTTTTTCAGGTTTTTAATCAACGGGAGCATTTTTTCCTCAACACGTGCCAATTCTTCCTGATACTGCTGATCGGTGTATTCACGGATTTCAAATTTCTTCCGGTCAACAAAATTACCTGGATTGATACGTACTTTTTCTACGAACTCACAAACGTTAATCGCCAATTTAGGATTAAAATGAATATCTGCAACCAGCGGTCGTTTTATTCCGCGCTTCTCCATTTCAACACGGATTGCAGGCAGACTGTCTACTGATTTTTGATTAGGAACAGTCAAACGGATGATTTCACAATCAACTGCATCCAAACGGGAAATTTCTGCAATACATGCCGCAACATCGGTGGTGTCGGATGTCAGCATTGACTGAATCCGAATTGGCTCAGTGCTTCCAATCTTGAGGGTACCAATTGAAACTGTGTTGGTTTGACGTCTTTTGGGGAGCAAATTAAGTTTTTTGTTGAGGTTAAAGGTTATGGTGATTGAAGAAGAAAATCTCCCGTACTTAATATATTTTTAAATCCTGTCGAAAACTGAACCGTGTCCTGGTAGAAACAAACGTTCGTAAAAGCGGTTTGCATATTGATCGGTCATGCCTGCAATGAAATCACAAATGATTCTTTTTTGTTGCAGATCACTTTTTGCCTCTTTCCATAAAAGTTGAAAAGATGAAGGTAAAAGCATTTCTGGTTCAGCCGAAAGTGCGTCAAAAAGTGACAGCACAATTTTACGTCCCTTGAAAGTTGCAGCCTGTACAGTATTGAGCTGAATTACATGCCGCGAGACTGTTTCTTTAAGTGCTTTTAAGAAACGTTGCGGTTCTTCCGGCAGGATTACATTCCAGCCCAAAAGCGGTTCTTCAAATTCATCATTCAGTTTTAATTCAGCAGAAGAAATCAACGCATGAACCAACGCACCAACTCCCTGTCTCCGGCTGTAACCGGAATTGTCTGTGCGGGTGAAAAGCATAGTTTCTATTTGCAGGAGATTATTTTTCTCAGCCCATTTTGGATCCAGTTGCTGGGCTACTTCCTGCCAGTGTTCACGCGTTAGTAAGCGTAAAACAATTCCATCTTCAAAATCATGAACCCCATAAGCAATATCATCTGCCAGGTTCATCAGAGAGGTGTCAAGAGCTTTATGTAAAGAACGCCCGTGGCTCTGTGTAGTTGGACGAGTATATTCGCAGAAGTGCAGTTGATCCGTATTTGAAAGTGGAGCTAAAATCCAGTTGAACACTTCCTGTTCTGTATCGAGAAAACACTTCGGTGGTTTCCAGGTCTGTTGAAAATTCAAATTGACGGATTTATCAGTTGCATCAGGAGGAGAGGTTTTACACAAGTTTGCATACGGAACAGGATATTTCAACACACCCAGCAAAGTTCTGCGGGTTAAATCTAAGCCATTCTCCGGAGAGTGTGATTCCAGCAGGGTTAGAATCCGTAATGTCTGTCCGTTTCCTTCAAATCCTCCATAGTCCGCCATCGCGCAATTGAGCGCAGTTTCCCCACCGTGTCCAAAGGGCGGATGTCCCAAATCATGAGCCAGACCTGTCGTTTCTATCTGCTCCAGTCGTGGAAGTAAATCATATAATTCCGGAAATTTCTTTTGCAAATTCAAAACAAGTCCACGACCAATCTGCGCAACTTCCATTGAATGTGTCAGGCGTGTGCGATGAAAATCACCCTCAAGAACTCCAAGAATTTGTGTTTTAGCCTGTAATCTTCTGAAAGCAGAAGAATGAATTACACGTGCCCGGTCGCGCTCATATTCTTCACGATGATCTTCCTGCCGTTGTACTCCTGCAGGAGCACGGCGTACTTTCCATTTGTTCATTTTAAGTTGTAAGCACAACGGTGAGAATTAAATTCTTCTGCTGAACTCTTCAGCGTAATTACTGTAAATTCTAACTTATTTAGAAAATATATTCACGGATAAAAAGTGCTTCCTCGACAGGATTCTTTGCTTGATAAATTTAATTTCAAAATGAAGCCAGCGCTAATTTCTTCAAATCACTTGAAAATTTCAACTATTAGCTTAAAATTAAAGGGTTTAATCACTAAAAACAATTAAGGTTTAACTGTAATAATAAATTAGCGAAGGAGAACAAAGTTTGAGTGAAGATAAACTAGAAGTTGAAGGGACAGTTGTCGAGTCCTCCAAAGGTATTTTTCGGGTAAAGCTGGAAAATGATCACATCGTAATTGGTCATTTATCCGGAAAAATGAAAATGTACAAGATTCGTGTACTTCCAGGAGATACAGTCACAATTGAACTTTCTCCCTATGACCTGAAACGCGGAAGAATAGTGCGGCGGGAAAAAGTTGAACATTGAGAATAAACTCAGCATAGAAGTTTCATTTAAAATGATGAAAATTGCTTTGTTCCATCCAGTGTACTACTGCTTAACGCAGGATTCAAAGCTGGTTCTTGGATGAATATCTTTGAACAAACTATCTGTGATTTGACCGCCAGTGCACTGAACTCAGCGGATGAATCAACAAGCTGGGAACCGTCTGTGCTCATCGAACTGGTTGAGCAACCTCCTAATCCTGAAATGGGCGACTATGCCCTGCCTTGCTTCAGCTTTGCCAAAAGCCTGCGGCGCTCCCCTGAAAAAATTGCTGAGGAATTAGCGGAAAAACTACAATCCTGTCTAAGTCCGGAATCAACAGTCACCGCAATTCAGGCGACTGGAGCATATCTGAATTTTACCGTCTCTGCGGTCGCGATGGCTGAAGCAGTGCTGCCCGATATTTTCAATGGTAATTATTTCAAGGAAGCTTCCAAAATTGCTCTTGAACGAGTGATGATAGAATATTCTCAACCTAATACCCATAAAGGCTTCCATGTGGGGCATATGCGCAATGTTGCGCTTGGGGACAGTCTTACACGGATTTATAAATATAACGGTTATGATGTAGTCGGAGTGAACTACATAGGTGATGTTGGCGCACACATCGCAAAATGCTTATGGTATTTCCGTAATCACAATACTGAAACGCCTCCGCAACATTTTCGTGGAGAATGGTTAGGCGAGTTGTACTCTCAAGCAGTAAAAAAACTGGACGAAGCTGAAGGTGAGGAGAAAATTAAATTTCAGCAGGAGGTAAGTCACATTCTGCAAAAACTTGAAGCTAAAGATAAAGCATTCACGGAAGAATGGGAAATGACACGTGAGTGGTCAATGCAGGATTTTCATGAGATATATGAATGGCTTGACGTTAATTTCGATCACATATTTTATGAATCAGAGGTTGATGAAGCAGGCAGAAAAATTGTAATTGAGGGCGAAGAGAAAGGTACATTTGAACGTTCAGAAGGTGCAATAGGGATTAATCTTGAGGCAGAGGATCTCGGATTTTTTATGCTGTTGAAATCAGATGGGAATACACTCTATGCGACCAAAGATCTTGCGCTGGCACAGCGTAAATTTGACAAGTTTGGTGTAAAACGTTCTATTTATGTCGTAGGTGCAGAGCAGACTCTGCATTTTAAACAAGTTTTTGCGACTCTCAAACGGATGGGCTATTCTCAGGTTAAGCAGTGTTTCCATTTGCCGTATGCGCTGGTCATGCTTCCAGAGGGAAAAATGAGTTCCCGTGCAGGAAATGTAATTCTGTTTTCGCAATTACGCAAAGAAATTATTGAAAGCATCCAATCCGCTCATCTGGCAGAACACACGCATGATTGGAGTCAGCAGGAGTTGGACGAAACGGCACAAAAAATTGCTGTTGCTGCTATCAAGTACGGAATGCTCAATCAGGATTCTAACAAACAGATTGTGTTTTCCATGAAGGACTGGCTGATTTCAGAAGGTGATACAGGAACCTATCTGGTTTATGCATACGTTCGTATCAGAAGTATAGGAAGGCAGATTTCGCGTGAAGTCAGTACCGATGTGGATTATTCACTTTTGACGCACGCCAACGAAAAAAAATTGCTGCGTCAGTTACTCGATTTCAACCGCACTGTTTTAAACTCCGGAGAACAATACCGTCCGTCGCTGCTGGCGAGAATGCTCTTTGAATTTTCCAAAGATTTCAGTAGAGCCTACAATACCTGTTCGGTAAAGCATGCAGAAACTGAACAGTTGCAGGCTGCGAGGTTGCTCTTATTTCATTGTGTTGCCGAAACTCTCCTGCAGGGTCTTCATCTCCTTGGAATCACTCCACCTGAACGGATGTAAAGCGGCAAAAATTCTTTGTGGATTTCAGCCTGTAAATTTGAAAAAACACAGGAACATTCTTCCTCCTATCTTTGCTTTTCCAGATTTTAGCTAAGACAAAAGATATGCGCACCTTGTTGTTGATTTTAATTTTTTGTTTTAGTTTTTCTGTGGAAGCAGCTGCAGATTATTTTAAATGGGAAATTCTTTTTGCAGCAAAAGGTTTTGGTACAGAGTACGAAACAATTCCGCTTGCTGCAGCAGGAAAAGTAGAATTTGCGGATAAAAATATTGAGTGCAGAATCGAGAGTTTCTGGACACGTATGGAAGCAGATTTGTTGCTTGAGGGAAAGACTTTAGTCTGCGTAAACGGAGATAAAGAGAATTCTGTGAGTGTGGTTTGCAGAGACAATCACCTTAACCGCAAATACAATTTGCTTAAAGAGCTTTATCCTGCCGCAAAAGCTGGTTTCCGGCTTTTTCCAAAAATGGGCAGTGGTTCTCCATATTTGGAACTGCGTTGTTATTTTTGATTAATTTGTTAAGGCAAAGCTTTTAAAAGAGTCTGCACGGTTTCGAAAGATTTTTTTGCGGCAGTATTGAGGAATCCGTAAGAAAGTTTTTCTCCATTTGCTCCAGCTAAATCACTGAGGCAACGTACCACAATTGCCGGAATTCCAAATTGCTCAGCAACCTGTGCAACTGCTCCTCCTTCCATTTCAATTGCCTGTGCGCCAAATTGTGCAAACAAAGCTTTTCGTGTTTCTCCGCACTGCAGGAAAACATCTCCGGTCAGGATAGTACCCATTCTTACTCCCGGAAGCGCTGCTTTGATTATTTTCTTTATTTCCGGATCAAGGCTAAACTCCGCAGAATTTTCAGGAGTTCCCATTGGAATACTTCCCGCACGGTAAACCTGTAACTGACCATCGTTCAGTGCTCCGTAATCGTATTGAATTAATGACTCTCCAACCACTACATCTCCAATTTCCAATTCCGGATCAATTCCACCTGCTACTCCGGAAAAAACAAGCAATTCGCAGTCAAACTGCTGTATCAGTAAAGTTGAAACCAACGCTGCATTAACTTTCCCAAGACCGCATTCGACCACAATCAGCTCATGACTTTCTTCTTTTTTGCTGTAAAAAGTTCGACCGCCGAGCTTTCGAGCAGAATTTGGCGGCAAATCAAAATATTTTATTTCTTTAGGAATAGCGCAGAGAATTCCAATCTTCATAGGGATAATTTAACAAGAAAATTAATCAAAGTATTTTTTACAAATAGCCGGAAAATCCCGTTTTGTACACCAGTCATAAAACTTGCCGTTTCCGGTTGCACAAGAAGCGGTGACAAAAATCAGTAACAAAATTGCCATCCACAAATTCAAAAAACGACGGAAAAATGTGAGCTGAACTGCTGAATAATTGCTGCAATGAAAGTTGAATGACATGTTCAGCCTTTTCTGCTCAACTCAAAAACCAACTTCGCAAAATCTTTTGTTCCTTCGTCCGGAAGTAGTTTGTGGAGCTTTTTACCCATTTCTCCAGGGACACGATTCTCAAAAAAATTATTCCACCAGTTAATTCCTTCAGTTGCTAAAACTTGCTGGGAAACATATTCTGCTGCGCCTTTTTCTTTGATCAGCAAAGCATTTTCTTCCTGATGTGTTCCAGGAAGCGGAATGAGCACTGTGTCTTTTTGCAGAACAGCAAGTTCTCCAAGAATCCCCATGCCTGCTCTTGTCAGCACTATTTCGCTTTTAGCAAGCAAGTCCCCCATACCTTCGTGGACAATTTCCAGTGGGTGATAATGCTGATGAGAAAAAGTTGATGCTTCCTGTTCCAAATTAATCGTTGATCCGGAACCGGTTAGATGAACAACCTGAAAATTATTCAGCAAGTGTTTTAACAACGGAAAAACCGCACGATTTAAGCCAACTGCTCCCTGACCGCCCCCTGTGATAAGAATGAGCGGGAGTTCCGGATGCAGATCAAAACGCTCATTCGCGAGTTCTGCATTTGCGGAAAAAATTTCCTGACGTACAACAGGACCAATTGTCTGTTTCAAAGCAATTGAAGGAAACTGCTTTGCAGTTTGTTCAAAATAAGCAACAAGTGCCTTACTGACTGGAGCCATCAAACGGTTGGCAAGTCCGGGTCGTACATCCATTTGCAGGATTACATGCGGAATTCTTAAGATCCATGCTGCGTAAGCTACAGGTACGCTCACAAAACTTCCTGCGGATACAATGACTTGCGGTCGGAAAATCAGCAAAAGCACCAAACCCATTATTCCTCCACCTAAAATAAACAAAGGATCGATGAAATTATGCCAACTCCAGTAACGTCTCAGTTTTCCGGATGGAATTGCGACAAATGGAATTTCTGTTTGTTCTACCATTTTACGTTCCGGACCGTTTTTGCTGCCGAGAAATAGAAAGTGAGAGTCTGGTTTTTGTTGACTTATTTCTTCTGCTAAAGCCAGTAAAGGTAAAGTAGGACCTCCCGATCCTCCACCTGTGAATAAAACTCTAACAGGTTTTTCACTCAATATTTGAGACTCATTTTCGGTCATTTGAAGTTCCGGGAATCAACGAGCAATTGTGCCTTCTTCAATTCCGTCTGCAGAATTCCACTTACCTCTACTGCATCATTGCTAAAAATCCATTCTACTCCACGGTTAATTTCACGAAAAAGATTATTTTTTGACTTAGGATAGCCAACACCTATTTTTTGTCCACAATCCAGATGTTGTTTTACAATCTTTTTATGAAGCAGCAGATAATGTCCACCTAGACCTGCATATTCTTCATTCAAGGAAATTTTGCTCAAGTATTTTGCGTTAAAGACGGCTACCGGAAGTTTCGCTGAACTGTCGACAAAATTAACCAGCATGAACATTTCCGGAGCAAGAGAAAGTAGATGAAAATCTTTCCGAGGTTCCAGTGTAGCGAAGAGCTCTTTGAGAATCCTGTTCTGCTCTTCCGGTTGAGGATAATGTTCTTCTTTGGCCTCCACCATCAAGTGCAGTTTTCCGCCGTAACGTAGCAGTACTTCTTCCAAAGTTGGCATCTGTGGACAGTGCTGCTTTAATTCTGCTAATGTTGTTTCAGCAATCCGGAGATTTGAACCGAACAATCTCTGTAAATCCGGATCATGAGCAACTACAGGGTGCAAATCTTTTGTCCAGCGAAAATCCAGTTCAATCCCCCAAATACCTGCAGTTTCGAGTGCAAGATCAAATGCGGATAAAGTATTCTCAAACACCGATATATTGTCATGTTGTCCACGGTGAGAAATGATTTTGCAATTAGCCAGATTCTCCAATGTTGGAGCTTGCTGCGGCACAACTGCAAAGATCGAATCACAGATCTGCATCAAACGGGATTCCAGCCAAGATGGTAGTTCCATTTTTTTTGGGAATTATGGTTTTAAAAAAAATATTCTGCCAAAAAGGTGTTCAAACAAACTAAGCTTCTTGAGATGGTTCTTCCCATATCTGTTTTACAAATTTAAGCGGTCTCAATTTTTCGACTATTTTGTGGAAAACAGGCCAGGTTATAGCTTCAAGTTTGATACGTATATCTGCATTGTTTTTATTATTTTCCGCAGATTCGGAATTGATAATAGCAACACCTGCATCTTTTATTATTTTAGTTATCTGAAAAAGAATTCCTTTACCATCAATGACATGTAAATGAATGATGTGTGAACGGGATATTTTTTTTGAGATATTCCAGGAAACATCGATCGGTATTATTTTGGACTGAGCCAGCTTTTTATTGTTAATTTTATTTGGACAGTCTGCGAGGTGAATTTCAATTTCCTTGTCATCATGAATGAAACCTGAAATTTTATCACCTGGAATAGGGAAACAGCAGCTTGCGAGTTTGATTAAGGGGTTTTGCACATCATCGATCAAAAATATATTTTTATCTCCTCCAAATATATTCCCCCAAAATTCAGGGTTTATCATCTCTTTCAAACGACCGGTACTTTCAAAATGAAGTAATTTGTACTTTCTAAGAAACTGTTGCAAAGGCCGTTTTTGCAAGCCGATTTCCTGAAAAAATTTATTGGCGGACAATTTTTCTGCTTTCAGTGCGGACTTAACCGGTGTGGATTTAATCCACTTATCCACACTCAGTTCTTCACCTTTTTCTCTTAATTTACGCTCCAGCAGTGTACGTCCGGAATTTCTGGCGTTTATAACTTTTTGTTGTTCTACTGCTCTTTTTATTTGGGAACGGCTTTTTGCGGTTTTGACCTGTTTAAGCCATTCCTCTTTCGGATGAACTCCGGGGTCAGTGATAATTTGCAGAGCTTCACCTGTAAACAACTGGCGTTCCCGCGGAACCCTTTTTTTAGTTGTTCCTACCGAAGAAGGATTCACCAGAGCACCGATGCAGTGGTTGCCAAGTTCCGTGTGTATACCATAAGCAAAATCCAGTACAGTTGCCCCTTGTGGAAAAACAAGCATGTCTCCTTTGGGACTGTATATTTGTACTTGGTCAGACTGCACATAGCTCATGACATCGAGCATACGAACGTCTTTGTCACCGGCCATCTGATCAAGCTGGCTGAGATAAATACGATAATAGTCGGCAAGTTCGGTTGGACTTCCACTCCAATGAGCCATGATTCCATACTGATTTTTTGTCAGCATTTCTTCAGAAACAATTTCGATTAATGTTTGCTCACCTTCAATTCTTAACTCAGTCTGTATGCCTTCATAACCATTCCAGAGAGGATTGCTGATATAATCTCTAATTTTCAGCGGGATAACATAATAATTTGTATGAATTATGCCGAGTGCCTGAAAACAATCTAAGCTTTTTTTAACTACAATCCTGAAACCTTCTAAGATATGATCGATCGGTCCGCTTTCATGAATACGAGAGGTAGGATGAACATAAAGCGGTTCGACATTATGATAAACTAAATTTTGTTTTTCTAAATTATTTTGTAAAGATTCTTGCATGGCCTTAATCGTTGAAATGCGATCTTTTTTCAATTCATCAATTTCAAGCAATGTTTTCTGATATCTCTTTGGATAAAGTAATTTAAAACAAAGTTCGGTGTGTTCTTGACATATTTGAGTTAATCCCAGTCGTTCCGCAATCGGTACATAGATATTAAGCGTTTCCAGACTGATCCGGCGTTGTTTATTACGAGGCATGGCGTCCATGTCTCTCATATTGTCGAGCCGGTCAAAGAGTTTGATAAACAATGCGCGTACATCCTGCACCATTGTTTTCAACATCCGCTGATATGTGGCGTCTAAATTGTCCGCGCTTAAATTTTTAGGACTTTCGGGTTTTTTAATTTTAGTTAATCCAGTGACAATATCTGCATACCAGGAGCCATAACGCTCGTGGATATCGTCGTGAGTTATGGAAGTATCTTCAATGATATCATGTAGAAGTGCAGCAACAACTGTCGGAGCATCCAGTCCTGCTCTGCAGATATAACTTGCAACACGCAGCGGGTGAATGATGAACGGTTGTCCGGATTTACGCTTCTGGTTTTCATGATATTGCCGGATGTCTGAGATGGCTTGATCGAGCAGTTCCGAATCCTTGCGGGTACCATATTCCTGCACATAGCTGCGGATTTGTTGATCCAAATCCGTAATCAGAGCTTTGTCATTTGCTGAAATAGTTGTCTGTTTGCTACCCGACATTTTAGTTTTAAGACTATAAATTATTGTGGTTGAAAGCTTCTTGTTTGCTCATTACCGCTACAGTAACGTAATGTGGACTCCCTGCGGACAGGTTTCCAGCCGACTTCAAAATGCTGTCCCCACAAAGATTCCCTTATTTCCCGGAAGAGCTCAAAACTCTTCGGATCAACCCAGAAAAAGAAATAGTTTTCTTCCGGAGGATATTTTTTCATCAAACTTTGCAGCAAGCCATCGTGCTGAGAAAGTTGATGCCACCATTGACCTGCTCCAGGCGAAGCTAAAAATTCCAGACAGTGGGCGTGACCGCTGCCCGTTGTAAGTTTAATTGAGTATTGATTAAGACTGATTTGTTTTGGTAAAGCTTCCTTGCCTGAAAGGTACTTTTTTAAATTTTGATAAACTAATGCGCGATCCAGATATAAGATACGGTCATCCCTCAGTAAAAATAAAAGGTTGTTTTTCTGAGAAGAATGCGACCATGGAATTTTTATTTTTTCAATATTTTCAAATGGTTGTTCTTTTTCAGGCACTTGTTCACTTTTTTCTAAGAGTGAGAACATTGCCATGAAAACCGCCAGAATAACCAAGATTCCTACATTGTTCGAGACAATGTCAACCAGAGAGTCCAAGTTTAACAAACCCGGCAAATCACCTAAATATCCCCTTTTTTTGCGCATTAATTATCATCTTGCTGGGATTCTTCTTTTTTCTTACTTTGCTGGAAGGCTTCACGAGCTTCTGCTTTCTCTTTTTCATGGAGAGAATGCTGATATTTAACAAACCAGTCAGATACTTTTTCCGCTAAATCCGGACGTTTAATACGGACACAGAGATCCACCAGTTTTTTTAAGGTGCTGTTTTGCGGATCAAGCTTGATGGCTTCTTCATAATAACGGACTGCGCTTTTGTATTTACCGTTTTTTTCTGCTTCTTCCGCCTGACTAATTTTTCCCTGAACTTCTGCTTGAATCTCTTTATTTTGATAACTTTTCAGCATCTGCTCCAATTCAAAAGCTCTATTTTCATTTTCCAGCAAATGATTGATGTTGATAGCTTTGTGCAGCAATTTTTTACTGACAGCAATGCTGAGTGCTTTGTCAATTACCACCGCAGCACTTTTTGGGTCGTTCTTTTTAAGGTAATTTTCTGATGCAGTCAGATATGCAGTATGTACGGTTTTGATTCCTTCACGTGCTTCTTTATTCTGCCGGTTTATCCGTAAAATACGTCTATATATTTCAAAGGCTTCATCCCAGGATTTATTGTCTATATTCAGTTTGGCGATACGAATCAGCAATTCCTGTGATGTGATTTCAGGAACAAGCGGTTCATAAATCTCAAGAGCTTTTTTGGTTCGGTTTTCTTCAAAAAGTTTGTCTGCATCCTTCAGACAGGCATCGATATGATAGTTACCCTGAGATCGTTCAAGAAGTTTGAAAGTAGTAAAAAAGCTGACACGTGATTGTTGAATCATTCCTTTACGCTTATACAGGAGACCCAGGTTTACATTACTGTAGCGGTGATTTGGATTGCGTGCGAGAATGCTTTGAAATGTTTTAATTGCATTCTCGATATCGTCTTCAAGTGAAATTGCAAGTACCAGAAAACAACGTAAATCCACATTTTCTTTTTCCCGCATCAGCAAACGTTTGAATACATTCTTAGCAATTATTCCTTCCATTGTCTGTAAACAATGGATGCCTAATGTGAAACAGGCTTTGCTCTCTTCTTCACTTTCTGCCTCTAAATTGGAAATGATGTAATTAAAAGTCTGCTCTGAATCAATGCTGTTTCCCTCAGCTTCTATTCCTTCTTCATCTGCCTTCTTGTCTGTAGCTTCTACGTTATTTGTGTCTTCTTTATCCTTCTTATCTGCAGACTCATTTGAATCTGCTTTAACCTCTGTTACATCCTCAGTCTGCTGTTCACTTTCTTGATCCGTTTCTGGAGTAAAATGTTGTTGTATCTCAACTAAATATCCCAACTCCTCTTGAATATCAGGCAGGACAAAGTCAGTCAATTTTTCAAGTTCTGCAATTGCAGATACTGCATTGCCGTCCGCAATTTCTATTTTTGCGTTTGCTGCAGCAAGATTATAACTCGCGTTTTTAAAATTAGGATCATGCTTCAGACAAAGTTTGTACATGTTTTTTGCATGATTCCAATCATGTTTTTTACGATATGTGTTACCCAGCAGATTAGCCAATTCTACGTTTTTAGGATCCATTTTCAGGACATTAACACCTAAACTTATTATACCGTCAGGATTACCTCCGCCCTGCATTTCCTGAAATAGTTTAGTAACAGTTTCAGCAGCAAGTTTAGGGTCAAGCTCCAAGGCTTTGTTAAACTCAACTGCTGCCCAGTCGTAAAAGTTTTTTTCCAGTAAACTTTTACCGCGTTCAAGAATTGAATTTAACTCTTTGTTTGGATCGTCCGTGCTGAAAAATTTTTCAAGTATTTTCATGGATCTGCTGCTAACCGACTATTCATGTGACTTGGACTGCTGACTTTGGATGTGCTGACAAGTTCAAACATCATCATAACTGATGGTGATCTTATTGTAAATTCGAGTTTTTAGAAAAAGTTCATCTTAAACAATGATTTGATCATTTTGAAAAAAGTAGTAAATTAGGTAGTCATGAATGATTTTTAGTGTTTTGGTTCTGAATATTAAATTGCTGATTAATTCATTGTTTATCAGAAAAGACTTGCTAAAATCAGGCCTGATGTGGCATCTATTGTGCAGAATATTGTGCAGAAATATGTTAATCTGGTAAATTCTGAAGTATTTTTCCTTTTGGGTACGGTACTTTAAAGCTAAAATGAAACTGTTTCAAGTGAATTGAAACATCAAAACTGAGGAATAATGGCAGAAGTATCTGATGATTTTGAAATCAAACTGTCAGCAGAAGACAGTCCGGATGACATTTTAAATGATCAAGGAGATATAGAATTGTTTGAAGAAGATCACAGCAGTGATGAGCCTTTAGCTGGGCTGGATGATACAGATTTGGATGATGTCCTCGCCGATCCTGATGATCTGGATGAAGGTGAGATAGACCTGGGCATGGATGAGATTGGTGATCTTGTGGAAGACTTAAAGCTGGACGTTGCTGAGGATGATGCTGATGCTGATGCTTCAATTGAAGTAGAAGCGGATATGGTTTTTGATGAGGAAGAAACAGAAGATGAGACTAATGATTCAGTAGAAAGTTTGCTCGATGAACTTGGAGATGACGATAGCGGAGAACTGAGTCTTACTGATGATTCTGCAGATTTAGAAGAAATTGATGAACTTGATTTAGCAGAAAGTTTAGAGTCAGACGCAGAACCAGTTTCTGCTGAACTGGAATCCGCAGAAGAAGCTGAGGAAAGTTCCGGAGATGACTCAGTAGACTCCGATTCTTCAGATGTTTTGGATATGCTGCATGATCCTGAAATTTCGGATGAAAGTACCGATGAAGATGCTGAAGATATGGAACTTGGCATGGATACTCTTGACGACACCAAGGATGACGATTTAACTGATCTTGGTCTTGATGATGTAGAGACTGCGGAATCCAGTGATGAAGAAATTGCTGTTGAAGATGCTGCTGATGAAACAGAGGAAGTGGATGTTCAGGAAGCAACAACAGAAGATGAAATAACTGATCTTGGTCTTGATGATGTTGAGACTGCGGAATCCAGCGATGAAGAAATTGCTGTTGAAGATGCTGTTGATGAAACAGAGGAAGTGGATGTTACGGAAGCAACAACTGAAGATGAAATAACTGATCTTGGGCTTGATGATGTTGAGACTGCTGAGGCAGAACCTGAGGCGGACGAGTTAGTAACAGAAACAGCTGAGGTAGAACTTGAAGCGGATGAGTCTGCAGTTGAAACAGCTGAGCTAGAGCCCGAAGCAGAGGTCATTCCTGCATTGGAAACAACAACCGATACTCAAGATGAGCTTGAGGAAACAAGTGATGAGATAGAAGAAATTGAAATCGATGAACCAGAAATTGAAGTTCAAGAAACACCTGCAATTGATATAGTGGAGAGTGAAATGCCAATTGAATCAGAGGCAGCAGAGAAAATAGCGGCCCCTTTAGGCTCAGACATGCTGTTAAATTTCAACCATGAAGTGGTGGTCGAAATAGCGAGGACAAGTCTTACCGGCGAAGAAATCACACAGATCACTTACGGCAGCATTATTGAACTTGATAAAGTTGCAGGAGAACCGGTGAATTTGGTCCTTGATGGTAAAACAATTGCTCTTGGGGAAGTAGTTCAAATTAATAATGAAAAACTGGGCATACGTATTGTAGGCGTTATTCAGGACTAATTGAAATTATGCTGCACCAAACAGACATCCCCGTAAAACCTTATGAGCTGGCTGAAGCTCAATTTAATACAGGACGATTCCACATAATGGACATTGTCTTTCGCAGATGGGCAACTCTCTTACAAGAGACGCTTTATGCGAAAATGGGCATGATGTTAGAAGTCTCCACTGAAAATGTGGTAAAGCTGCGTTTTGAAAAATTTTTAGATTCTGTTGAGAAACAACCAATCTATATTTTTGAAACTCTCAACCATAGTCGTGGACTTTTACTTGTAGATAAGTCTTTTTTTGATTTAGCACTTAACAGTAAAGCAGAGCCGACTGCAGAAAAATTGTCACTGGTTCAGATGATGAAAGAAAACCAGCAGACGCTGCTTAAATTGGTAAGTACTCTGATTGATGATTTTGAAAAAAGCTGGCTCAATATTGCAGAAATTGAACTAAATCTGAATCGTGTTACCATCTATCCCCGCCGGGCAAATGTGATGTTGCCTTACGAATATTGTTTGGCAGGAAGTGTTCAGCTTAGTCTTGACGGTGTTCAAACAAGTATCCAGTTATGCCTGCCTTATGCTGCTCTTGTGTCTGTGCTTAGACCGCTTGAAAAGAAGAAAATTATTGAACCTGAATCTATGGCTTATTACTTTCCTCAAGTGAAAGAACATTTCAAGTCTTTGCTGGAAAAGACTGAGTATTCGGTTGTTGCTGAACTTGGTAAAGCTGATTTGAGAGAAGTAAAAGGAAAGTTGGAAAAAGGTCAGGTGCTGCCTTTATTGAATAAAGACGGCCTCGTTACAATCCGGATTAACGGTACTCCAGCATTACAAGGTTCTACAGGGGAATCCTCAGGGAATTATTCTGTTCAGGTTATACGAGGTACTGAAGACAAAAAACCCTCAGCAATTCAACCAAAAAGAGAATTCAAACAAGTAACGTGGCCAACTCAGTAAGTATCGTTTTTTAATACTGTAGTAAGCCATTTGTCCGGATTCTCTCCGCACTCGCGGAAAAGCTCCAAAGTCTCATCTGCAGGAGTAAGCCCCCCCTTCGTGTACTGCTCAAAATAAGGCAACAGCCAATTCTCATCTGCTGATCCAAGTGCCTCTAAGGCTTTTTCTACAATGAGTCTACCAGTCTTTGCAAAGTTTGTTCGATTGACTTCAGAGTGTAGAGCATCCTTTGCTACAGCTTTTTTATAAATCTTGAACTCTTCTTTCGGCAAATCCATCAAGATTGATTGTACAGCAGCAAAAGCAGTTTCATTATAAAGTAATGCACCAATCAATGCCGGAACTGCGAGTGAATATTGCGGAGCCACGCTGTCAATAACTCTCACTTCCAGAATGTTTTTTATTCTGATGTCCGGAAAAAGCATGCCCAGATGTTCTTCCCAGTCATCCATGTCCATTATTAAGTCCGGATGTTTAGCATCTAACAATTGTTGAAAGCTAAAATCCGTCGTCAGGATCCCCTCTCCATCACGTTTTAAATGATAAGGCGCCGCCTTTAAGGCCCATTCTATGTAGTCCTCCAGACGAAAACCAGTATTTAAAAAAGCTTCCGGTAGTCCGGAACGTGAATTATCGGTATGCTCCCAAATATGTGAGCGATAAGATAGATAACCACTGGAACTGCCTTCAATTAGCGGACTGTTGGCAAATATTGCTGTTAAAAAAGGTGAAAGGCGGTTTAGAAAAACAAATTTCCTCTCCATATCTTCTATGGAAGCATAATCAATGCTGACCTGTACACCGGTGGAGGCTTTCATCATCCACTGTCCAAGAGAACCTGTATTCAGCATGTGAGGGAACATAATCCGATAACGGCTCTTCGGGAAAAAGGGCAACTCTTCCAAAGAATGCAGTGGCTGTACCCCCTGAAATAAAAGCCTTCCGCCAAAACCTGAAACGGCTTCTTCCAGCAGCTTTAAGTAGGTCTGCAGAGAATTATGTGCTTCTAAAAGAGAATTTCTGGGTGCATCTGAAAGCTCAATTTGTCCTCCTGGTTCAATCGTGATTTTTGAACCGGACGGACTCGTAAGTGCCAGCAGCATGTCTTTTTCAAAAACTTTTTCGAGCGGATCAGCAGAGTCTTTTGTAAGTTCTACTAAATTTTCTAAAACACTGAAAACTCCGGAATCACCATCAACAGGTAAAGGGCGGAAACCATCTTCCGAATTATCCTCGTCAGGAATAAAAACGAAATTTTCGTACTCCATGCCGATTAATTGTTTGTCGGGAGTACCGGATTCTTTACGGCAATATCCTAGAAAGAGGGATTTTAGGTCGTTATGAGTCATGTCTGTATTATTGCCTAAGCGGAATGTTGAAAAAAGAATTGCCAGCAGCTAAAAGAAAATTATTAAAGGAGACCATTAATCATGCTTTTACTGATGGAGGCGATCCAGCTAAATGCGCTGAAGCCTGGTAAAAACATACTAAGCACGACCAAAGCTATTAAGACCTGGGAGCCATAGCGGTAATTCCAGTGCTGAAATCGTATTTTTATGTTAACTGGTAAAAAATGAGGTAAAACTGAATTTCCATCAAGTGGTCCAAGCGGGATCAGGTTGAACAGGCAAAGATTAAAATTGATGAAAATAAACAGATATAAGAGTTCCAGCATTGGAACTCCTGCAAGTGTCGATAAATTGTTTTTTGCTAAAAAGCTAAATAAAAATGCTGCTCCTACACCCAATATTAAATTCATCAAAGGTCCTGCGGAAGCAACGTAAAAATCTGCATTACGTACGCGGTAGTTATTTGGATTAACTGGAACAGGCTTGGCATAGCCAAATCCTGCAACTAAGACCATTAAACTGCCGAACAAGTCCAAATGCACAAATGGATTGAGGGACATTCTGCCTGCGTTTTTTGCCGTGTCGTCTCCACAAAGATGGGCTACATACGCGTGACCGAACTCATGGAAGGTTAAAGCAAAGATTAAACTGAAAATCAGAATGACCAATACTTGCGGCGGAAGACTAAACAACACTGTAGTTTTTTTCAGTAGAAATGAGTTATCGCTAGTAAAAATTTATTTTAACTATTTATTCTATCAGAAAGCTAAAGATCTCCAAAAGACAAAACTTCAACCGTAATTATTTTTTCACTTAATCCATTGCTCTGGATTAGCGGTTAACATGCTAATAATAACAGTCGCAGAATAGTTGAATTTCATACAAAATAAGCTTTACTTTTTATGCTGATAACGATATTATACGTATATTCTAATATTTAGATGTTCGCTAAAAATTATGTAGTCACACAAAACAGACTGGCGAACAAAAACACCCCCGTAAAAGCCTGCAAGTGCATCAGGGCAATCTTGGTTTTCAACTCCTCCCTATAAAAAGTTGAATCTTTCATGTACCAGGAAAATCGATGCAGACAAAGGTCGGAAGATGTCTGATAACTGTTAAGGCTGACGGGGGTGATACCTCACTTGATTTTAAGATCCTCAAATAATTCCACATTACATAAGTATTTTAATATCTTTTACTGTTTAAGCCCTGTAGAATCTAGGGCTGTTGTAAGATAGCTTTATTTTCTATAACTGTTGCTTAATATGGGTCAACCACGATGTATAGTTGTTTTTTTGATGTAGATGGAGTTTTGCTGGACTTTGAAGGCGGATTCACTAAGACAGTCAAAGATTATTTTAAATTAGAGGTTGCAGAGGATTTTGTTTCAAAGAGTTTCTGGTTTGCAGATTTACTGACGAAGGAGCAGGTCATGGAAGGCTGGGATTATTTTCTTCACAGTACTGAATTTGAACAACTGGAACCACTGGTAGATCCGGAACAATTCAACGCAGCATTCGGGGCATATCCTGTGCATTTTATCACCAACATTCCATTGGATTGTCTTGAGCGAAGAGAAAAAAATCTAAGAAACGCAGGATTCAACTTTGATTCTGCGCATTGTGCCGGCTTTATAGATTATGACGGTTATTCAACACAGACCAAAGCAGATGTTATTCAGGAACTGCATCAAGAAGAAAAGACTGTTATGTTTGTGGACGATCATCCTGATAACTGTCTCAACGTTCGGGAATCTTTCCCTGAAGCAGAAATCTGGTTGATGTCACGGCCATTTAATGATGATTTCGATCACCCGGAAATACGCAGGGCCAAGGATTGGGCTGAAGTTCTTGATCACTCCAGTAATACTGCCACCCGCTAATTTTGCTCGCCTAGACCATCTGAATTTACAGATACAGTAAACCGTTCTTTCGGTGCTGGTTTTAAGTTGACTCTGATGTGTCCATGTCTCTCAAAAAATTTATCCTAAATCAGTTTGGCTTGGCATTGATAATTATGCTGGTGCTTAGGCCTGCCGTTTTTGCACAGGAAGAAACTGCTGCCGCATCAACAGGTGGTAGAGATGCCGTCTGGCGGATTGGATTTTGGGAGGTACTGCAACAAACGTTCAGTGACGATGACAGTCATCCGTTTTATCAAATGACTGGTACCGACAGGTTCAGAGGAGGTAAGGGTTTTTTTGGACCTACTTTTTTAGATCCCGGCAGCAGTAGTTTTCTTCCAAATGTTTATAATAAAAATGAAGATGGTCACGCTGGTCAGGACGGTACTTTGACCAAGTTATTCAGTAATATCCCTTTGCTGAATGGGCTCCCTACTTTTTCTTTGGAATATATTCAGCCGACTGATTATGTCGTCGGTATCGGCTTAAGCTTTGCCTACACCAATATTTGGCTGGATGACACACAAGTCAGGGCAGCCACCATGGGAGCAGATCCGGATTATGCAACCCCTCTTTTACGGATGGCTTCTCATTTCTACATGTTTTCCGCCTCAATCCATCCTTTCGGAGTACCTAAAACAGACGATCTGGATATTTTCTTTGGTTTAGGACTCTCAAGAGTCGAAAGCACTTTGAAATCAGGTATTCGGGAAAATCCAACTATTTATGAATATACGGCTACCATTCAGACTCAACTCAGCAGTTCGGCCGGCACCTTACCTTTTCGACGTATGGGAATTGCTTCAGGAGGTGATAGTTTTGGCTTTATGCTGGAATTCCTGTTTCCGGGAAACAGTGAAATAATTGATAATCCATTTGCAACAAATACGATCATCGACTCTACAATCTACGACTCAACGTACAATGACCGTGGCGATGCATTGCCTTCAAAAGTCGGGATGCCGGGAGGAATTACACGTGTTTCATGGACGTATTCATTTTAGCTAGTGTTTCCATTTTCCAGGATCTGCATAATCTCTCCTACCAAATAAAAAGATCCTGCAACGACAACAGGTTTTTCATCAGTAAGTAAAGCAGATTCTAAGGCTTCTTCTGCAGATGAACTATGTTTTATTTCCGGAGAATGTTCGAAATTTCCGCACTCAATTATAAAGTTTTCCAACTCTTCCGGAGTTGCACTTCTTGGCGAAGGCACAGGAGTGAAAATGAGAGTATCCGCTTTCTCACACAATTCTTTCAAAGGTATTCGCAGAGCGGAATCCAATTTGTCTGCAGCCATGCCCAAAATCAGCGTACAGGGAACAAGTTTGTTTGTAGTGAGGAATTCTACCAGCGCAGTCAATGCATCAAAATTATGGCCTCCGTCAAACAGCATTGTTTTAAAATATTTTCCATGTTTCCGCCAAAATACATTCTGCTGCAAATCGAGACGTCCGCGCATTTTCACCTTTTTAGCGCTTGCTAACCACTTTTGTTTTTCCGAATTATTTCCATTAAAAAGCACCTGCATTGCGCATAAACTTGTTTGAATACAAGCCATCCGAGGTTTTGAATAGGATTCAGCTGATAATTGCTTGTCCGGAAAATAGCCGTCGAAAACCTCATCCACAAAATAACAAGGCACCTTCGATTTTCGGAACTGTTCGCTCAGCCACGGTTTTAATTCAGCATCCTGCTCCGCAACTATTACAGGTACATCCGGACGTGTGATACCAATTTTTTCTGCTGCGATTTCCTGCAAACTATTGCCGAGAACTTCCTGATGATCAAGGCCAACTCTAGTCAAAACACATAATTCTTTTGTTGTCACATTGGTTGAATCCGCCAGACCTCCTAATCCTGTTTCCAGCACAACCCACTCCATCTTTTCGGTCATGAAGGTCAGGAATGCAATTGCGGTTAATACATCAAAATAGGAAAGGTATGGGTTGCCCTTGTAGCCTCGTGCAATCTTCAGCACCAAGGATGCACTTTGTGTAAAGGTGCTTTTAGCTACAGAATTTCCGTTAAGAGTTATACGTTCTCTAATGTCAGTCAGATGCGGTGAAGTATAACAACCTGCGGCAAATCCCTGTTCGCTCAATAAATGGCTGATGATTGTCGCACTTAAACCTTTACCGTTGGTTCCGGCAATGTGGATTATCTTATAATTTTCCTGGGGATTTCCTAAGTCTTTCAGTAAAAGCCGGATTCCATCCAGTTTACTGAGGTCACGTGGCTGTGCAGTGATTTCGTAACTGCCCCAACTTTCCATTTCCGAAAGTACTTCTAAATAATCTTTGTCAGAGGGAGACATTTATTTTTTTTGGGAAGAAAGCAGAAAGGGTCTCTGCTAAAGCCGGGAGGGAGAACTGTTTCCCCGTCTATGCTAAAAAACGGGGAAAATGGTTTTCTGTAAATTTTGCTAAATCAATTTAGAAACAGATTTATTTGAGGTACTTAAAAAACTCGCTATCTGCATCCATCAACAGTGTAGTACCTTCCTGCAGGCTGTTACGATAAACATCATGTGAACGCAGGAACTTAAAGAAATCGGTGTCTTTCTGGTAGGCGTCAGCATATATTTTTGTAGCGTTTGCATCTGCTTTACCACGTGTTTCTTCGTTAATCTTTTTTGCTTCAGCAATAATTTCGACACGCTCTCTGTCTGCATCAGATCGTATTCTCAGCGAAGCTTCATCGCCTTGAGAACGGTATAGTTTTGCTTGTCGTCTTCGTTCGGCGTTCATACGTCCAAAGACAGCCTGACTGTTTTGTTCAGGCAGATCGGCACGTTTTATACGTACATCAAGAATCTCAATACCAAAGTTCTTTGCATTTTCTCTGGAACGTAAAGTAATGGCCTCACGGATTTCCTTGCGGTTACCTGAAACGATTTCCACCAGTGTGTGCTGTCCAAGCACCTCACGAGTCTGTGAGTAGATAATGTCATCGAGACGTGCATGTGCTCCTGCAGTTGTACGTACTGTTTCATAAAATTTAAGCGGGTCCATCACACGCCACTTTGAATAGGTATCAACTTTCATTTCTTTTTTGTCTTTAGTGAAGACTGCACCTGGATCTGCATCATAATCCTGCAGACGATTCTCCATAAAAATGATACGAGTTACAAATGGCACCTTGAAATTGAGCCCCGGCTCCATGACAATATCAACAGGGTCACCTAATAAAATTTCAATCGCATATTGAGTCTTGTCCACAATATATGTGCTCAAGTAAATGGAACCAACAACGAGGAGGAGGAGAATCCCTCCAAAATTTGATAGCTTTGCTGACATAAAAAATTACCTGGTGATTAAATGAGGATTTAGCAGTCGACATCCTAATTGGACTAAATGTACACGTCAACTTTTTTCTACGCTTAATTGTCGATAATATACGTATTCTTGTCAAGTTGAAATAGTTCACCGAGCCTCTGGCTCCGTTATTTATAAAAGTATTATGTTTAAGTTGAAAACACCTAGTCTGCAGGAACAAATCCTGGCTCTGGCAATGCGTCAAATCGAGAAATTGTTGAAAGAAATGCAGAATGACGGTAAGGATTTATCTCATTTAAAACTTAAGAAATTTCAAAAAACACACCACATTGACTGCAAATGCAAATTGTGTGAAGTTGCCAAAATCAAAAATGATCCGCGATTACGAGGACTTAGCGAAGACGGTTTCAAAGTTTATGTAAATGGCGATAAAAAGAGTTCTCAATGAAACAGACTAATTCCTCAATTGCGCAAACATATTTTGAAATCTGCTGTACTTTGCCTCTAGAGACTGAAGAACTATGGAGCTGGTTTTGTTTTGAAAAAGGCGCGCTTGGTGTAGAAACAATGACGGAATCTCCAACTGAGTTGACTCTCAGGATTTTCTTTGAACATGAACCTGCAGGAGGAGCACAGAAATTAGTTGATGATTTTTGCTGCGAAACTGCTACAGAAGCAAAAATTAACATCACTGAAGAAGCTAACCGACCTGTTGAAAATTGGCAGGCAAATTGGCGTGAACATTTTCGACCGGTGAAGGTTGGGCAGTCTCTGATAATTCTGCCTGCCTGGGAAACCGGCTTTGAACTTGATGGCCGACATCCGGTTTGGATTGACCCCGGACAGGGTTTTGGTACAGGACATCATCTCTCAACTGCATTAGCACTTGAAATGCTTGAGCAATATCTTTTAAATACGGATACTTTGCCGGAAAGCATGCTGGATATCGGCATTGGTTCCGGAATCCTGGCGATTGCCGCCTGCCGTCTCGGTATACAAAAAGTGCGAGGTGTTGATCTTGAGTCTGAAGCAGTCGCGGAAGTTGAGCGAAACAGTGAGCTGAACGGACTTACTGGAAGGATCAAGGCCGTGGTTGGTCAACCATCTGCGTTGATAAAACCTGCGCCGCTAGTTATCAGTAATATGCTCCTGCGTGAATTGCAGGATGTCCGCTTTGAACTGCTAAGACTGACTAGTCCAGGTGGTACTTTGATTTGCAGCGGACTCCTCGGAGAGCAGGCTGATGAACTAAGCAGCTCAATAACGCAGTTGGGTTTTGAGTATTGTTCAACCTTAGAACGTGAAAACTGGCGCGCAGTTCAGTTTAAACGTCTGGAGAAAAAAAGTTGACGAAGCATGAAAAAATCCTCTAACAAAGTTATTAAAAGCAAAGTGAGAAAACTTTCATTAGTTAGGGCAATTGATGTTTGACTCTTTGAATGCAGACTGAGTAAAATAGAACAGTCTTGCTAATCAAATTATAATAGTGAAACCCTGCATTTAACTGAAATTCACATGATACCTGTTCTCATATACTTATTGGCTATAGTACTGGCCAACATGATTATACTTTGGTTTGGGCCTCAGGCCGCAGTCCTGACTGCATTTTTATTTATAGGTCTTGATCTGACTTTACGTGACAAACTGCATGATCAATGGCACGGTAAACAATTGTGGTGGAAAATGCTGGCCTTGATTTGCGGAGGTTCGGCAATTTCAATCGCACTCAATTGGGATGCTTTGCCAATCGCATTGGCCAGTGCAACAGCCTTTTTAGCGGCCGGTATTGGAGACTCGCTGGTATATGCAGGATTACGCAAAAAACGTTTCATGATCAGAGCAAATGGTTCAAATGTGGCCGGTAGTGCGATTGATTCAATTGTTTTTCCGACTCTGGCTTTTGGGGTGTTCATGCCTGAAATCGTGCTAGGACAGTTTGTTGCGAAATTCGTCGGAGGCTTTTTATGGTCGCTTGTTCTGCAAAAGTTTTTTAGCAAAGACGAAGCAGAAATTCAATCTGCCTGAAAGTAAATCATGACAAAAGAATCACTCGAACGTGCCTTAACTACATCGCTCACTCTTATGCTGGGTTTAGCAACGCTGGACCTTGCCTTGTTCATCTGGGCTGGAACGGCAGTGGTGACAGTTATTGCTCATGCAATGTCGCTCTGGCTTTTTTTACGTTACCGTTTAGTTTTTGATCTGGTAAAACTTCTTGAGACTTCCGCTCTTTTGGTTGATTTGTACTTGATCAACATGTACGGATACGCAGTAGTTTCCCCGGTTGCAACTCTTTTTGCTATCATTTATATTTCTCTCAATAAAGATTATCACCTCACTAAACTCAAAAACGATCTCGATAAAGTGTTGGCTTCAAAACAGAAAGATGTTGAAAATGATGAAAAATGAAAAGAGAAGTAATCTATCTTAAATGATGAATAATAATTCTGAAATAGCGGTTGTTGGTTTTGCCTCAGTAGGTCACACTCTCTGTCACTTACTCACCCTGCTTTTTCCCACTGTTCTTCTTGTTTTAGAAGTAGAAATGGATTTAAGCTTTAAGGAATTGGCTGCACTAGCTGTTCCAGCGGCATTTCTGTTTGGTGCTGGAGCTTTACCTGCAGGATGGCTTGGTGACAGATGGAGTAAAACCAGACTGTTAGAAATATATTTTTACGGAACAGGAGCTTTTACGATTCTAACGGGATTTGCAGAAACACCAATGATGCTGGCCTTTGGACTGGCCGGGATTGGATTATTTGCTTCAATCTACCATCCTGTAGGAATGTCATGGTTGGTTTCCAGGACATCCAAAACCGGTACTGCCCTTGGTTTTAACGGTCTGTTCGGAAGTTTAGGCTTTGTCCTCGCTCCACTTGTTGCAGGATCATTGACTGGATTGTGGAGTTGGCGCTTTGCGTTCATTGTTCCGGGAATTGTCTGTTTAATTGTCGGAATTCTTTTCAGTATTGCTTTGCGTACTTTTCTGGACGATACACAAAAGCCTGTGCAAAAAGCAGCTTATGAATCGAGTTCTACGAAAAACATTTGGATGACTTTTGGTTTGATGGGTACTGCACTTTTGCTCACAGGCATTTTTCACCAAATTGTACAGTTTTCACTACCTAAAGATTTTGACCTGCGTGTTCTCTTTACTTCAGGCTCACTGCTTGGTACAGGCTCGATGGTGGCACTGGTTTATGCTGCGGGAGCAATGGGGCAACTTCTGTGCGGCCGCCTGGCTGACCGTTATTCTGAGCGTCAACTGTATTTTGCTTTATTTTTATTCACTGTGCCAGCAGTCGCTTTGGCCAGTCAGCTTACAGAAATACCATTGGTTTTGAGCATGATGCTGGTCGTGTTTTTGAGTACAGGCGCACTTCCGGTAGAAAACACGTTACTTGTTCGATATGCTCCAAGTCATCGGCATGGGCTGGTTTTCGGCAGTAAATTTTTGTTAGGCTTTGGTTTTAGTGCATCAGGAATTTATTTGTCCGGCTGGATTTATGAACTCAGCGGAAGTTTCATTTGGCTTTACGGACTCTTGGTTTTGCTCGCGCTCGCAGTTGCTGTGATAGCATTTTTCCTCCCTGCGCAGCGTGTTCTTCAAACTGCCTGACAGAAACCCCAAACATTACTTTCGGTATTTTGAGTCAACTAATTAACGCTAAAAAACTGGAATCAGTTTGGCATGGACCTCCTCCTGAAGCAGCGCCAACCCTCGTCTTTTTGCATGAGGGTCTGGGCTGTGTTTCACTCTGGAAAGACTTTCCGCAAAAACTAGCAGACAAAACCGGTTGCGGTGCTTTGGTCTTCAGCAGGCTGGGTTACGGAAAATCCGCTTCGTGCGAACTTCCACGTGCACTGGATTTCATGCATCATGAAGCCCTGAGTGAACTTCCGGAAATTTTATCGCAGTATAAAATCCGTAAATATATTTTGGTAGGACATTCCGACGGTGCTTCGATTGCGTTAATTCATGCAGCTGAAAATTCTGCTCAAAACCTGCTTGGTATTGTCAATGAAGCACCGCACGTTTTTTGTGAACAACTGACTACGGATTCCATCCAAAAAGTACAGCAATTATTTCTGTCCGGAAATCTGCGGGAACGTTTGGAGAAACATCACGGTGCAAATGTTGATTGCGCTTTCCACGGTTGGGCTGATGTTTGGCTTCATCCGGACTTTTCTGCCTGGAACATAGAAGAGTGTCTGCCGAAAATACGGGTTCCGCAATTAATTGTTCAGGGAAATGACGACGAATACGGTACTTCGGCACAAGTCGAAGCCATTGTCCGTCAAGCAGGCAGTAGTGTGGAAACATGTTTTCTGGACAACTGCGGACATTCTCCGCATCGAGATCAGGAAATTCAAACTTTGGAAAGCATGTCTAAATTCGTCCGGAACTTGCTTGTTTGAACTAATACGCCGCTCCTAATCAGCCAAATCACTTGCATTTTAGCAGTGCAGGCTTTAATGTTAGCGGATATATTTTAGCTCCGGAATGCTGTTTTTACAAAAATGAATCCGGAAATAATTACCATAAAGCCAATTTTCAATTATGCCTACCGTACTTTTGCTCAATGGACCTAATCTTAATTTGCTTGGTAGTCGTGAACCTGAAATTTATGGTTCAACGACTTTGACAGATGTTGAAGAGCAAGTCTCAACTGCACTTCGTGAACGTAAAATTGAGTGTGAAACTTTTCAGTCAAATTCTGAAGGAGAATTAATTGATTGGTTGCATCAGCAGCGTGATGCGGATTTTTTGCTTTTAAATCCTGGTGCCTTGACTCACACTAGTGTCGGGCTGAGGGATGCAGTGCTTGCTATTGAAATTCCTTTTCTGGAAATCCACCTTTCAAATGTGCATCAGCGTGAAGAATTTCGGCACCACTCTTATTTTTCCGATATCGCGATTGGGGTACTGGTTGGGCTTGGAGTAAAAGGTTATTTGCTGGCGACTCAGTTTGCAGCGGATTATCTTGAGCAAAAATCAATCTCTGCAGCCAATGCTTGATTCTCAATGATCAGCAGCCTGCTTCTCAGAATTATTTGCTCGTTATGAGACTTTCTTCCACAACTTTTATTTTATTTTTCAACGTTTTGCTCGCAGGCACTGTCTCATTTATGGCAGGCTCGCTGCTCAGTACGTGGCTTCATCATCAAGTCTTGTCTATTCCTGTTTTGTCTCCCAGAACATTCCAAATCGAAACTGCTAAACTGCCGGTCGATTCCGGAAAAGCACAAAAAGAATTTGCAGTAATTTTGGAACGCAATATCTTTAATGCGCAAAAAACGGAAATCGAATTGCCGCCAACTCTTCCTGAAGAGGAAATTATTATTGAGGAAACCACGGATGGTGAAACAGTTGAACACACACGTTTAGCAATCGCACTTGCAGGTACCATGATTTACGGAGAGCAGAATTCATTTGCTTTTATCAGTAAAAAAGATAGTTTAAACAAATATTTGATTTATGGAATAGGTGAATGTTTTCACGCAAAAACAATTAAGCGTGACGAAGAATGTGCAGAAGAAAGCGTAAAAGTGTTGAAAATCAAGGATCGCTGGGTTTTGATTCTTTATCAAGGTGAAAAACAAGCTTTGTGGATGGTCAGCGGGGATACTTCAGGAAAGTCGGCGCTAACTGCTACTCAACCAAAAAAGGCAAAAGGCCAAACTGCTTCTGTACAGCAAACTGCTGCGATCGTTGTACCGCCACAGAAAAATGTTGTTGCAGAAAAAGCCATTATTCCTGCTTCTACTACTGACACAGGAAATACTTATCATTTTCAGCGGGTGTGGGTTGATGAACAACTGGCAAATTTCCAGCAACTGCTGAATGATGCGAGGGTTGTTCCGACCACAAAAGATGACAAACCTTATTTCATGTTTCAGTACATTAAAGAAGAAAGTATCTATGAAAAATTGGGACTGAAAAAAAATGACATCATTTTAGAAATAAACGGATTTGTTGTTGATTCAGTTGGAAAAGCACTCAAGTTATTGGAAGTTCTTCAATCAGAACGTGAGATTTCCCTCAAGGTGGAAAGGGAGGGTAATGCGGTACAATTCCATTACTACATTGATTGAGCGTGCTAACTGCTAATCGCTAACAAATGGGTATCTTGCAGAATGTTGTTCAAATGGTACAAAACCGGTTTACTCGAATTTGCAACACTGCTGGCTGCACTGCTTTGGATTTTCTCCCGTTATCAACACACCCTTAATCAGCTTCACCCTGAATGGATCTTGCTGGCAGTTGTCTTAGCTGTTTTTTGGTGCCTGCGGCATAACTTATATCTTCCCTTTTTTTTACTTCTTTTGATTGCAGCAATTCTCCTGCACCAATGGTTAGTTGTGCTTCCCTCAAGTGTGAACTGGCTGAAGCAGGAAATTTCAGCGGAATCAACAATTATGCTCAACGGCAGGATTCAGCAACGAATCCTCAAAGAAGATACTGTCCGTCTGCAACTGAGTTCAGTGGAACTGAGCAAAGGCGAAAAAAAGCTGCATCTTCCGGAAGCAGTTTTATACTTTCCAAAAAAACGTCGCAGAATTTATAATTTTTATCGTGGACGTCATTTACAGGTCATCGGCCAATTGAGTGAAGTCAGCATTGATAAGAATCGTTTGAATTTAGGTTTTGCAGATTTTCGTTATCGTAACGCCATTTATCCGCAATCCGAACTCTTCCGCAAAAGAAACAGTTGGGTACGGCAATTAACAGACAGGGCGGAGTTTCACCTTTCCAGTCAAGCACTCGCGCTGTATTTACCACTGACATTGGCGAAGCGTTCTTATGGTTCTCGTTCTACTGCAAAGGTTTTTCAGGAAACCGGAATGGCACATCTTCTCGCTATCAGCGGTCTGCACATTGGTTTAATCTATGGAATTATCCTCGGACTTGTACGCGGAATAGGACGTCTCTCAATCCGTTTTTTGGAGCACCCCCGCTTTTACGCAATCTCTCAGTTGATTTCTCTATCCGGAATTTGGCTTTATCTGTTCTTAATTGGTATGCCTACTCCGGCATTTCGTGCAGTATTTATGTTGAGCTTACTGGTTGCCGGACGTTTGCTCGGTCAAGTTCATCAACCTCTTTACGCCTTGTTTGCAACAGCATTTTACTTCATTTTCCTAAATCCCGCAGTGATATACGAAGTTTCATTTCAACTCTCATTTATCGCGGTTTTATTTATTCTGTGGTTCCTCCCACTTTATCCACGCCCTGGACAAAATGATAGTTTCTGGAAACGTCTCATTAAATACGGATTAATCAGCGTCGCCATCACGTCAGCAGTAATGCTTGGTACATGGCCTGTTGTGGCCAGTATTTTCGGACGCCTGTCACTGGAAACATTCTGGTTGAATATTATTATGGTCTTCTTGCTTGGGCTGCTGGTTTTACCAAGCTGTCTGTTGACGCTTTTTGTCAGCGCTATTTCTTTGGGAAATCCGCCTTTCGGATTGCTGGAAAACGTCGTATTTTCGCTGACGGAGCTGATTGTACAGGGTTGGTTTGCAGTACTTGAGTTTCTACATCACTGGGGGAACTGGGCTTCGTTTACACTGACTCTTGACTGGGGCCCTCCGCAATTTATTCTGTATTACTCAGTCATCCTGCTCCTCGGAAAACTGCTTACGAGGCGATTCCGAAAAACAGACTAAGTACTTATTATTTTAAAGTAAATTGCATATTTATGCTAAAAAATAAGCTGCTGCTCACTGTCCCAAACGATTCAGCAATTCAGTCAGTTTTATGTTATAATTAAAGACAAAATTGAAAGTAGAAAACGGATTTATACCGTTAATAGTTTATCAACACTTAAAAATATTATTATCCTGAAATAGCTTAAAGATTGATAATTGACATGGAAAAGATCCAGCACAAATTAGTAGTATTTCAGTCAAAAGACATCCGGAGAAAATGGCATGAAGAAGAATGGTTTTATTCTGTGGTTGATGTTTGTGGTGCCTTAACGAACAGCAATAATCCGCGGGACTACTGGTATAGGATAAAAAAGAGGGTAAGTGATGAGGAAAAAGCTGAGTTGTCGACAATTTGTCGACAACTTAAATTATCCGCATCTGATGGCAAAAAATACAATACAGACTGCGCTAATTCAGAAGGTATTTTTAGAATTATTCAATCAATTCCATCACCCAAAGCGGAACCATTTAAAAGGTGGTTGGCAAAAGTCGGTAAAGAGCGTTTAGATGAAATAGAAAATCCAGAACTTGCCCAAACCAGAATGAAAGAAATATACGAGCAAAAGGGTTATCCAAAAGACTGGATTGATAAACGCTTACGCGGGATCGCCATACGACAGAATTTGACAGATGAGTGGAAAGAACGTGGCATAAAGGATGATCTGGATTATGCAATTTTAACTGCAGAAATTTCAAAAGCTACTTTCGGAATGACACCTGGAGAATACAAAAAATTTAAAAACCTGCCTGTAAAATCAAAAGCAAATCTTAGAGATAACATGGATGATTTGGAACTGATTTTTACTATGCTTGGTGAAAGAATGACAACCGAAATTTCCAAAGAGGAAGAACCGGACACTTTTGATGAAAACAAAAATGTTGCGAAACGAGGCGGAAATGTTGCAGGAAATGCCAGAAAAAATGCTGAAAAAGAACTTGGCAGGAGTGTGATCTCAAAAAAGAACTATCTTGGCAAAGTTGATAAAAAAGAACTTGAACAATAAATTATGAATGAAGCAGTACACTACTCAAACACCAGCTTCGATTATAACTCAACAAACCTCCGTCAGTATATTATTCAGAACTTATTGGACAGTATCATAGAGGGTTCAAAAATACTGAAATGCGTGCAAAATAAAGCTGAGGCATCTCTTCATGAAATAAAGTCCATGTTAACTTTCTGTATTCGTGGTGAACGATTTTGTGATGGACATGTTGCGTCGGTGATTGAGTCAGGAAAAATGAAATCAATTCTCATGCGTCTCAAAGTAATGATGGAAGAAATAGATTAAGAGTCTAATTGTATAAACTTGTTTTAATGTCTTTGTATTTTGATGAAATTTTGTGTAACCTGTATTTTTTTCTTAAGCAACAAGTCTAATAACTAAAAAAAGGGGGTAACATGCCAATGAAATATTTTGAGCAAATTCAGCAACAGGAAATTCCGCATATGGACACCGGTGATATTCCGGCATTTCTGGTTGATACTGTCATTTCGGAAGATAAAGAAAAACCGATCACCAGTGGTCTGTTTCGATTGGAAAAAGGCGAATCACTGACTTATACTTACACCTACCATGAGATGAAATTTATCGTCGATGGAACGTTGATTATTGAAGATGAAACGGGTCAAAAAAAGACAGGCAACGTCGGGGATCTGTTTTACTTCACTAAAGGGACTACCGTCACGTTTTCTACTCCAGATTTTGGTGTTGGTTTCTTTGCTGGTCAACTCGGGGAAGGTGAGGCGTAACGAGGGGAAATGAAAGATTATCAATCAAGCGTTAAAAGGGCTTCAGTTTCGATAGGGGAGTCAGTCAGGATTATCAGAGAATTACAGGAACTAAGTCAAAACCAATTAACCGTGCTTACTGGAATTCCTCAACCAACTCTATCTGCTATTGAACATGACAGAGTTAAGCTTGGGATAGAGAGGGCTAAAGTCTTAGCTAGAGCATTAAAATGCCATCCTGCCGTTCTTGTTTTTCCTGGTTGGGATGTTGTCCAGGAAAAGGCAGCATAACGAAATCAAACTGATATGTGGTCAACGCGGGGAAGGTGAGGCGTAATTTTAAGTTGACTTAGTCCGCCAGGAATCGAGGAGTTTTCTGGCAGCAGTTGTGGGCAGCATGTTTCCGGATTCG
>JABGPG010000022.1 GCA_018645085.1 Deltaproteobacteria bacterium
GAAGCACCAGGAATTATTTTTTCAATTGTTTCTTTTTTTCTTTGGACATTTTATCGCACTGATCCAGCAAGGGCAAAACTCCGACCGTATTTGTTAATCTGCGCATTAACCCCGTTTATCGCCTCACTTCTGCTGGTAAATGTTGTTCTCAAAGATCATACAGGCAGACCGCGTCCCCGTGAAATTGTGCAATTCAACGGAAACTGGGAATACAAACCGGTGCTGAAAGCCGGCATACCCGGACAAGGACACTCCTTTCCCTGTGGACATTGTTCGATTGCTTTTACCTTAACCAGTGGAATTGTTTTCTGGCGTCTTTCACGCAAATTCGCGCTCTCTTCTTTGTCATTAGGCCTGGCCTATGGAATATTGATGAGTCTTGCCCGTATTGTACAGGGAGGCCATTTTTTGAGTGATGCCTTGTGGTCGCTGGGCGTGGTCTGGTTGACTTTGCTCGGGCTTTATTATTTCGTTTTTCAACCGCCACGTACAGAAGACAATCCTGTTTCGGTTTTTTCTAAACAACAGAAATGGAAGATCACCGGCGGAACTGTAATTGTGCTGGCGCTTTTAGCTCTCTTTGTCTGGACGAGACGACCCTTTTACAAAGAGCACACAGGCAGTTTCACAATTCCAGCAGAAATTACGCAGCTCAATCTCGATCTTCCGCAAAAGTGGAAGCTCACGCAAGCTGTTTTTGAGCAACGTGCTGGCGGAGATTTTAAGTTGACAATACAAGGCTTTGCGCCTCCTCAGACAACTCATTACCTGGATTTTACAACCGTCACCGCAGAGTCTGCTATGACACTACGTTTTGATGAAAATATAGTTGGTTACCACAGAGAATTTGAACAAGTTTTAATCTTGCGATTACCTGAAAACATAAAAGTTAACCTGAATTCAATTCCAGAATAAAAGCTTTAAAACCGCAGTGATTTCAAAATAGTAACTTTTAAAGCCAGCGGATAATCCGGATAATATTTTTCTCAGTAAAAATGCCTGCCGATCAAGAAATTCCTGAAATAATCAAGCAACTGCTGCATGCAGAGGCTTATCCTCATCCAGTGACTGAACCGATTCGTCTGGAGCAAACCCACATTTCCTACCTGCTGCTCACTGGAAAATGGGCTTACAAAATAAAAAAACCGCTGGATTTGGGTTTCCTCAATTTCAGCAGCCTGGAGAAACGCAAGTATTTCTGTGAAGAAGAGCTGAAACGTAACCGCCACTTTGCACCGGAATTGTACCGTGAAGTACTGCCGATTGTCTGCAATCAAAATGGAAATTTCAAGCTTGGCAGGCAGGGGCAGGTTGCAGTTGAATATACGCTGAAGATGCAGGAATTTCCGCAGGATTCGCTTTTCAGAGCCATGTTTGACGCAAACACTCTGGAACTACATCACTTGCAGGATTTGGGACGCAGACTCGCAAGTTGGCATTTGGCTGCCTCAACAAGTGCGGAAATCCAAGCCTATGGTTCTGTAGAAGCTACCAGGGAAGTTGTTGAGGATAATTTCAGTGCAACCAAGAAATATATCGGCAGCGTGCAGACAAGTGAACAGTTTGAACAAACACGTGATTTTCAACTTAAATTTCTGGACGAACAAAGTGAACGTTTCCGCAAACGTCAATCCGCAGGCTGGATTCGGGAATGCCACGGTGATCTGCATTTGAACAACGTCTGCTGGTTTCCGGATAAAGCTCTATTATTTGACTGCATTGAATTTAATCAGGAATTCCGCTGCATTGACGTTATTTACGATGCAGCTTTCATGGTGATGGATCTGGAATTTAGAAACCGGCGTGATCTCGCCTTTGGCTTTTTTAACGCATGGATCGAACACAGCGGGGACTACGAAGGTGCCGCAATGTTAGCTTTTTATGCCAGTCTGAGAGCCTCTGTAAGGGCCAAGGTTAAATCTTTTTTACTAAATGACCCTCATCTGCCTCCAGAGAAAAAAGCGAGTCTCCAGGAGCAAACAGCCAGATTTTATCAATTAGCCTGGGAATACAGCCGCCCCAAACCTGTTATTTGCTGGGTGGTCAGCGGATTTTCCGGTTCAGGAAAAAGCACTGTCGCTTCCTGGCTCGCTCAACAAATTGGTGCTGTTCATCTTCGTTCCGATGCATTGCGTAAGCAGATGTCCGGAATTGCACTTGATCAACGTGGAGATGATCTACTCTATTCTCAGCAAAACACAGAGCGTACTTATGCCAGAATGCTGGAACTGCTGGATGACTTAAGTGCTCAAGGATTATCTGTGGTTTTGGACGCGACTTTTGGCAAACAGGAATTTCGCGGAAAACTCCGCAACTGGTCAGCACAGAGAAAGATAGCATTAAAATTTGTGCAATGCACTGCGCCGGAATCTGTTTTGATTCAGCGATTACGTAAGCGTGAACATGATATTTCCGACGCTACTGAATATCTACTCCCTTTTCAGCAAAAAAGTTTTGAACCTGT
>JABGPG010000089.1:0-2468 GCA_018645085.1 Deltaproteobacteria bacterium
CTCAATCATTCCTATATCCTTATTTTCTTAATATTATTCCAAAAGATACGATTTGGGTAATTTTACAAAAATGTGGGATTTTACTTAGAGGATTTATGACTCTGAAGAATTAGTGGGAGTTACTCACATGAGATGATGGGGTTGGTTTTAGAATGGTTCATTACTGTTTTACACCATTTACCCATTTCCCAATTATGTTCCTGTCTTTATCAAATCCTGTTCCATTCGTATATTTACCATCCTTCCATCCGCCAACATACTTTATTCCATCTGACCAAGTGAATGTCCCTTGTCCATGTCTTTCCCCATTCTTCCAGTCACCTTCATACTTACCTCCTTTTGGAAAAATCAAAGAACCAATCCCATGTGGTTTACCGTCTAGAACAACACCTTTATATTTTGGATTCGTTTCTTCATCTCCGAACTTTTTCCAAGCGTAACCGGAGTAACTCTCATAAAGATAAAGGACACCGGTTTCCTCTCCAATTGCAGGAGAAGAAAAAAGAAGGATTGAGAAGATTATTATTAGCCGTTTCACCTGGGTTCCTATTGGTGGTTATAGGAGGACTCAATATTTATCACGATTTACTTTGATTTGCAAGAATTTAGGATTTGGAATGTCCCTGACTATGAGGAATAGTGGACATGACTAATCACAGGAGATAATGGTTGGCGTGAAGAGCAGTATTGCTATCGTCAATAACATCCAACAGATTGATTATTTCAATGAATTTATCTGGAATTATTAATTGAAGAATTAGAAATTGTGACATTTATTAATGTTTCATTTTTAATTATTGAATTAGTGATTATTGAATTTATAATTATTGAATTTGAAACAGAAGAATTATCTGAAATACTCGAACTGTTAATTGTAGAATTATCAGAAATTCTCGAGCCGTCAATTGTAGAATTATCTGATATACTAGAATTATCAATTGTAGAATTATTTGAAACAGTTGATTTTATAATAGTTGAGCAATTTGTAATTACTGAATCAGAAACCGTAGAATCAGAAACCGTCGAATTATCAATTGTGGAATTATCATTTATTGAATTGTTGACGGAGTAACAATCAATTGCCTGTTCTTGGGTTGTTTGATCTAAATTGCTGCCAGCATTTTTAGTACTGCTTGACAAGGTATCTCCAGTGCCGCAGGAGATGACGGTGAGACTAAAACACGAAAAGATAATTATGCAAAGAATATTTTTCATCTAATAACTGAAATAATAACTAAAATTATAATAGTTGATTTAGGAGGTTTTGTTAAAAACTTCCAATCGATATGCAAGAACTGGGAACTTTACTTTGATGGTGTATTACTGTGAGGTTTTAGTAGGATTACTCGCAGCTTAATTCTGCAAGTACTTCTTTAGTAAAATACAAAAAGTTGTATCTTGTTTTTGCTTTCAACTGATTAATCTTTTGGAAAAGATATCAATCAGTTTGTTTTACAGGAATGTGGGATTTTGACTTGGGGTCCACTTCAATCGTCCATCCAGAAACTGCTGACTATTTCGGTCTGAACAGTTTTAACTTTTACTTGCAAATAAAGTGGAATTAACTGAGATGTGACTGTTCGAGGATCAACTATCCACAATCACATCGAGGACGGGGTTTTTGGGCAAATGAAATTAGCAAGGAGCTAAATATCAATTATCGACATAAGAACAAATTACTCGATTATTGAATTAGTTATGGTTTGATTAATAATTGTTTGATTAATGATAGTTGAGTTGGAGATTTTAGAATTTTCGATAGTTGAGTTTCTAATCACCGATTTTTCCAACACTTTTGATTTATCTGTAATCTTCGACATGAATATCGTTGAATTAGCAATATGAGAATCTTCAATTGTTGAGTTATCAAGGATAGAACTGGTAGCAGTTGAATTTTCAATTATTATATTAGTAGTTTTAGAATCAGTTATTTTCGAATAAGTTTTTGCGCAGGAAGTGATGGCAAGGCTAAGACTTATGATTAATAAAACGTAAAGATATTTTTTCATCTTTTGCTCCTTTAGCAATGATAACGAGATAATTTGTGAAGACTGATTCTCTGAGCCTGCACTTAGCTTAAATGCAATTCAACTGAATGAAGCCAGATAATTTCCCTAAATCAGAGAGTTAACCAGTCAGCTGAAATAAAAGATGCAAAAATGATGAAAATATAACATCATTCACTCGCTGTCAAGGAAAATGTTGTGCTTTGAATGGACATTTCAGCCAGCTTCTTGGTGTGAACACGCTGATAGTCTTTTAAATATTTTTGCTTTATATTCAAGTTAAAAGAGAGGACGAAGCTTCTCTCTATTCTCAACATCAGCAGAATTTTGAGCCTTCCAACAAAGATTATGTTGCTGCTAATGTTGTCCGCAGTTTAAGTTCTGATACTGTACTAGATACAATTGCTAATTTCTTTATTTTCAACTTTGCAAAGTCTAACAAATGTCAATATAAACACTTTG
>JABGPG010000089.1:2568-9929 GCA_018645085.1 Deltaproteobacteria bacterium
AATTTCTTTATTTTCAACTTTGCAAAGTCTAACAAATGTCAATATAAACACTTTGCAGGTCTGACGATTATCCGCTTCAGAACTGCTTTAAAATATTTTGACTTAATTAGTAAAATAAGTGAAAATCAAGGTCTGTTTTTTTATAGACTAGCTTAGTTCTTCAGCTTCATTCTTTCAATGTTCTGCACCTTTCATTCAGCAAAATGAGTAATACTCCGGCTAAAGTTATCAACCTTGCGGACAGACGTGCAAAGAAGGAGGATGAAGCCCGTAATGCTCCAATAAGCGGTTGGATCACCTGGCTTTATTGTCCAAAATGCAAGTCACTGGAATATTCCGAATTAGAAATGCCGAATGGAAGAGTCCATAAAAAATGTGGAACTCTGGTGGAAGAAGAGGAAGTACAGATAGATGTTCGGGCGGAATATACAATTTCCCTGCGTAATTCAAAGCGTCTGGACGAGCTTTTTAAGGAAACAAAAATTCCAGGGTTTCTCAAACCTTTTGCAAAAAAAGGGATGGGTATGCTGGAAAATTTACAAGCAGCAGAAGTGCAATACCGCAAACGGCTGGAAAATATTGTTAACGGTCCTGTAAATTCTTATCCTGAGGAGTGGGATGAAAAGTCACTTGAAATGGAACTTAAAACACTTGATCCACTGGGTTTGATCCTCACAGAAGCACGCCAACCTAATCTTCACTTTCCTGAAGTAGACTCCTGACAGCTCATGCAAATCCCTGTTGCCCTGGAACGATTGGTTTACGAATTTTCTCGTTTTCCCGGAGTTGGACGCAAAACCGCACAACGTCTCGCATTTAGTATTCTCCGCTATTCCCAGCAAGAAACGCAAAATTTGGCAGATGCCCTCACTGAGGTCAAAGCGCAAATCCGCTACTGTTCAGTCTGTTCCGGATTTACCGACATTGACCCCTGCGCGATTTGCAGTCACGCAGGACGTGAGCAAGAGCAGGTATGTGTGGTGGAACAACCAAATAATATTTTTCCTATTGAAAAAAGTGGTGTGTTCAAAGGCGTTTATCACGTTTTAATGGGCGCAATTTCTCCGTTGGACGGTATTGGTCCGGAACAATTGAATATTAAAAATTTGAGAAAAAGGGTGGAAAATAGTGCAATTAAGGAATTGATAATTGCGACAAACCCAACTGTCAAAGGTGAGGCGACTGCCTTGTTTTTACAGCAGGAATTTTCTGGAAAAATTTCAACGATCACACGGTTGGCCTGCGGAATTCCTGCAGGAGGCGACCTCGAATATGTGGACGATGTTACGTTGATGGAAGCATTTTCCGGACGACACAAATTATACAACTGATTATTATGCTAGAAGATCTTAAAGAACGCGGTTTTTTCCAACAAAGTACACATCCGGAAGAGTTGGCAAAACGACTCAAGGAGGACAGAATTTGCTGCTATGTCGGTTTCGATCCAACCGCAGATTCACTGCACGTAGGACATCTTATTCCGCTGATGGGACTGGCGCACATGCAGCGCGGAGGTCACCAAATCATCGCCTTGATGGGCGGTGGAACGGCCATGATCGGCGATCCAAGTGGGAAAACCGAAATGCGTAAAATGTTGACTGAAGAGCAACTGCAGTCGAATATTGAAGGCATTCTTCCGCAAATGGAACGTTTCCTGGATTTTAGCGGGGACGCAATTCTAGTCAACAACTCTGAGTGGCTGCGGGATTTAAATTATATTGATTTTCTGCGTGACATCGGACGCCATTTTTCGGTCAACCGGATGCTCTCTTTTGAAACTTATAAAATCAGACTTGAGACAGGTTTAAGTTTTCTGGAATTCAATTATCAGCTTTTACAGGCGTTTGATTTTCTAGAATTGAATCGACGTTATAACTGTACTCTGCAGATGGGCGGTGACGATCAGTGGGCAAATATTATTTCCGGCACAGATTTGATTCGACGCGTGGAGCGCAAAGACGCTTTCGGCTGGACCTATCCACTGCTGACAACATCATCCGGAAAAAAGATGGGGAAAACGGAAAAAGGCGCGCTCTGGCTTGATCCGAAACGGACTTCCGCCTATGATTATTTTCAGTATTGGGTCAATACAGAAGATACAGACGTGGAAAAATTTCTGGCTTTATTTACTTTTCTGCCCATGGATGAAGTCCGGGAACTGGGAAAACTTCAGGGTGCAGATATCCGTCAAGCAAAACAGCGGCTGGCTTTTGAAACAACTGCTCTCATACACGGTAAGGAAGCCGCGCTCCAAGCTCAAGAGGCGGCGCAGTCTCTCTTTTCCGGTGCTGGGAAAAGTGACAAATCGAATGTCCCCAGCACTACAATCGCCGCAAACGAATTATCTGAGGGAATCGATATTTTCGAAATTTTTCTGCAGACAGGACTTTGTAAATCTAAAGGAGAAGCTCGGCGTTTACAGTCCCAGGGCGGTGTTTATGTAAATGACGAACGGATTGACAATCCGGATTATAAGCTTGGAGAAGCTGATCTGCAGGATGGCGAAATCCTGCTGAGAGCAGGTAAAAAACGTTACCATCGTTTAATTATAGAAAATTAGGAGCAAAAATGCTTAAGCATATTGTGATGTTCAAACTCAAGGAAAAGAGTCCGGAAAACCTGGAGCTTGCTCTTTCAACATTGAGGGGACTTGAAGGAAAAATTGAGACTTTACGGATGATCGAGGTTGGGCTGGATTTCAATAAATCAGAACGTGCCTATGACATTGTACTGACCACTCATTTTGATGATGAAGCAGGATTGTCCGCATACGTGTCACATCCGCATCATTTACCGGTGATTGACACGATGCGTGCTTTGTGTTCAAGTTCAATCGTAGTTGATTATCTTAACTGATTATCTTAGTTAGTAGTCCGCGCCAGTGCCGAATTCAAGTCCGCGATTATCGGCTCAATTTCGTTTTCAGAACCTGAGGCAATACGAATCAGATAACGTGGAAGTTCAATTTCCAGCAGATCTGCGTCGCTGTCATGATAGTGCGTCAGCAGTGGATACGGGCAGACAAGAGTCTGGTTGGAACCTAAAGTCGGCGCTTTAAGGATCGAAGAAAATTCGCCGTCATAAAATCTCCGTAAATTATCTTCACAATCATTCTTCAGTACAAAACTAACCACACCACCGTTTCCGGAAAGCAGCTTTGGTGCAGCTGAACTGCAAACATCGCTCGGCGAACAAGCATAATAAACACGGTCGACCGCTGAGTGAGCTTCCAGAAAATTAGCAACAGCAAGACTGTTTTCGTTGAAGCGCTGCATACGTTCTTCAAAATCAAACATCCTTTTCTCTAAAACTTCTGCTTCCAGCGGCGAGATTTCCAACCCCCAATTTTGCTGAAATTCCTTTAAGGCTTTCGCGTTTTCCGCACATTTCACCAGCACAGCTCCACCTGCATGATCGTTGGTACCGCTCAGATATTTGGTAGTGCTGTGAATCACATAATCCGCGCCCCAATCGACAGGTTGGCAATTGGCAGGTGAAGCGAGGGTATTGTCCACCACAAACGGTACTCCCTGCGCGTTTGCCAATTTACCGATGCGCTCCAGATCCGGAACTCCGCAGAGGGGGTTCGTAACCGTTTCTGTGATCACCATCGCCGTGTCCTTCGTCAACACTTCCGCTAAACGATCCAACTCATGTAGCCCTAAAAATACAGCGTCACACGTGGAGGAACGTCCGGAATCCATCAGTAAGGAATAGGTTTCGCTGTAAAGTAAACCAATCACGATTAAACGCGGCTTTCCCTTTTTCTGTAACAAAGTCAGCACGGCCATTATCGCCGCCATTCCTGAAGGAAAGAGCAATCCGGCAGCAGCATGTTCCCACTCACAAAGTTGTTTCGTCACCGCTTCTTCATGAGCGCAGTCAGGCTCAGTTTCAGCTTCTGCGGAATTTCCGGAACTGCTTTGGGTACCATCAGAATTTCCAGCAATTTGTTCACAAAACAGCGCTGCATTACGCGCCGAAAGAATCGCGCCGCGTCGTTTACGCAGTTCCGCTAATTCTGCAATTTGCCGATCGTTGTTACTGAGAATTACACCGCCGGCTATTCCGGAAGGCAGATCCCGGCTTTCCGGAAGGCTGAAACCGCTGATCCAGTATGTCAGCCCATTCGGCCATTCATCTTGAAAATCCGCCGGCAAAAATCCACAAGCAGCTTCTTCAAAAATAATAACCGGAACACGCAGTTTTTTGAATTTCCCAAGCCATTCCGAGTTTTCACGGACAAAGTTTTGCGGATCTTCCGGAGCAATCAAGATTAGATCACCCGCTTTTCCGGAGAAAATTTCAGCTGCCGGAAGCTCGTTTAAATTAAAAGACTGCGGGGCAATTTCCAGAGAGGGCAAAGCATCCGTAATAAAAGTTTCAGTAGAGGCAAGATGCAGTTTAGTAAGCGGACGAGAGTCCTGCAAATAGCTTAGTAATTCCAGCAAAGCGGCTCTTCCGGAACTATAAGCAAGTGCATGCCGAGCTTGCTGCCTCGCAGCTAATTGTTGTTGAAGATTTTTAACTTGTTTAGGCGGAACAAAACGGAAATATCCGTATTCGAGTTCACGCTTGCCGTTTTTCCATTCGTGAATAAAATCTAGCGTCGGTAAAATTCCGCTGACTCCGAAAGTTCCTCCCAGCAATCCGGAAGTTGCTTCAGAAGATGCGGCTGAAGTATTTGCGGGAATTTCGCTAATGTCGAAATCGCTTTCAGTTGCATTGAAATCTGCCAGAATCGCATCCCCGGCTTTCCCCTGATTCGTCGCGCAGACCAAAAAAGTAATTCCGGGATAACGCGCATTTCCGTTCCAGAGAGCATCCTCTTTGTCCTTTTCCGAAAAATATGCTCCCACATCCGGATGACTGTGGTAGATGACTTTGATCTGCTTTCCCGCTTTTTTCAGGGAACGTTCCAATTTCATGTGTTCACGGGGATCGATCATGTAACCGTCACGTCCCGTACGCGGATACTGCTCGGGATCTTCCTTGTGCAGTTCGTTCATGATATTACGCATTGGGTAGACGGTTTCCAGTGATTCCGTATCATCGAGGTTACCCACGATAAAACCGCAGCTTTCTTCAGGATACGCCTCCACACCATGCGCATGACATTGTGCTAAAATTTGTGCTGGAATCTGCATTAAGTTGAATAAATTTTCATGTTTTAATTGGGAGGTACGGCGGACAGGTCTGCCCGCCTTCCGCTTAGTATTGAGGCATATCTGAATCGACTTCTTCCGCCCAGAGATCTATACCTCCGCTCAGGTTTTTAAGCTTTTTAAAACCTGCCTTTTTGAGTTCTTTGAGTGCCAGCATGGAACGTTTACCTTTGTAACAATAAAGATAAATCGTGTCCTCCGGATCTAATCCACTGGAAGCAGGTTCAAAACTACTCAGTGGAAGCAACTGGGCTCCGTCTATTTTGCAAATATCCCACTCAAAACTTTCACGTACATCAACCAAAACCGCGGATGGATCCTGATCCATAGCGTCTTTAAATTCCTGCGGAGAAAGCTCATAAGCCGCTTCATCAATTTCTTCCGGAACTACTGCTCCCGGAAGTGGAACATCACAAAAAGCTTTATAATCAATCAACTCTGTAACGCTTGGATTTTCTCCACAGAGGACACATTCCGGATCTTTGCGGACACGCACCTCTTTGAAATTCATCTTCATTGCGTCATAGAGCAACAAGCGCCCAATCAAAGGAGCGCCTCCATCCAATATCAGCTTAATAACTTCTGTGGCCTGTATTAAACCAACTACGCCCGGGAGCACGCCCAGGACACCTGCAACGGCTCAATTGGGAACGAGGGCTGCAGGAGGAGGTTCTGAATAAAGACAGCGGTAACACGGCCCTCCGGTCTCCGGAGAAAAGATAGTTATCTGTCCCTGAAAGCGGAAAATAGAAGCGGAAACCAGCGGTTTTTTTGAAAAATACGCTGCGTCATTAATCAGGTAACGTGTCTCAAAATTGTCCGAACCATCCGCAATGATGTCATATTGTTTGAACAGTTCAAGCACATTGTCACGTTCTAAACGGATGTTGTGAATTTCAACTTCAATGTTTGGATTTCCCGCTAAAATAGAATCACGCAGGGATTCGACTTTTGGACGGCCTTCGTCTGAAGTCGTATGTGCGATTTGCCGGTGCAAATTGGTGTGATCCACAACGTCGAAATCCACCAGTCCAATTTTTCCTACTCCGACCGCGCCCAGATACATACCGAGCGGAGAGCCGAGTCCGCCGGCTCCGATCATCAGCACACTAGATTCTTTCAGGTCCAACTGACCGGCCATTCCAACTTCAGGTAAAGTCAGGTGTCGGCTGTAACGATTGATTTCCTCATTGTTTAATTTCATTTTTCCCCATTTAACTATATTTTACAGTTGAGCAACCGCCAGCAACTGAAGGTACTATCTGAATTGAGTCTCCGTCCTGAACCTCACTTTTCAAACCGTCCGCATAGCGGATGTCATCGTCGTTCAGATAAACATTGATAAAACTGCGGATTTTACCGTTTTCATCAAACAGGTTAGCTTTCAGTTCAGTATACTCCGAGACTAAGGCTCCAAAAGCCTCTTCAACTGAATTTCCGGATACTTCAACTTCATCCTGATTATTTACGTACTGTTTCAGTGCTGAAGGGATTTCAATGACTACTCCCATAACTCTCCTTTTTTTGTCTGGCTAATGGCTTAATAATTCGTTTATACTAAAATAATGGACAGGTTTATTATATTAAACAATAATCCGATATAATGAATATATCATTTCAGGCTAATCATGCAAGCAAAAAAACATGATTAGCCTTCAGCTTTAAATTTTATCTTCTTAGAAAATTCATGCAAGCAAACAATACAAGCCTGGAAGCACCTCCAAAAGTAGGTCAGGAAATTCAACGTTTACGACTCCAGCACAATCTCACACTGGACCAGTTAGCCAGCAAGTCCGGAGTTTCAAAATCAATTCTTTCCCAAATTGAACGTGACCGCAGCAACCCGACTTTATCCACAATTTGGCGTATCACCAATGCTCTTGAAAGCCCTTTGGAGGAAGTACTTGCGGCGAAGGAAGGGACAAAGTGTTTTGAAAAATTAAGCCAGAACGCGACTCCGGAAGTGATCAGTGAAGACAGTCATTTCCGCTTGAGAATCCTCGGCACACTTAATTCAGTTTCAACAGTACAGTGGTATGAATTTACCGCTGAACCGGGCGCGGAGCTGGCTTCAGAAGCACATGGTACAGGAAGTCTGGAAAGTGTAACGCTCTGCACTGGGCAATTAAGTGTAATTGTCGGTGAAGAAACACAGGACGTTTGTACCGGCGAAACTCTGCGTTTCAGAACTGATGT
>JABGPG010000089.1:10029-15931 GCA_018645085.1 Deltaproteobacteria bacterium
GAAACCTGAATGAAGGAATTTGTTCAATCTCTGCGACACCCCGCTCCGCCACCAGGATGGTTGCGCTGGACACGTCAATTACTTCCACCGCTCTGCTGGAAATGCAACAAAGTACTGGGCGGAAAAACTTATCTCGATCCCGCTTCACCATTTCTCTGTTCAAAATGTCTGCTTGAGCTTCCCTGGACAGATCCTGTTTTTCACTGCCGACAATGTGGAAACCACACTGCAGAACCGGAGCGCATTGCTTGTCAGGAATGTATGGAGGACGATTGGGATTTAGCAGAGTCTCGGAGTGGATTTGCCTACGATGAGATAATTCGGCATTGGATTTTACAATTTAAATTTTTTGGACAAGAACATTTATCCCCGCTCTTAGGTCGTCTTTTGGCACTCAGTTTTCAAAACAGCAATTGGCTGGAAAAATATGATGCTATCGTTCCGATCCCTCTCCATTCTTCACGATTGCGTAAACGCGGCTTTAATCAGTCTCTGCTGCTGGCGCATCATTTACAGAAAAATCTCGGAAAAATATCTCCGGATATTCATCCGCAATGGTTGAGACGAACACGAGCTACACGGCCGCAAACAGAACTTCCTCTGGCTGAGAGAAAATCAAATCTTGAGAACGCATTTTCTGCTTTAACGGATGTACAGGATAAAAATATCTTGTTGCTGGATGACGTGATGACGACCGGTTCTACGCTGAATGCCGCGGCGCGATGCCTTAAAGAGGCAGGATCAGCAAAAGTCGGTGCATTGGTTTTGTGCAGAAAAATGTGGGATTCTCCGAATTAGCTGCAGAGTAGAAAACGCTGAAGCAGGAACAAGCTATGACAAATCTTTCATCAGCAATGGAACACACAACTCGGCTGCTCCAGCTTGAGCTTCAATAAATGCCCGTGACTTCTGACCCAATTCATGACAATGCTCCTGATCTGCTAATAAATCAAAAAGCAGCTTCCGGAATTCCGCAGAATTTTTCACTGTGTTGACCAATTTTTGTTCAAGCATCTGTAGAGCTTCACTTGAATTATCGTGTTTTGGACCAAAGGCAACAGCGGCTCCCATTGCTACTGGTTCGAGAATATTATGCACGCCGGTGGTAAAAGCTCCTCCAACATAAGCCATCTTTGCGGAGTGATAAAGTCCTGCGAGGATTCCCACAGAATCTATCAATAGGATGCGAACATCCTCCGGAGCGGAAGAAATGTTTGACCAGCGTATGAGCGGAATTCCGGCAAAATGCTTTTCCGCCTTTTTCAAATATTCTTCGGCTGGTTCATGCGGTGCCAGAATCAGGAACAATTCCGGAAACTCAGTCAGAGCCTCTTTCAGTGCAGGAAAAATACACGCTTCATCCGGAGGCCACGTACTGCCTGCAACAAACACAAAACCGTCCTTTGCGTTTTGAGGAAGTTCCGGAATTTTCAAACGATCCCTGCGTTCCAGCACACTGTCACAACGTGTATCCCCCATCACTTCAACTTTTGGATGCTCCGGAATTGCCGAAAGGATCCTTTGGCGGTCTGCTTCAGAGACTGTTAAAATATGCTCCAGGCATTCGTAAATTGAGTGGTAAAATGAACGTCCCACAATGTTAGTCGTTCTTCGTGAATCAGCATGTACGATTGCGGAAATTAAGGATTGCGGTATTTTTTGTTGATGCGCCTCCCAGACTAAATTCGGCCACAAATCGTAACTTACCCAAACCAGACGAGACGGCTGCAGCAGACCAAGTAAACGCCGCGCGTTCCAGAGTGTATCGGGCGGTAAAAATTCGCTTATTAGCAAACCCGGTATTTTTGCCTGTTGCGGACGTTCAAGCCAACGGTAGGCATTGATTGAACTGTAGGTCAGTATACACTCCGCACCTTCCGCTACACAGCGTTCGATTACCGGTTGCGCCTGTAAGAATTCTCCAGCACTTGCTACATGCAACCAGACTAAGGGCTTTTGCCAGTCACGTTTTGAAACGCCATCAGCCAGACGTTCCCACTGCCCTTCCCGTTTTTCGAGGCTCTCGCGGATATTTGTTTTGCTAAATGCTAATATTTTTACAATTCCTAAAAACAGCGGCAGTAGAAGAAGATTGTAAGCGGTAAACCAGAAACGGCTAGTCATCGTGAAAAATTATTGAGAGGACACGGGATCATCCTGAAATGAACTCGGCAGAATGTTAAAAGGCAGAACTTTGATCAGCACAGGTAAAAGTATGCCACCTCCGGGCAGAGCAAAAATAGCGAGTGCCGGAATTGAGCGGGCAACGTCCATTAACTGTTCTTGTACTTTTTGTTTTTCATGACTGGTCAAAGGTTGCGTGGTAGCTTTCAGCAGCAACTCAGAAAGTTCTTTGGTTTCCTTGATTTCATTCATAATATTGGCCACATTTTTTTTAACCAACTTGACAACCTTATCATTCATATAATCTTGAAACTGCGTGAATGCGGTATTATTTTTCAAGAATTCAAGTCGTTCATTGTGAACCGAAAAAAATTCTGCCACCGTGCAATATAACTGTTCCAGTTTTTCATGAGGCAATCCGAGGTGCAGGGAAATTTTTTCTATCAGTTCCCGTTCCTGCCATGCTTCCTGATTATCGATCATGGAAAGCAAAATCAGCTGTTCCACCAAATAGCTGCCGATAATTACAGCAGTAAAGGAACAATGCAGATCTGATATTTTTACAGGTTCACCGATCATCTGGATGAGTTCAAGCTGTTTTGACTCAGGAAGTCCGGTTTGTTCGATATATTTTTCAATAACCTGCTGTTCTGCAGCTGCCACAAAGTCATCCGCCCAAATCAATGCAGCAAAGATGTAGATCATTTCCTCACGGAGTTGCCGGTCCAGCTCAAGATACTTTTCCGGAACAGAAACATCACCTGCCGCATTTTCACGAGCCCAGAGCAGGAAAAAATAAAGTTTTGCAAAAGCGAAATTATTTTGTCGGTTGCCCAGTGATGAATAACCCTGCAGGGTTACTGTGTCAAGCAGCACAAGCTCCAACTTTTGCAAAGCACCATTTAATGTTTCATCCCCTTCCAGTAAATCCGGCAGCGGAATTTCCTGCGGTATGCGATAATAACTGTCGGGCAAATGATATTGTAAAACGAGCAAAATAATTTTCAGCAGCTGCGTTTGATACGGATCAGCATCCTCTTCATCATCACTCTTTGAGCTCAAACTTTGATTTTCGATAAATGCAACCGAGAACAGCGTTTCCAGGAAAAGTAAAATAGTTCCACCCTGCTGTTTAGGAAAATACAGTTTTTTGGCCAAGTCCTGTAAAGCTGGAGAAATAACTGGGCAACCAAAGAGGATGCCGTTTTCTTTGACCTCGGAGTAGAGATAATCATCAAATTTTTCTACTCCTGATTCACCCTCTGCTAACTCAAGATACGGCTCTGTCAACGTAAACGGCGTTAGCGCTCGATAATGTAAATAACGATTCAGCCAACTGGAATTGTGAAAATTTAACGAAAACATAAACTTAATTTGTTTGAAAAATAATTCCTAAAATTAAACACAATTCGGTTTCCTGTCAGAGATGGAATATCGATTGCTTTTCTCTTAAATCAGCTTTAGCAGCTTGAACGGATAATCATCTATTTTACTTTGTTTCCGGTGAGCTACCAGTTTTTTCTAAGCGCTGAAGCGGATGCTCGGTAGTCACGGGGTTTAACGTGACCTGCTGTACCTGTGCTTAGTGTTATTAAGCTACCGTACTTTGACAGAACTTTAAATTGTTCTAGCTGAAAAACCGCGGTCAGGATTAACAGCTTCAGCTGAAATTTACTAACACGCGTTGATCGACATAAGAAGGACTAATGAGAAAATTGCCCCTAAAACGGCGTTATTACAGAAACATATTTTTGCTGTCTGGATTTTTATTCAGCGTGCATCTTGTTTGGGCTACAGCGTTGGATTTTCAAAAATTAGCGCTGGATTTTCAGCAATCCGCCATTTCAGATTTCATTGGTTTCACCACAAAAGGTGAGCGTTATCCGCTTATTCACACTATCTCTGAGTTACGTTATCGTGTTTTTTCGGAAAAACTAGGGATCAACCGCAAGGTTGAAACGAAGGCTTGTTCACTGAACAGGACCTATGGTGTCGCTGTACCAAACTCGCAAAAAAAGTTTTGTGAAGACTATGATGCATTGGTGGAACTCGCCAAAACGAGCATTGCACAATCTGCTTTCTTTGAAAAAATATATTTAGCAGCAGAACCTGCATTATTAAATGAAATAGAAAGGCAAAGGGCACGGGATGCAGTACGTGTCTGGATAAGACAAAAATTGAATTGCCTGAATGAAGAATACAGATGCGGGCGTGATGAAAGAAAAATGATTAAACGGGTTACAAATTTTGAAACTGAAATTTTAACAACTTATGTACGTATCCTGAAAAATCTGGACAAGAAATTGTTTCCGGAAGAACAAACTGCGACATTTATCAAAACTAAAGATTTAGAAACACTTTGCGGATTTGTTGACAGCGTCACTCAGAACACACCAAAACCGGGAATGCTGCTGATTGATTCCGGAAAATTCAAAATGGGAAGTTCAGGGGGGCTGCCTGCAGAGCATCCTGTACGTGAAGTGCAACTGGATGAGTTCTGGATAGACAAATGTGAAGTTACTAATTATCAATATTTACGCATTGCGGCTCAACATCCTTTTTTACGAAAAAGTACTTTCCCGCGTAAATTTCATGATGGGAATTATCTGAAAAACTGGGCTGATGATCTTGTGCCGGAAATCGGCAGTGAGTTAAAACCGGTGATTCAAGTCTCTTGGTATGCGGCCCGGCATTACTGCAACTATGTTGGCAAACGTTTAGCCTCAGAGGCAGAGTGGGAAATGGCTGCACGTGCTGGAATTGAAAGCGAATATTCGGTAGAAGGCGGTGTAGAATTTTTACGGGATTATGGCTGGTTCCGTGAAAACTCCGGCGGTATAATTCACGCAACCGGACAAAAAATAAGTAATCCGAATGGCCTTTTTGACATTCACGGAAACGTCTGGGAGTGGGTCTATGACTGGTTTGGAATCTATCCGAACCCCAACAGCACAAATCCGCAAGGTCCGGAAATCGGCAAGTATCGTATTCTTCGCGGTGGATCTTGGAGCGATCCAGCGGAATATTTACGCTCGGCCATGCGGCGTGATGCTCTGCCGACAAGCACCTACAATAACGTTGGTTTCAGGTGTGCCGCCAATAAATAAGTAAGTTTTTCAGTTTCCATTTTTTTTGTTCTCATGCAAAAGTTTTATTTGCTGATGCAGTTTAAATTTTTCAAGAAAACCTATTTCCTGATATTCAGGTTTTTCGAGATGATAGCCAAAAAGTCCATTTCCGATCCATATTTTCACTCCGCTTTTGTGCAGAGCATGAAAATCGTCAAGCCTCCACTCATCTGGTTTACGAGCCATGTTGTGTAAAATAACATTTAGATTGTCTGCTTTCATGTCTGTTTCGACTTTAAAAAAGAGGAACCCGGCTATTTTTTTCCGGCGTGATTTTAAGGTAAACAATATATTCAGGAGATACAACAATTTTGCAAAATTCGCATTGTTGGGCTTGCTCGTACTTACAGGATGCAGCGGACAGGAAGTTTATGTTTATGAAAAACTTCCGGAGGTCAGCGAGTGCCGCCGTTACAAAGATTACTGGACTGTCAGTGCATGTAACCGCAAACACCAGATAATTTTGAGTGAAAAACTAAACGGCGCGATCCAGACAACGAACTATCGTCTCAGCCGGAAATTTAATCAAGGTAAGAGAAGATGCAAGGAAACGGCTTATCGCGGTGCGCCGGCCGGATGTTACATCAACCATCTGCCTATCCGTGGAAATCTGCCCACCGTTGGTAAAACAAGCGACTGAATTTTTCAGC
>JABGPG010000229.1:0-2032 GCA_018645085.1 Deltaproteobacteria bacterium
TATAGCGGCGGTGCGGCAATCTGGCATATTAAGGATATTTACAGTAGCTGTTATGCAAGTAATAATTGCGAGACACAATCCCCCCCGTTGGTTGACCTCGAGGAAGCTAATGATGCCGATCTGGATAGTGGTTCATCCTCAGGCCGAACTACACACCTCTTTTACAGTGCCAACAGTGCGACCTTTGATAACAGCAGTACTCCGGACAGCAAACTCTACGATAATTCTTCTTCCGGAATCAGCGCCACCAGCATCAGTGCAGCTGGTGACAGTATGACCTTAACCATCAGCAAATAAGAGAAATATGAAACTCATCAGTTTGACTATTGTTCTGCTCACAGGTTTTGCCCTGAATTTAATGGCGGTGCCGGCAGCGCCTTATTTAATTACCTTCGCACAACCGGACGGTGCAACCTTCCAAGCTCATCTGAAAGGTGATGAGAATTTCAGCTGGATTGAAACACAAAATAAACAGGTATTGGTCAAAAGCAAAAGCAGTGGTTTTTTTGAGTTTGCCTTGATAGAAGAGGATGCGGAAAAAAACTTAAAGCTCGTGCCTTCCGGAATTCCGGTGATTAAGCGTGGTCAATCCGCATTGAGGTCAGGAACTGATCTCCCAAATGTTACACGAGAACAACTGGGGAAAATGTGGCAAAGTAAAATGGACGCGAAAAGAAATATTAAACTCGTTCCTGCAGATTAATTTTCCTTGAACAAGAGACTCAGCATCAACTCAAGCGGGCCAACTGGATGCCGAGATAACACATCCCAAGGCAGACTACAATATTAGTTGTTACATTGAGCAGGGCGCGCCAGACGGCACCGTTCAGTAATAGTTGAACGGATTCAAAGCTGAAAGTGGAAAAAGTGGTGAAGGCGCCTAAAAATCCGACAGCCAGTCCAAGCCGGAGAGCGCTGTTGATTTCCGGACGTTCAAGAAAAACTGTCGCCAGCCAACCCAGTGCCAGTGAACCAAGTACATTGACTGCCAGTGTTCCGTAAGGCAGAAAATCCCCAAGACGACGCCCCATTTCTCTGGCAACTAAAAATCTAGAGACAGAACCAAAAGCACCGCCAAGCGCAATCGCCAGCAAAGATAATTCAGACATTTTTCAACTGTTAAGAATAAAGATAATGTTTTTGAAATTTGTTCCACAACCTTCCGGTTACGGACTCAGGAATATTTCAAGCGTGGAAAGTTTTTGAAGGAGGATTATTTTTGCGCAACAGTCAGTCAAGTTTCCAGCCAGCTTCTGAATTTCTGCTCAAGGACTTCCAGAGAAGAAGGGCCAGCTTTTTCTACAAGGATTTTAATTTCATCCAGTGCCATTATTCCGCTGCGGTAGCCTTCCGCATAAAGTTTTATTGAATTTCCGGAATCGGTCAAACTGTATCCCGCAAGTGAAGGCTTGATTATCAAGTCTGCCTGCTCACGCTGATGATGGATTGTGCGGTCAATCGCGATGCTGAAAGCATTCAACAAAACTTCCACCAGTGATTCCGGTTGACGATAACCTCCGCTGCCTAAGTCAACTCCTACACGAACCTTGGCACCCATTTCTTTGAGAACCTTGACTGGTACATTTTCCACAATTGCTCCATCAACAAGCATACGTCCATTAACCTGAGCCGGCATAAAAACACCCGGAATGCAGGTGCTGGCCATAATTGCATCTGCGAGACTGCCGGTTTTAAAAACCACTTTTTCACCTGTGGAAATGTCTGCCGCCACAATCGCCAATGGAATTGAGGAATCTTCAATCAATACATCACCCAAATATTTTTCAATGAACTTGCCGATTTCATTATTTGAAAGCAGACCCAGTTTTGAAAAAGTTAAATTAGTTGCTTTTAACCAACGTAAATTACGGGCAATATTTCTGATTTCTTCCGGTGCCATGCCGAATGCATAAAAAGCTGCAGCCATTGCACCAGCACTGGTTCCGCACAAAAAACCGGGGCGCAAGCCTTCTTCTTCCAACGCTTTCAAAACTCCGAGATGTGCTGTTCCCCGAAATGCGCCTCCGCCTAA
>JABGPG010000229.1:2132-15874 GCA_018645085.1 Deltaproteobacteria bacterium
CCAACGCTTTCAAAACTCCGAGATGTGCTGTTCCCCGAAATGCGCCTCCGCCTAAAGCCAGTCCTAATGTGTGTGGTTCTTTTTCCATTATGTTAAATTTCTATTTTGATCTCTGTAATAATGATTGCTTCGTAAATTGTTGTCATTATAACTATTTATGGGACTATCAACAATGATGAACATGTAAAAAGTCATAAATACGTGTCATTGCTTACAAAGCGAGCAATCTATTTTATGTCAATCACTGATATTATTAAAATCTCTCTTTTCGATCTACATGACAAATAATTAGTTTAGGAGTTTTTACTAAGCTATCAATGATGAACATGTAAAAAGTTCAAATGACAACTTGTTAAAAACCAACAAAAATCATTCAACCAAAAATTTTGCCAGATCCTGTCTTTCGTGAGGTGCATGAATTGGATTTTTAAGCAGTAGTACTCCCGTGTAAGGTGATTCCAATTCTAAACTTCCTTTTCGTGTGTAAAGCGTGGCGATCACAGCACCTTCTGTAACAGCGTCACCTGCATCTTTGTGCCAGCAGAGAATTCCACCGGCTGGAGAATACCACTTTTTAAGCTGAGTTTCTGTTTGCCATATTTTGGATCCTTCAACTTTAGGAAGTAGTCCGAAAAAGCGTCTGAGGAAAATCAGGCTTTCTTTAACCCACTCTCCGTGAACGCTTCTGCTTGAAGACAGTTCAAAGGTTAGCGCGACTTTTCCACGTTGAAAATTAGTATCGGAAAAACTAGCTGATGGAACTTTCCAGGACAGCAGGTGCGGAATTCCCAAACCTGTAACGTGTGCTATTTCTGTCTCATGAAAGTAAATATGCGGTGTGGTCTCTATTCCGGCTGTGTGCAGATCAAGCACAATATCGGCCGGAGCCGACAAGTCGAGCAAAGTTTTGATCCAGTTTCCTTCCTGACTTGGCTCATCCTTTAAATTCCCAATCCGGTTCCAGTTCCAGCAGTTTTGTTGGTTGGTATGCAGGTTATTGTAACCTGTCTGCACGCCCATGATCTGGCTGTCCAAACCCATTGGATTTGAAAGAGGTACACAGATGAAATTGTATGCAAGCTGATTTGCTTCAATTTCTTTCATGAATTCATGCACAACCGGAATGCCGGTCAATTCTATCCCGTGAATTCCAGCCTGTAGATAAACCGTCTGGGTCGCGTCCGGATGAAAATAACGCCAGACATCAATTTCAAACGTAGCATTGCTGGCCGTACTGTGCAGTTGAATGGTTTCAAGGGAAAATTTTGCTGTCATTATTAAAATAAATTAGTAAATGCTTGCTTCAGCGGATTGATAGCTCATAGTACCAACCTCAACTAAACCGCCGCTGGAAGTAAATGTAAAAACTGTCCAGAGAGTTCCGGCGTTATTTGGCACATTATAAGTTGTTGTTGTACTATTGTAATAGACTTTAACGGATGCTCCGGAGTTAGCTAGCTTTGAAATACTTGCATTTGCTTTATTTGTATAATCATGAACGCTGTAACTATAGTTGCCGCTTCTGACTGCTGTAATCGAAACTGTTTCAGTCCCGGCAGCAGATGTTTCATCTCTATCCAGTGTCACGTTGTCGCTGGCTCCATAGAGATATTTTTTGTGATTTACACCTGCTACATTTGTATCGTAATAAATATGAAACGACCCACTGGAATTGTCTGGTATCTGGAGATGAGAGTCCAAATCAGCTGCGGTACTACCTGTTGGCCAGGACAAGACAATCCGCATTGCACCACTGGCCAAAGTTGTAGAAATTGAGGAATCCTGACTGCTGACGTTTCCACAGGAAACGACATGAAATGTGCTGTCTGAATATCCGGATTTACTGGTCTGAAGTGTATACCAGCCCCTAGCCACGCTGCTGATAGAATACACACCGCTTCCGTTGGTAGTAGCTGTATTGTAAACTGTTCCACTGGTTGTGCTCAACCCCCTGCGGATACTGATAGCAACTGAGGAAACATTTGCACTACTGACTGCGTCAGTGATAGTTCCTGAAATTGTTCCTGTACTCGCACAGCTTGTTGAAAGCATTTTTAACTTAGCAACAGTTAGTGTCTGGTTATCTGTGGCCAGTGTCGCGGACTGTGTTTCATCCACGTATCCGCTGTTGCTGTAGGAAAGTGTGTATGTACCTGTTGCCAGTGATGATTTTGTAAAATCACCGCTGCTGTCCGTAGTAGTATTGTCAACAGTTGTTCCGGATAAAGCATAACTCACACCGACTCCGGACAAAGCACTGCTGCCGGAATAACTGATTACGCTGCCTTGGATGGTCCCTGAACCTGATGAGGAGGAGGATGAAGATGAAGCAGTAGTAAAACCATTGGTGGTATAAGCAGTTGCAAGCGCATTCCCTGCCGGATCTTTAACCGATGTTGTTGCCTGAAGTTTATAGGTTGTTGACGTACTAAGGTTATCTGCAGGAGTGGAAGTAAAGGTCTGATTATCATTGGAAGCGGTAGGTGCCGCAGACATTTTGACGCAGGTTGTAAAATTGTCGGAAGAAAGCTGTAAGCTTCCGGAACAGGTTGTGTCGCTGGTGTTTGTACTAATTGTGCTGGTAGACATTTTTTCACTGAATGTCAGCGCAACAGTGGAGTTGACAGCAACGCTGGAAGTATTGTCTACAGGGCTTACGGAAGTTATGGTGGGAGAAGTTGTGTCTGCAGTCGTCGAAGTTGCTCCGGCGCCATATTTTTCATAATCGCTTTGGGAGCCATATTCGCTACTGTCAGAACAGTTATTCAGCAGTAATAAAAGCGGGATAATAACCAGTGGTAGAAACGATTTGCTTTTCTTGAATGAATACATCTTCCTCCTCCAGCAGTAGGCTGGATTATTTGCTGTAAATTAGCGAGATAATTTAAGTTTATCTCTACTAAATGCAGTATTCAAGCCAGTATTAAGCAGGAGTATTCACATTCTGAAGACCCCATAGTCAGTCTTTTCAAGCGGTGCGTTAAATGCGGCAGAAAGTGCCAATCCGAGTACCATTCTTGTGTCAGCCGGATCGATGATTCCATCGTCCCAAAGGCGGGCAGTCGCGTAATAGGGATGTCCCTGATGTTCGTATTGTTCACGGATGGGACGTCTAAATTCCTCCTCCTCCTGCTCACTCCATTTTTTTCCGGAAGCCTCAATATTATCGCGTTTGACAGTTGCTAAAACCGAAGCGGCTTGTTCTCCACCCATCACAGAAATACGGGCATTAGGCCATGTCCAGAGCATCCGCGGACTATAGGCCCTGCCGCACATTCCGTAATTTCCGGCACCATGTGAACCTCCGATGATCACCGTAAATTTTGGAACTTTTGCACAGGAAACAGCGGTCACCATTTTTGCGCCGTCTTTGGCAATTCCACCGTGTTCATATTCCTGTCCAACCATGAAGCCGGTGATGTTTTGCAGAAAGATCAGTGGAATACCGCGTTGATTGCACAACTCCACAAAATGCGCTCCTTTAAGCGCGGACTCAGAAAACAGGATTCCGTTATTGGCTACGATACCGACAGGATAACCGTGAATGTGCGCAAATGCTGTTACCAGCGTTGTGCCGTAAAGTGCCTTGAATTCGTGAAATTCAGAAGCATCAACCAAGCGCGCAATTACTTCACGTACATCAAAAAATTGCCGGTTATCTACCGGGAGGATTCCATGCAGATCCTCCTGTGGATAAAGCGGAGCCACGACAGGTTTTGTCTGCACAGGTATTTCTTTTTTACGATTCAAGCCAGCCACTATTTCTCTGGTGATGCTTAAAGCGTGAGCATCATTTTGCGCAAGATGATCCGTTACTCCGGAAATTTTACTGTGAATTTCACCACCGCCAAGTTCTTCTGCAGTTACAACTTGTCCGGTTGCAGCTTTCACCAGAGGAGGACCGCCTAAGAAAATCGTCCCCTGTTCCCTGACGATCACATTTTCATCACTCATTGCCGGAACATACGCTCCGCCGGCAGTACAGGAGCCCATCACCACCGCAATTTGCGAAATGCCTTTTGCAGATAAATTTGCCTGATTGAAGAAAATCCGCCCAAAATGTTCCTTGTCCGGAAATACCTCATCCTGTCTTGGCAGGAATGCACCTCCGGAATCAACCAGATAAATGCAGGGCAGGTGATTTTCAAGTGCTATTTCCTGTGCACGCAGATGTTTTTTAACGGTCATTGGATAATATGTACCGCCTTTGACCGTTGCGTCATTTGCCACAATCAGCACCTCTGTTCCGGAAACACGACCGATTCCGGTAATTATTCCGGCTGCAGGAACAACATCATCATACAAATCCTGTGCGGCAAGAGGCGAGAATTCTAAAAAAGGACTGCCTGCGTCAAGTAACAAACGCACCCGCTCACGTGACAAAAGTTTTCCGCGATCAAGGTGTTTTTTACGCGCTTTTTCACTTCCTCCCAAAGCAGATTTTTGAAGTTTCTGCCGGAGATCTTCTACTAATTTACCCATTTGCTCCGCATTTTTACGGAAGTCTTCGGACTGATTATCTATTTTAGTGGTGAAAGCAGGCATTGCAAGATTCAGGATTCAGGATTCAGGATTTTCTCTCTTCGTTCGAGATGACAAACAATTAGTTTAGGAGTTTTTACGGAACCATCAAAACGGACTTTCTTTGAGGTTAGCAGGACTTGGGTTTTATTTCAAACAAATCGGAGCGGCTGAGGACTAAACGGTTTTTAAATACCAGTCATATTCATGCGGCACAATTCTGCTTAAAAAACGGGATTGCTCACCGGACTTCAAATTTGCAAATAAGCGGCAAAAATCCTGGCCGAAATACTGCGGTAAAATTTCAGCCTGTTCAAAACGATTCAGCGCTTGTTCCCAGGTACGTGGCAATTCAGTGTCAATTTCTAAATAAGCATTGCCTTCAACCGGAGGAGGAGGATTTTGTTTTGCACTTAAACCGTGGTGAATTCCGGAAAGCAATGCAGCGACGAGCAAATACGGATTCGCATCAGCACCGGCTAAACGGTATTCTATCCGCATGTCCGGACCATCATTCGCAGGAATCCTTAAGGAAACAGTACGATTATTGTAACCCCACGAAGAATTGATTGGTGCATAAGAACCGCTTTGGAAGCGATGAAAGGAATTTGCGTGAGGCGCACAAATCAACATGCTTTCAGCCAAAGTTGAACGAAGACCCTGCACGGCATAGCGTAATTCCGGGCTTCCGGAAGCATCTTTCCCTTGAAATAAATTCTGCCCTTTTTCATCCAGCAAACTCACATGAACGTGCATTCCGCTTCCCGCTTCTTCCGGATATGGTTTTGCCATGAAGGTTGCTTCCATTTTATGTTTTCTGGCAATACTGCGGATGATTCGCTTGAGCAACACCGCATGATCGCAAGCTTGAACCGCATCCGGAACATGGTACAGATTTATTTCGAATTGTCCGGGAGCAAGTTCTGAAAGTACGGTATCTGCAGGAATATCTTGACTTGCCGAAGCTACCGAGATGTCATGCAGAAATTCTTCGTAGACATCCAAAGTGCTCAATGAAAAAAGTTGGCCCTCGGTTTCGCTTTGCCCTGTTTCCGGAGAACGTGCTGGCTGAGGAGCTTGTCCGGAACGTCGTTTTGGATCAGTAAGATAGAATTCCATTTCCACTGCAACCACAGGATTTAATCCGGAATCCGCTAATTTTTCACAAACAGTTTGCAGCACTTCACGCGGATTTCCGTAAAAAGGCGACCCATCCGTTTCAAACATTCTCAGCAAAAGTTGTCCACGTTGCTTTTGCCATGGCACTTTTTTCAGCGTTTCCGGAACAGGAAAGCACGGAATATCCTGATCACCGCTTTCAAAGCCTAGTCCGGTTTCCTCCATGGTTTCTCCGCTAACATCCATGGCAAAAACAGAAGCCGGAAAATAGATTCCTTTTTTGTAAATGCTGCTGAGTTTTTTCTTTTGAATTCTTTTTCCACGGAGAACCGCGTTCATGTCCGGAAGCAGGAGGTCGATTTCGCGAATTTCCGGATGTTGTTCAAGAAATAATTTTGCTTCTTCAAGAAATGCGCTGTTCATGCTTTCAGTTCCCTCGATTGATAATGATGAAAAAACAGGATAGGTACGACCAGGAGTATCAACATGATAATTGCCACTGCTGAGGCGATCGGCCAGTCACGGTTGCTGAAAAATTCCTGCCAGAGAACTTTGCCGATCATGAGAGTTTCGGCACCGCCCAGTAATTCCGGAATGACAAATTCGCCGACGGAAGGAATAAAAACCAGCATCGAACCTGCCACTATTCCATTTTTGGAAAGTGGTAAAGTGACGCTCAAAAAAGTTTTCCAGGGCGGCGCTCCTAAGTCCAGCGATGCTTCAACCAATGAAGGATCATGTTTAACCAGATTGGTGTAAATCGGCAAAACCATAAAAGGCATATAAGCGTAAACGATACCGATATAAACCGCAAAATTAGTGTTCAGCATTTGTATCGGTTGATCAATTGCGCCGAGCCAAATTAAAAAATTATTCAAATATCCGTTGTTTTTTAAAATACCCATCCAGGCATAAATCCGGATCAGAAATGAAGTCCATGAAGGTAGAACAATGAGCATCAGAAAGATGTTGCGCCATGTCGGCTGCGCGCGGGCAATAGCGTAAGCCAGTGGATAACTGATGAGTAAACAAAGTACGGTGGCCGAAAAAGCGATTTTGATTGAGCTGAGATATGCAACCCAATATAGTTTGTCTTCGGTTAAAAAGAGGTAATTTCCAAACTCAATGGAAATTTTCAGGGTTTCATCTGCAAAACTCAGCAAGTCCGTAAAAGGCGGAATAGCAATCGCTGCGCTGGAAAAACTTATTTTCAGCACGATAATGAAAGGAACGAGAAAAAACAGCAGCATCCACAAATAAGGCACAGCAAGCACCAGAGTTTTACCGCTCGGAAGCCAGGATATTTTTCGCAGGTCTAATTTTGCTGACATACAATTCCCGTTTATTGAGTCAAAACGACGGTGCTGTGAGGATGCCAATGTAGAAAAACCTTGTCTTCCCAGCTTGGTTGTTCTGAACCTCTTTCCAAATTAGAGATGTGGACGAGCAGGATTTTACCATTTTCCAATTCAACATGGTAAATTGAGTGACTGCCTAGATAAGCAATATCACGGACAGTTCCGGAAGCACAATTGTGAGGTGCATCAAAGGGTTCACGTTGAAGTGATATTTTTTCTGGTCGTACCGCAACCGTAACTTCCATGCCCAGCGTGCCGGTAATTCCGTGATCGACAAAAATCGGTTTCTCGAGTTTTGTTGTTTCAATTAATACATGATCTGCTTTATCCTCAATTACTTTTCCTTCAAACAAATTAACCGAACCAATGAAATTGGCGGTGTAACGGCAATTCGGCATTTCATAAATATCATTCGGTGTGCCAATCTGCAGGATTTTACCTTCGTGCATGATGGCAATCCGGCTGGCCATAGTCATGGCTTCTTCCTGATCATGAGTGACCATGACGCAGGTTGCGTTTACACTTTCCAGGATATCGACAACTTCGAGTTGCATCTGTTCACGCAATTTTTTATCGAGAGCAGCCATTGGTTCATCAAGCAGTAAAAGTTTAGGTCGTTTTGCAAGAATCCTGGCCAACGCGACTCGCTGCCGCTGTCCTCCGGAAAGTTGATGCGGTTTGCGTTTGGCGAGTTTAGGCATTTCCACTAATTCGAGAATTTCCTCTACACGTTTGCGGATTTCTGTTTTGGACTGCTTTTCCTGTTTCAAACCAAAGGCGATGTTTTGCTCAACTGTCATGTGAGGAAAAATTGCATAGGACTGAAACATCATATTAACCGGACGTTTATAGGAAGGGACTGAGGTGACGTCTATGCCGTCAATAAAAATTTTGCCTTCACTTGGAGTCTCAAATCCGGCCAACATACGCAGCAAAGTGCTTTTTCCACAGCCGGATGCACCAAGCAGGCAGAACAGTTCGCCCTGCTGGATACTCAAGTCTGTATTTCTGACTGCGACAAAATCATCAAAGCTTTTGTTGACGCCTTGAATATCAACGATAGGATGCATCAGGTTTTTATGAGAAAAAGGTGGGAACTTAGTAAAAGCAATCAAAACAGGAGTCAGCGTTAATTTAAAACCGACTCCTGCCTCTTCTTTCTTTTATTGACCTGTACGAATCCGATTCCAGGAACGTACCTCTAAGCGGGTAAATTTTGCGGATTTTACAACTCCAGCAAATAAGCGGCTCTTAACCTCATCGCTGGGATAGATTGCCGGATCAGCAAGAATGTCCGGATCAGTTGTTTTCTTGGAAGCCGGAACTGCGTTTGCGTACCAGACATAATTTGTGATTCCCGACATCACTTCCGGACGTAAAATATAATCGATGAAAGTGTGCGCGTTTTCCGGATGAGGTGCACCTGCGGGAATGGCGAGAACATCAAACCAAATCTGAGTTCCTTCCTTAGGAATAATATAATCTACTTTCACTCCTGCATCAGCTTCTGCAGCACGATCCCTTGCCTGAAAAACATCTCCGGACCAACCTAGTGCAACACATATTTCACCGTTTGCTAAATCGTTGATGTAATTCGATGAGTGAAAATAACGATAGTATTTACGGACCTTCATCATCTGATTTTCAACTTTCTTCAGCATGGCCTTATCTTCACCGTTTGGATCACCACCGAGATAGTTGGCCACAATGTCCAACACCTCATCCGCAGAATCCAAAACAGTAACACCGCAGTCCTGTAGTTTTGCGACTGTTTCCGGATCAAAAAGCAAATCAAATGAATTCGGAATATGACCCAGCCGTGCTTTTACCTTGTCCACATTGATGCCGATTCCGGTGGTTCCCCACTGGTAAATTGCTCCATACTGATTTCCGGGATCCGATGTTGTCACTTGTGCCATCAGTTCCGGATCAAGATTTTTCAGATTCGGGATTTTACTTTTATCAAGTTTTTGTACTGCTCCTGCCTGAATCAAGCGTGCAAGATAAGGCGCTACTGTCGGCACGACAATATCGTAACCGGAACTTCCGGCCAGTAGTTTTGCCTCTGCAATCTCATTTGAATCATATACATCGTAATTGACCTTGATTCCGGTTTCTTTGGTGAAGTTTGCTAATGTGTTTTCTCCTATATAATCTGACCAGTTAAAAACATTGATCACTTTTTCTTCTGCCTGTACCGAAAACGCCAAACCAAAAACAAGCGCTAATCCAAATAACCCTTTTAGTAAAATTCTCATCTTTCCTCTAAAGCTAGAAATTAATGAATTATGTTTTGACTAAAACATTAGTAAAAAAATGTAATGTTAAATCAACTCTTTTGAAAAAACAAACTATATTATTTGAACCTTCATGAATAATGATAACCTGCCAATTAATTGATGAACCAGTGAAAACGCCCATAGTCGTGTAATTGCTTACAAAACAAGAAATCTATTCCATCTTACCATTCTAATATCATCAAGATTCCTACTACAATTGAAATGACAGATCTTGTTTTCAGAGCTTTTAGGAACGAATTGTTGAAAATCTGCTTACAAGACCAAAATATTTTGAACTAGTACCCAATTCCACCTTTGCTGAAATGCTAAAGTGTTGCCTGAATATTTAAAAAAATTACAAAAAAATACACTTTTTTGCTAAAAATCACTTTTTCTTTAAAATAATTAAATTTTTATTGCACTTCTTTTTACCAAAAAAGGCTCGTTTTTTACCACCACTGGTAAAAACTAAAAAAATATAAAATATAAAATTCTTAAATATCAATAGCATAACATTTTCTATTTTGGTCTGACCGGTTTACCAATTTATAAAAATAGCTGTATAAAGCTGAAATAATTAAGTAAATATGTAAAGCAAAGAAATGTTGATATTTTTGCCAATTAAATAGTTGCATTGCTCTAAAAAAGGAATAGCTTTATACAAACAGCAGAGTTTTGTTTGTTTACGATACCAACTGCATTTTTTCTTTTCTCTAGAGGATTACTCATGTACCGAATGTCAAACATCTCAACGCAACTTACTCGTCCGAGTTTTTCAAGCCGCAAGATTATCTTCCATTTTTCCGCATTATCTCAGTTTGCTCTAAAAACTAATCCCCTTTTTCTTTATTCACTCGTTGTGGTTCCTCCTTGAAGTACGGACTCGATGATTTGACAAAGGAGATGTAGTTGATCAGTTTCCAGTAAGCGGTAAAATGTCAGTTACTCTGAGATCGGCTACAGTTGAGGTAATTAATGATTTTGATCTATCCACAATTTAATCCAGAGGCAGTATGTACTATTTAAAAGAGTTCAAAATAATGAATAAAAAATCTAATTTCGTATTGATGTTTCTAATTTCCATATTATTTTTCTCTGCTTGCAAACCAGATAAACTGGAAATTGAGGTTTATACTTCTGACATACAATCAGTAAATGCAGGAGAAGTAATTGAAATTCCTTTAAAAGCTTCATTTAGTTTGATGGGAGAAGACAAAGATAATCAACTGCCGAAGGCAACTGAGTTAGCAAAAAAATACTTAGCCGAAGACTCAGAATTTGTAATAACAAAAGGTACATTTGGGAAGGTAATGTCTATAGTTACGTCTGTTCCAATGGGTACAAAAAAGTCACTGACTAAATATATTAAAAAAAACCCCAGACCTATAATGTTAGAAGTATCTGAGAATAAGATATTTCTTAAAACAACTGCGAATTTGCAAACACTTAACAGTGAATTAAAAGATATAAATTTTATGTTAAGTGTAGATTTGCCTGCAAAATCAACAATATTTAGGATTACAAGTGACAGTAAAAAGAAAGTGACAATTATTGCCACAGCAATATTTTCAGAAAAAAAACCATACTTAAATTTTGAGAAAAGTATAAAAAGGAGGAAGTCAGTTGTAGTTGAGTTTAAAGGAGGTGACGGAAGTGTGTATTCTGAAATTCCAATTCAATTCAAGATAAATACTAATTAATTATTTTTAACACAATATTCAAATATTTTCAAAATATATGAAATCTATTCAGCATTTGTTTTGTAGAATATTGTGGCTTTTCAGTCCAACTGCTGTTTTGTGCGGTGAACCTTGGTTCTCTCTATTTTATCATACATCTAGTTAAGGAGAATAAATGAAAAAACTTTTGATTCCATTTGCTATTGTGGTTGTAGCGGCTGTAGGTGTTTCATGGTATGCATTTGTTAAGATTCCCCAACAAGTAGAATCTAAATTTCTTGCATCTCTGCCACCTGGCATTGAAGTGTCTTATGAAAATTTTGGAGTTAATGTCTTCTCTCAAGAGGCCACACTCTCTAACTTTTCGGTGAATCACCGCGAGTTTCCCCTGAATTTTACTGCTAACACTGCAACGTTCAGTGAAAAAGAAAAAGGACAATTTACTGTAAAAATGAAGATGCTTTATTTGAACTCAACTGAGACAAATAATGAGATGTCAATAGGAAGGTTAAGTGTGGACTCAATTCAACGTGACAGAATAACCACAATATCTAAGGCATTTAGGCAAGGACAAAGTGAAGGTTGGAATGCTTTGATATTAGCTCCAAATGGATTACTTAAAGGTGTTCTTCTTAATGATCTTCAAGTACAAAACCAGAAAATGAAATATTCATTATCTTCTTTTAGTTTGGGTGAATTTGGAAATAGAAGGATCGATGATATAAAAATCACAAAGTTTGTTTTTGAAACAAAAAATGATATAGGTAGTCCAAATCATCTTAAAATTAGTGATCTTAAAATCGATAATCTTCCGCTACTTGATCTTTCTCAAAGTGAAAATATTTTGTTGAAACAATTCACAAGTGGTGATGTAAACATTGGGGAAATACAAATCACTGGAATAGACTATTTAGAAAACAACTACAAGGGAACTCGTGAAGTGATAGTGGACAACGTTGAGCTGAAAAGTACTGAAATTGCAAAAACCGCAAACGGAACAAATTATCCTAAATTCATTAAGCTAACGGTGCAAGGCGCCAAAGTACCTTTGGCGGAATTCCCCTCAAATTCTCAACCGAAAATAAAAGAACTCATCCAAGCTGATACGATTGGCATAAATTTCGGGATTCAATTTGATGCAGACCATACAAATAACTCCGCATCAGCAAACATTTCTCTTGGAGCGAAAAGGTTGGGAGATGTTAATTTGAGTGTCTCGCTAGTGAATGTGCCAAAGAATCTGTACGAGCTTGGAACATCGACTGTTAATAGCAGAAATATTGCCATTAAACAGCTTTTAAAACAAGGCAAACTATCTGATATTACAATAGGTTATGAAGAAAAGGGTGGGGTGGCAAGGATGCTTGAAATGCAGGCAAAAGAAGAAGGGACAAGCCCACATAAACTGACGGAGAAAATGATTATTATAGCTCAATCAGACGCGAAAAAGTCGGGTTCCAAACAAGAGCAGGAGATTGCCGAACAATTAGCTGTATTTCTGAGAAATCCAAAATCATTAAGCATTAACTCAAAACCAATACAACCAATAGCATTGCAAATTTTTCCGGAAATGTTCCTTTTTGACCGAGGAAAACTCACCGAGTTATTAGACATCAAAGTAGTGGTGAACAAGTAGACAGTTTTAAAATGTGATGTAACAACAAGATGTATAAATCTGGAATTACGTTATTGCTGGATGTTACTTCCCTCGTCCAACCAGAAGAAAAAATGGAATTAAGAAGGTAAAATGATTCGTTCCGATTGTTAAAGTACTACTTTCAGATTATTAATCATAATAAATATTCACAAATCAATAGTTAGTTACTAATTATTAATCTCAATTTAGGAGAACATTATGAAACGGATCATCAAACAAATTGGAATTGTCTTTCTTATGGCTACATTGGCTGCATCCTGCGCCACAAATGAAGAAGATCCGGTAGCTGACACGAGTGCTCCAACCAGTCCAACTATTACTACGCCATCTAGTACAGCCGGCCTTAATGTAACCCTGACACTTTCAGCAACGGATGATGTAGGTGTGGTAGCTTATTATTTATCTGCTTCCTCTACTACTCCAAGTTCATCATCAACAAGCTGGGTAGATGTTAGCTCTGCTGTAACTTACAGCGGGACAGTCTCTTACACTTTAACAACAACTTCCGGTAATTATGAATATGTCTATGCATGGTTCAAGGACGCAGCAGGAAACGTATCCTCCACTTATAAAAGTGATGGCAGTGTCGTTTATGCCTCAATATACTATGAGTCGACACCTCCTACGAGTCCCAGTATCACAGTCGATGGCGGTGCTGCCAGCACCGATAACTCCAGTGTGACTCTTTCACTATCTGCATTAGATGTCATAGACGCAGATGTTCCGACTGAAGTTGTTGGAGTTGTTGGATACTACATATCAGCCACCAGCAGTACCCCAACTGCAACTGCCTCTGGCTGGGTAGATGTTACCTCTACTGATAATTACACTGACAACGTCAGCTACACCCTAACCGGTGCTGCAGGCACATTGAACACAGTCAGTGCATGGTTTAAGGATGTAAGTGGAAACGTCTCCAGTGTAGACAATGATTCCATCATGTATTGCAGTTCAGGGACTACTACAATGGATGAAGTAGAACCCAATGACTCGGCAGCTACTGCCATGGACTTGTGCTCCACCAGCCTGATTACAGGGGGTGATAGTGGAGGTGATGATTCTTCCTATGATTATTTCAAAGTCACGGCATCAAGCAACACCATGACCGTTTCACTGTCACATGTCAGTG
>JABGPG010000086.1 GCA_018645085.1 Deltaproteobacteria bacterium
AAGGCTTAAGAAAGCAGTTGTTGACTTCAGCCAAAATAGTCATAATCCAGCAAAAACTTGCCGTTATTGACGGATTGTGGATAATAGCTTTTTTTAAGTTTAACTTTTTTCAGTATAGCCCAGATGAAATTTAACACATTAATTTTAACGATTGACGAACGCCAAATCGCCACCCTGACGCTTAACCGTCCCGATGTACATAATGCCATGAGTCTGGAAATGATCCGGGAACTACGGCAGGTAGTCGAGGATTTAAATAAAAAACCGGATGTACGTGCGGTTATACTTACCGGTTCCGGAAAGTCTTTCTGCGCTGGTGCTGATTTACGCTGGATGGAGAAAATCGCTACTCAAAAACGTGAGCATAGAATTGCGGAAGCTACCGAATTATCTGAAATGCTGGGTGAGTTGGACCAGCTTAAAATGCCGCTAATTGGAAGAGTCAACGGACTCTCTTTTGGAGGAGCTGTAGGTTTGATCGCGTGTTGTGACATTGCGGTTGCGGTTGAAGACGCACTATTTTCTCTGACAGAAGTTTTGCTGGGCTTGCTTCCGGCAACTATTTCACCATATGTTTTGCGACGCATCGGCGCGTCAAACGCACGGAGGGTGATGCTCAATGCACATCGATTTGCTGCCGAAGAAGCAGTAAGTTTAGGTTTAATCTCCAAAAGCGTCTCTAAGGAAAAACTTGATGAAGCTGTTGAAGAAGAAATTTCGGAACTGCTGCGTTGTGCTCCGGAAGCTGTTTCCGCAGCGAAACGTCTCATTGCGGAAGTTCGCGGGAAAGAACCGGATGATGTGCGTAGTGCAACTATAGAAAAACTGGCAAATGCCTGGGAGTCTGAATCAATCAAGGAAGGAATTGATGCTTTTTTTAGTAAACGTAAACCTGCCTGGAATCCTCAGTCTTGATTAATTATGCTGAAAATGTAAAAAATTAATCAAGGATCGCAAAAGCTTTTTATCTTCAAGGACTACAGAGACCACAGAGAACTGTTTTAAGAAAATTATATTGCATAAAGACCAAGAAAAAATGAAAATCAAAATTGTGCTAAAATACGGAGGATTCCTGCTAGCAATTACCAGTATAATTCTGGCAAGTCCTGTTGATGTGTCTGCACAGGTTAAGAACAATCAACTTGACGAACTTAGCTCAGTATTGTCTGAAGAACAGTATACTGCCCCCGCTACCGTATTTGGTGGAGTCGGTCGGAAGTTTCCTACATTTCAAGCCGGATTAGACTTGCTCATCTTCAGCAGTCCGCATTACAGTGCTTTCAGAAATCAGCTTGAACTCAGCAATCGTGTTTATTGGGGAGAGTGGTGGTATAGTGACCGCTGGGGAGTAAAGGGATTGTTAGCAGAACAATCATTCACGATGTTTGGGGCAAGCGGGAACCGTCCGCAGGCCAACACGAGCCATCTCGGACTTTTGGCAAAGACCCAGCAGTCTATCGCAGAATCCTGGAAAATAAGTGCCGGATTGGGGCTGGCAAAAACAGAGTTTGTCCTAGAGAGTCAACGTAAACTTGGAAATTCGCTGGTCAGTGAATTCAGGATTGGATTTGAATTTTCAGCCGATTTTTGGACGGAAGCAGGTATATTGACCATTGACAGTGCCAGCGGTAGTGGTTCCGGAGATCAGCGACTGGGCTCTACAGCTTATTTGATAGGCATGAGTTACGGATTTTAAACAGCAGTCAGCACACTAATTATTTAGTTTAGAAAATTATGCAGTTACCAAATTTAGAAGAAATGTCAGAGGCCGAAAAAACTTGGTTTGCCCATTCAATTGCCGGAATGGTCGTTGCAGATGGACATACTGATCAGTCAGAAATGAATTTTCTGCGTGAAGCGATAAATTTTTTGCACGACAAAGAAGAAATCAGCAATATCATGACTGTGATCAAAGAGGGTAAAATTCCGGAAATGGGGCCTTTGGATATTGATCCAAAACAAGCTTTTCTGATGCTTAAATATCTGGCTCAGTTAATGGTTGCTGATGCGGATTTAGCAACAAAAGAAATCAGTTTTTTCCTCTTGTCCGGCAAGCTGCTGGGGTTTAATAATGAAATTCTAACAAAATTCTGGAAAAGCGCCCGTGCTCTGTTGGAGAAGGATCTACCTCAAGGTATCATTGAAACTGCTAATTTGAAAGTAAAAGTAAGTTTGATGAAAATTGATGATACGGGTTTTACTTTCCGTCTGGGTAAAGCTCTGATGCCAAAAGTTAAAATCAGACTCAAGGTCTGTAAGCCCTTTCAGTCAGAACATCCTTTGCAAGGTGATGATGCATTCTGGGAGGTGATTAGTTGTCAAATGTTAAAGCAGGTACCAGTTAAATTTGATGAAGGCCGTTACTTGGTGAGAGCAACTTTTGAGCAAAAATTGGCTGATTACCATGGAATCTTACAGGTTATACATCCCGAAAATTATGCAGTTGTTTCAGATGGAGGATTTTTTAAAGCGGAAAAAAATTCGCTTTTAGGGAGTTATGTTCGTTGTTATGTCTGTGATAATCCAGAAATAAAATTCTTTGTCCTACACTCCAAGAGTATGATAATTGAGCAAAATATATTTGGGGTACCAAGTTATATCAGATCTGCAGGCAAGTTGGAATATTGTGATTTTAATTTGATCCAAGTTGCATCTTGCTCAAAATGCGGATTTTCGAGTAATGACAAAGAACACTTTAAGCGTTTAAAGACAGATGAGCCAACGTTTTCAGTAGAGAAATTTTCAGCAAGTTGGGATGAAAAAATTTCACCTTTACTCGAAAAAGCGCAAGAATCGGCAGATCAATATTATGCTGAAGATCGAGATGCAACTCTTGGAATGCTCTCATATGAATTAGCAATTGCAACCTTTGAACAACTGGCGAGTATCAGTCCTGATGTACAGAAAAAAGCACAGGTGCTGCGTAAGCAGTCTTCAATGCTGCTGACTCTCTCAGAACTGCAGATGGAAAACAAGGAAAGGGATGCTGCAGAAACAAACCTGAACAAAGTTGTTGATCTTTGGGTACCTATTTTTGACAATCTAAAAGGTACTGTAATGATTAATGTTTGTTTACTATTATTCCAGATCAAAATCTACTTCAATGACCTACAGTCCGCCGCACAGTATATGAAATTCATGGATAATTATGATCCTGACGGTAAGCTTGTAGAGGGAACAGATGAGTATAAGCAGCTTAAATTAGGTGCTGCTAAACTCAAAGCAACATTCGATGACCGTGAAATATTGACCAAAGAAAAAATGAAGCATTTTCACCTCGATGATGCGTGAAACGAAAATGGTTGAACTAGCACAGCACGAAGATACCTCTGATGAAGGTACGGAAGACGAAAATTTGATTTTGCTGCTTCTAAGTCCGGATTTGCGTAATCGTTATATGAAGATTTTAGTTAATCGTTTAATAAAAGCAGATGTAGTAGTTGCTATTGAAGAAACCAGTTATCCTGAAGAAAAAAAAGATAAATATGACTGGATTTTGAATTTTCCAGGTGATATTCCCAAAGGGAAAACTCCTGATTCTAACAGCAGCAAACTGATTTTCCGTGTTCCGGGAAAGGCTGAACTAGAGCAGGACAAACTTGATTCCGCTGATTCTGAGCGGCTGACAAAAATTATTGAGCGTTACAAGGAAGTTCAACAATCATGCTCTGAACGAGAAAAAAATCCAAAATTTGTTAAGTTGGCGGTGACCGACGCTGTTTTGCGCAGCAGAGGGGAAATGATTTTAAAGTACAAAGAACTTGTCACTAAACTGGATGAAAAAATTTCTCAGGTCGAAAAATCATACTATCTGGGTATCGGTTATATTCTCAGCACAGCAATTGAGAAAATTACTGGAGTCGCGGTTTTAGACAATTTGATGAAGGGCCTGATTTACGTAATGATTGTTGATGATCTTGATAAACGTACACAGGATGGTTTGGTTGATATTGATTTCAGCAGGAAGGTACTTTCGTATATGTCTACAAGTGATCTTTCAACTAAACTGCTGGAGTTCCGTAAGGAACATGCAGATGATGAGTTCGCAAAAGCAAATATAAGCGATTTCGTCTTTAATGCCGCAGACTTTGAGAAAGTGGATATTGTCTTTTTTAACTCCTGGAAATTCACTGAAGATTCTTTTCCGATCAGAGTTGCTTTACGTAAAAAAACTATTATCAGCAAGCAGGAGGAACGCAAAGTAAAACAAAAAGGCGAGACTCCTGCTAAAATTGAGAAAGAAGAGAAAGCATTAGCAAAAGTTAAACATAAATACAAAAATGTAATGCGTGAAATAAACAAAATGGAAAAATTTCATTTTGACGACGAAAGTGCTTATGAGGCACAGAACAACTTAAGACGAAGGTTATTGAAAGATATTAAACGCCGTGAACTGCATTTAAAGGATCTGAAACGACCTGTAAAAGCAGGTGGCGAGGAAAAGATTATCACGTTTGATTTGTTTGAGATCTTTAAAAGCAAGCAGTCATTTATGGAGCGTATGGCGGATAAAGCAAATTCTTTGGGATTCGGAAGTCTATTAGGTATGAACGAGGGTGAAAAGCATACCAGTTTTGAAAAACTTGCTGAAATGGCACGTTATTCAAAAGACTGGATAAAAGCTTCGACCCAACTAAATAAAATTACTTCACAAACAACTAAATTAGCAGAACAACTGGATCAGTTTGTAGAAAAAAATGAATTAACTGGAACAGCTGGAAGTTCAGTTCCAGCAGGTGCAGTAAAATATCAGCCGTTGCTGGATGAACATATTCTGGACTGCCTCGAACTAGCTGCCTTAAGTTGTGAAATTTCCAATTTAGCTGAAGCCAAAGGCGAGCAGGTATAAAAATAAATTATAATAATATCTTTTTATATTAAGTGTTTACATGCCTCCTACAGTCATTTCAGCAACCAGCACTGTCGGTAGCCCTACTCCGACTGGAACACTCTGACCATCTTTTCCACAAGTCCAGATACCTTCGCTCATTGCGAAATCGTTACCGACCATACTGATTTTTGACATTGCATCCGGACCGTTACCGATTAAGGTGAAATTCTTTATCGGCACGGTTTTTTTACCATCTTCCACCAGCCATGCAACAGTCGGGACGAAGACAAAATCACCGTTTGAAATATCAACCTGACCTCCGCTGAACTCTTGACAATAAACGCCTTTTTTAACTGAACTGATAATTTCCTCAGGATCAGCTTCACCATTAGCGAGGTAAGTAGATGTCATACGTGGTATCGGATAATGTGCATAGGATTCACGTCTGCCGTTTCCGGTGGGATTTGTGTGGAAGTGTTTAGCGCTGATCCGATCATGCATATAGTTCCGCAGGATTCCTTTTTCGATTAGTAAATTTTCAGCAGAAGGAATTCCTTCATCGTCAAAATTTATCGCCCCACGTTCGTTTGCTATAGTTCCTGAATCATAAATTGTACACAAATCAGAAGCGACTTTTTCGCCAATCCTGCCACTGTATGCGGAAGTTCCTTTGCGGTTGAAATCTGCCTCCAAGGGATGTCCTACGGCTTCATGCAGCAATATTCCGGATTGCGCAGGTCCTAAAATAACAGGTAGTAAACCTGAAGGTGCCTGCTCTGCGCCTAAAAGTAAAATTGCTTCAGCTGCAGCCCGTTCTCCTAAAATTTGTGCGTGATCTGCCTGCTTTAAATAATCCAGACCAACTCGTCCTCCAATTCCGGAAGAGCCATTTTGAATATTGTCTCCATCCTGGGAAACGCAATGTACATTCATCCTGAACATTGGACGTGTGTCCCGTAAAATGTCGCCGTCTGAAGTCACAACCTGTGTCAGATTGAGAGCATCCATCATGGCTACTGTTACTCGATTAATTCTCTCATCGTAGTCTTTGGCAACTGCTTCCGTACGTTTGAGTATTTCAATTTTTTGGACAAGTTCCAGATCAGTAACTGTTTCAAGAACAGGATAATAATTTTTCGGTACAAGTTCGTTAAAGCGGAAACCTTCCGCCAGCGAAACTTCACCACTGGACGCAATGGCCGCAGCAGTTCGTGCCGCATGCAGCATGGGTTTTAACTCGAAATCTTCACTGTAGGCATATCCTGTTTGATCATTCTGCACTACTCTAATGCCAACTCCTGAGACCACAGCGACAGCAGAATTCTTGATAATACCATCTTCCATGACCACTGAATTTCGGGTACTGTACTCAAAGTGGATATCAGCAAAATCTCCTCCACGGTGCAGTGCGGCATTTAATAACTGCCGTACAACAGCCTGATCAATGCCCATTTGCCCTTCAAACAATTGTTTGACGGCTTCTACTGCAGACAAAGTCTGAGTCAGGTGGTGAGCGATATTTTTTGTTTCCAGTGAAATATTGGTGCTATTCATTGATTTATAGAATTATTATTTTTCCGGTTTCAGTTTTTGTTTCTTGTCTTACAGCGTTTAGCAATTAAAGAAGGTGTTTTCAATACATCTAGCTGCTTTTTCATATGCTCCAGGTTCTCCGAGTTTTGCACGGATATTTTGTAATTCGCTGATCATTCTTTCACGATAGTCTTTATCCTGCAAGAGTCGAACTGCCGTTTCCGCTACTTTTTCGGCAGTGAAGTCATTTTGTAATAATTCAGGTACAATTTCTTTTTCTGCTAATATGTTGACCAGTCCAATAAATTTTGTATCTGCCAGATAACGTGCGATCCGGAAAGTAAGCGGAGCTACCTGATAAACTATGGCAAAAGGTTTTAATGCAAGTCCGGTTTGCAATGAAGCTGTTCCGGAGGCAACAACTGCAGCATCACAGGCTTGGATAGTTTCAATAAACTGTTCCGCAATCAAAGTGACAGGAACAATTGAGGATTCAATTAACTCTTTAACTTCATTTAAGTCAAGTGATTCGGCAACAGGCATAATGCAGTTGATCTCACCGACTTGCTCTTGAATATGCGGCAGGCTCTTCAGCAGAGTCGGTAAATGCCTTCTCATTTCACTCGGCCGGCTGCCTGGTGCAATCGCTAACAGCGGTATGTCGTTCTGCAGTCCGTACTGTTTGAGAAATGACGTGTTGTCTATTTCATTACTTATTTGATCCAGCAGCGGATGTCCAACCCAACTTACATCAACTCCCGCCTGTTGATAAATTACTTCTTCAAAAGGAAAAAGCACAATCATTTTGTCCACCACACGTTTGATGGTTTTTAATCGGCCTTTTCGCCAGGCCCAGATTTGAGGACTGTTGAAAAAAATTACCGGTATTCCTTTTGCTTTTGCATAGGCTGCGAGTTTGAGGTTGAATCCAGGATAATCAATCAGGATCAAGACGTCCGGATGTTCCTCCTCCAGCGCATCACGCATTCTCCAGAGTGTCTGGTACAGCCGGGGAAGATGCCGTACAACTTCAACTAATCCATGCGTCTGCAAAGTATCCAGCATGTAATACGGACGAAAATTTTCTCTTAACATCTTCAAACCGCCGATGCCGAAAAAATCGATATTGTCATTGTTCTGTCTTAAACAACGGATCAAACCTGCTCCATGAACATCTCCGGAAACTTCTCCGGCAATCATCATTATTTTCATCGGGTATATCAGTGTGGAGGCTGTTTTATCTTTCTGCCGGTCGGTGAAAAATTTACTGGGAATCTTTTTTAAAAACGAGTCCGACCTGTTGGAACCCCGCGTTTTTGAATAACAGCATCAGTTCCATCAAAATTCCATAAGGCACCTGTTCATCCATTTGTAAGTATACAGGCAGTTTCTGTTCCCAAAGTTTTGAATTATTTGTCAAAGATACTGACAGGCTTTTGAGAGAGTAAACCTCATCACGAATAGCAATCTGCATTTCTTTATTAACAACGGCCAGTATTGATTCTTTGTAATCCGGAAGACGAGCTTCCAGTTTACCTTTCGGCAGTTGAATAGGAAGTGAAAGTGTCAACAGTGGTGCTGAAATGAGAAAGGAAACGAGAAGTACCAGCAACACATCAACAAAAGGTGTGATGTTGATTTCAGACATCAATTCCCCACGCAGTCGACGGGCATGTCTAAATTTTCTCATTTTTTAGGTAATAATTGTTGTTGGAGGTGGTGCAGCAGTTGTAGCGCGAAATAGTCCATTGTCTCAGTCATACCACGGATTGTTGCACGAAATAAATTATAACCTAAAGTCGCTGGAATCGCTGCGAAAAGCCCCGCGGCAGTCGCAACCAGTGCCTCAGCAATGCCTGGACTGATGACAGACAGTTCAACAGAATTGAGTTCAGAAATGCTCAGGAAAGTGTTGATGACCCCAATTACTGTACCAAATAAACCAATGAACGGTGAAGTGACACCGATAGTGGCAAGCAGGGCCTGTCCAGCGTTTAAATCTTTCTCAGCCATCAAAATACGGGCTTCAAGCATGCGCTCCAGCCTGTCCATCAATTCTCTGCGGTGACCGTAATCTGATTCAGGATTAGCTTTCAGGAACTGTTTTAGTTCACGGTCTCCCAGGGTGAACATTTCCTGGAGTGGATTTTTCGGCATCTTGCTAAAGAGCAAGCGAAGCTCATCCACGCGTTTCGAACTTTCCAGATACTTTAAGGCACGGGACTGCAGGTATTTCACCCGAATGAGGCTGAAAAACTTGATAAACAGCGTGATCCAGACAACTACAGAACAACCGAAAAGTACCGCAAGCACACTGAAGGCAATACTACTGAAATCTGTAGTAAATGGGAGAGCTAAAAAATCCATTCAGCTGTTTATGGTTTGAGCAGTAAAGTAAATTCTACTCTCCTGTTTTTGTCCCAGGCACTTTTGCCGGAATTACTGTCGAGCGGAAATTCTTCACCATAACTGAGGATACGAGCAAGTTTTGAGTTGGGAAGGTACGCCATGATTGAGTTAGCAATCGCATTGGCCCGGCGATGCCCCAAAGCAAGGTTGTACTCATCACTACCACGCTCATCTGCATGACCTTCAATCTGCACAATCATATCACCTCGTGCCTCCAGGGCCTTCATCACACATGCACTCTGCTGTCGTATAAGTTTTTGATAATCGGATTTTATTGTTATCTGATCAAAGTCGAAGTGAATCACCGGCATTAAACGGTCATTATTATCGTCACGCAGACTCCTGTCAGCAATGTTCAAATCTTTTGTTTTGAGCAGTCGCTGATGCACATCTTCCATTTTTGCAGGCACATTTTTACAGGCAACTAATTTGAGAGCAGAAACAAGGGCTAATCTGGAAATCGGCATAAACATCGGTGGGCTGTCGTCCTGCTCCGGTGCTACGATAACTGCCACTGCTGCGGGTTTGTCTACTTGAGTTACTTGAGATTCATCTGCTGCAATAGTATCTGCAGAACTTACAGTGACAGCAGCTTTTACTGTTTCCTGAATGTTAGCAGTTGTAGTGTCGGCTGATAGCTCCGGCTCCGTAGAGGAGGCTTCCGGAATTAGCTCTTGAGCAGTTTCTTTTGTATTATCTTGAGCAACTTTTTGTGAATCATCGCTTGAACTCTCCGCGTTAACTTCCTGTGTTGCGGAAGTTAAAATTTCCTGAGAGAGTTCAGTTGAAACCTCTTTAGTCGTCGGCTGTATTTTTTCTGCGGAACCGGGATCACTTGCTGAAGCTTCTGCTTGAGTTGTTTCCGCGGTTTGCTGCTCAGTTTGTGCCAACAGTTTTTCTTGAGCTTCGGCTTCCGCTGCGGCTTTTGCTTCAGCAGCTTTCAAAGCAGCCTCCTGTGCTAAAAATTCTGCCGCTATTTCTTCCTGTTTACGTTCCTCTTCCTCAATTTTCTTAACATGTACTAAGTCCAGTATTTCCTCATCATCTTTATCTACTTCAACTTCCGTTTTCTCTTCTGCTTCCGGAGTAACTTCAACTTCCTCTTTCTCTTCAATGACCTGAGGTTCCGGACTTTTGGAACCGCAACCTGATAAAATGAGGGAAAGAAGTGCAAAGCTGACAATGAAATATTTAAGCATCTGCATATTATTTAGTATGTTCTGAGCTTTTCTGGTTTTAGAAAAAAGACTTCAAAGAAAATTATTAGTTTTGCAAGATAAGAACAAACCCAGACTAACTCGCTTACTCTCATTTTGCAACGTATATCTATGCGGAAGTTTGAAAAAAAAGATGAACTGCAGACATAAACAGTAATATGTCTAGCATGCTGAGAAGTTATTTTGAAGATAGACATAAGCAAAGATTATTAAAAATCCTTTTAAATTCTTTTAATATTTAACTCATAAGTGTTAAGATAATCGACTAAATTCAGTCATAAAAACCAGTTTAAATAGCCGTATTAATACTTGACTATTGGTTGATTAAAGTGTATTTAATGCGATGTACAAATTTTCATATTTATTACTATTTTTGTTAATGTCTTTTTTTTATGAATTTAATAATATCTTGTCCATGAATAATTTTCGACTATTGAACAAATATATATTTAGTATTGTTGGATGCGTTATTGTATTAATATTATTTAATATCAATATATTACAAGCTGAAATAATTAACCGCACCCGTGCTGAACCTGAAATTCGGGAACGTATACACAAAATACTCAGAAAAACACTGCGTGAGGATTATATTGATGTTTCAGTGATACTGCATTCTGTACTCGATAACAACCCTGTTGAAAAAGACAGTGAGCTGATACCAGGAGTCAAAATAAAGACAGAAGATAGAGATGTACAGGAACTGTTAAATTACCGCATTATAAATTTAACAGTTAACAAGTCAGTTAATTTGAATCAAGTTGAAGCGAGAATCCGCTCAGAAATAGCTGAACTTAACGCACAGGATCGTTTTGAGCAGTCGATCGTGCTGGAAAAATTACAGATTGAACGTCCTGATTTTTCCGCAAAACTTGTTGAATATGTAAAATTGCTCGTAGATGCAAGATCGGATTTGAATCGTGATGAACCCGTTGCGGCACAGGAAAAATTGAAACTGGCGGCGGAAATCAGTGCAGAATTTCCTGCAGGTTATGAGATGCTCGGAGTAGATCAGTTGATTCCGGAATATGTTCCTGAAGGTACGGACGCGATCACACCTGCGCAATGGGGCATTATAGGCACACTCGGAGTTTTACTGCTGCTGACTCTGGCATTGTTTTTCTTTGTCTCACGTAGCACACGTGAAAAAGATGAAAAAGAACATCCGCTACTTGGTACATTAGGTAAAGTTGCCACCGCAATTGAAAGTATGGCACCAGAAGAGGAGGAAGAGGAAGAGCAACTGGAACTTCCTGAAGATGAGGCGGAAGCAGGCGACGAAGAAGAAAAAATTGATTATTTTGGTTTTGTGCGCAAGATGCCGGCAAAACTTCGTGTTAATCTTCTTCAGCAAATTGAACCTGCTCAGCAAGCCATGGTTTTCAGTCAAATGGATCCAGGAGATATGGCAAGTATTCTCAAGGAACTTCCTGTTGAAGACGCTTTAGCAGTTGTCCTGTCGATGAAGAATGTGAGCGTTTCTCCAAGCGATTTAGAAAATTTAGCAGAGGAACTCGCTGTTACCGCAAAAAAACTGCCTGTCTCTTTTGATGGACTGGGACGTATCGGCGAGCTATCAGGGCAGGTAAGTGCGGAACAATGGAAAAATATTCTTGAAAGCACAGGAGAGCTTAAAAAGAAAAATCCGGACCTCGCCAAAAGCGCAGGTGAGTCCATGGAGCAAATTCGTGAACGCAGCCTTTCTTTTGAAGAACTGCAGGGCAGCACCGAGATCGATGAAGAACTTGTAGGCAGAGTGATGGAACGCTTTGAACGTTCCAGACTAAGCACAGGAGCAAAAGTTTCTGTTCCGTATTTACTGCTTGATACAGATTCTTCGGTAACTGAAAAAATAATGAAAGAATATACTGAAGAGACACGACAGTATTATCAGGAACAACTGCAGGGTTTTGATAAACAACGTGAAGAAGATGAAGCCGACAAGGAGCGGATAGAACAACTCAGGGATCTGCACCGTAACGTTTTTATGAAACATGTGCATCTGGAACTGGCTAAAATTTGGCATAAAAAGGAGTCATGAAACAAACAAGTGCAGACAAATTAGGTACATCTTTCGGCTTTATAGCAGGAGCAGTTTTCATTCTTTCCGGAATTCTGTGGCCGGCAGAGTTTTCTAATATTGCCCTCTGGCTGGAGAGTTCCGGAGACGCTGATTCATATAACAAATATTTGATACAGATTTTACGATTTTTTGATTTGAAATCGATGTTCATTGTAATGGGTGGAACCGTTTCTGCAACTTTTATTGCTTTTCCTTACCGTAAGACACTACGAAGTTTTGGCAGCATTCCAAAGGTTTTTTCAGCGGATATGGCTGAAGAAGCAACTCAGGAAATATATGATCAATCCAAGATTATTGCGGAAAAGCGTTACAGCGGAAAAAGGATAACCAATGATGATCTCAACAATCTGAAAAATCCTTTTATGCGACGCTGGATAGAGGGATTGATAGTGCGAGAACAAGTCGAAGAAGAATCGCTGCATCAAATATTAAAATCCGAAGTGGCAATGTATGAACAGCGTGCTGATGAAGAAATTGAAATTATGGATTTCATGGCAACCGCCGCACCTGCATTCGGTATGGTTGGAACAATTGTTGGTCTGGTGCTGATGTTAGCAGAAACAGGAAGTATCCGTTCTGTTATGCAGGCCATGTCAATTGCAATGTTGACCACGCTTTACGGTGTTATTCTGTCCAACATGATTTTATTACCGATTGCTTCCAAACGAAAGCAGTTGAAAGAGTCAAATCTGATTTTGCTGGAAATGATTCGTGAAAGTGTGCACCGTATTGCACGTCGTGAAGCACCGTACACAATTCTTCAGGAACTCCAAATGTTCCTCCCTCACAAGCGGGATGAATTTGATCAACAGTATGGATGATGAATAACGTTTCATGTAACTCAGTATTTAACTTCTGGTTGCCGGCAGAACAAATTTAATTTTTATCCGTAATTCGTTGAAAATAAAAGATGATTGGAGGAAAGAATAAAAAGTCACAAGAGGTGCGTTGGATGCTGACATTCGCAGACTTGATTACGCTGTTGTTTTGTTTCTTTGTCTATTTGTCGCTGTTTAATAAACCACAGGTTGACCTTAAAACTGGATTCATCGTCAGCGAAAAAACAATCAGTTCCTTAAAAGACAGACTGCCGACTAATACTGTCAACAGTCTGAACTCAATGAAAACGATGTTTTTTGAAAATAAGGCACTATTTACGGAAAAACTGGAAAAACTGATTGGTCAAAAACAAACTTCGCTCTACAAAACGCAGATTTTAATCGAAAGCATGGCCAAAGGCAAAGTAGATGAAGCTAACGGTGTTTTGAATGTGGTAGTGTTGATCAACGAAAAGGTTGAGGAGGATTTACGGATACCTCTTTTTTTCGCGGGAAATGCGAGGAGGGGTCCGGTTTCTCCGGAACTCTGTACCAGTGCAGGATTGACTCGCATCACTGAAGAGATGCAGGAGTTCGATTATGTGATTGGAACAGAAGTTGCCATGATCCTAGAAGGTAATGCAGAGACTACATTTCCGCTGTGTGTAATTAATGATGAACTGTATGAAGATCCGGAAGAGATATTGGTGCAGATAGGAAAACTTCGTGGTGACGTCGAACGCGGAAATTTTGTATCAATGAGCATAATTATTGAGGATGATGAACCCTTGCCGACAGTCAATTTTGAAATAGAACGCCGGGATCTTTACAAAGGTATTTCAAACATCACTGCGCATATTTCACCGATCAGTGGAGTGAAAACTGAAATTCCGCTCAAGTTTGCGGGAACAGCCAAGGAGAAGCAGGATTTCCGTTTCATTGATGGTTCAACGATTATGATTTCTCCTTACACGGAAAAAGGTACATTGGAAATGGAAATCATCCAGGATGAAGTCCCTTTGTATGCGACACGCACTCTGGTTGTGCAAATGGATGATGCAGTCATAAACGCGGAAGCCGGCAGGACTACTAAACAGGTCAATACTATTATCGGCGCTCAGGAAATGAAGGATTGCAGTGGGATAAACCGTTTTCTGCGTGAAAATGCAGCCTTTTCTTCGTTTGAGTTAAATGCCAGCAAATCACGTTGTATTCTCTCGCTGCCGTCGAGTTTCCTGTTTCACAGCGGCGGTGCGCAAATTTCTCCGGAAGTTGTAACACAACTCAGTAATTTTCTGAATGAAATCAGAAACCGTTATGAACTTGAAGGTGACGCCATCAGGGTGGATGGACATACTGATGATGTACCACTTAGAAAAAAAGGGAAATTTAAAAATAACTGGGAACTGAGTACAATGCGTGCCACAAATGTCGCCACACTGATGATGGAAAATGTGGGCTTTAATCCGGAACGTATTGCTATTTCCGGATATGCTGATACTCGTCCTAAATCACCTTATCTTGACAATGAAGGTGAAGCTAAGAGCGGAAAAGAACTGCGTGATGCACGCAAAGCAAACCGGAGGGTAGAACTGATCTTTACCCGTCCAGTTAAAAAAGAACGAACCAGAAAATTTTTCCCTGATCCTAGAGCAGGTTAAGAGAACCATGTTTAATTTGTGTTTAAGGACCATTATTTTACTCTGGGTTTTGGTTTTTTTGGGAACTTCTCTGGAAGCGCAAACGAATGAAAACGAAGAAAATACAGAGTCAGCGCAAAAGATCTTGATTTTCCGTACCTCTCCCGGCAAGGAGAGCAGGGCAGAAGGCTGGTTCCGTTTTCAGGTCAGCGCTTTCAGTCCGTTGTTGGTGGTTAAAGTTAACGGTTTTGCGCAAATGATTTCAAAGGATGCGGACTGGGCAGAGTATGAGATTCCATATTTTTTAAAACAGGGCAAGAATCTTTTTACTATTTTTGTGCAGACAAAAACGGGCGAACGTGAAGAAGAATTTATTGTAAGCTATGAACCTCCTGCGAAGAAGAGCAAAGCTCCACCGCCTTTAAACGGAGTGATAATGTTCGGACAAACGAACAGCGATAATATGCTCAGTGTTCAGGAAGCTAACACAAAGACAAGTGCAGCAAAAAATGATTTGTTGTTATCGGGTGCATATGCATTTGAAATAAATGATGAATCCGCTGTTTCCTTAAATGCTGTGCTCAAATTTGACCGGCATCAGAATCGTAGTCTGGTCGCGGAAGAAGTTTTGTTCAGGCAGTTCGGTACGGAGTACAGACATAAAAACCTGTTGAGTCTTGATTTCAGCAGCGGTTTGGGACAGAGCGTGATCAGCCTCAAGGAGGCGAATCCTACGAATCCTTACAAAGCGGGGGAATTCAGTGAAGATGTACAATCTCTGTTTCTCTTTATTTCCGCAAAAAAAAGCTGGGGCAGACAATTTTCTGGATCCTTGAAAATACAGTTGGATAGTCAGAACAAAGTAACTACAGATTCGGAGGATGGAAATTTGACACTGATATCTTTAGGTGCAAAATCACGCTGGGATGAATTTCGTTTTCAGGGACGCTTGGATTCAAAGTCGACTGCTTTAAAGGATTCGAGCAAGGATTATCAGACGACTGTGCTGGATGCAGGCGTGTCGTATTCATGGACACCGTGGGTTTTTGGTTTAAATTATCAAAACATGAATCAACAGTACGCAAATGCTGATCCTGCCACAAATGTGGTTTTGCAGAACAAAAAAGATGAAATGTCACTTAATTGTAAATACTCTTTCAGTAACTCCACAATAGTGGGTGGAGATTTGAAACAAATAAAACAGTCTTCAAATGATGCAACAAAAGCGTATCAGGCAAATCAGTTTACAATGCAGTATATCTGGATGTTTTGAGTTGTTATGATT
>JABGPG010000096.1 GCA_018645085.1 Deltaproteobacteria bacterium
TGTGTTATACTTTCCCACGGCTTTGTTCTGAATGATATTAGTAAATTTACGTAGACAGAAAATTAACTGTGTTTATCATTTAATATCAATTGTTTACAGTATTATAAATCGTTTATTTTTGATTTTTGTAGGTTGGGCACGCTTTGTTTTGTCCAAACTGCGAATAATTTAATTCCATTTTAATCAGGTGACTTCGTGTTTTTGTTGGAAACGTTCTTCACGCCATTCTTCAGTTTTGAGTACATCTGTCAAAGCTTCGGCTGCATCCCAGACGTCTGTGTAGCGTAAATAAAGTGGAGCAAAGCCAAAGCGCATGATGCCGGGCGCTCTAAAATCTGCAATTATTTTTCTGGCAATAAGAGCCTGAATTACGGCAAACCCATTTAAACAATGAAGAGCAACCTGTGAACCTCTTTTTTCCGGATCAGTTGGGCTTTGAAGAGTCACACCATATTCACCGCATCTGCTTTCTACCAGCTCTAGAAAAAGTTGAGTCAGGCGCTGGCTCTTTTGACGTACCAGTTTTTGATCAACCGCTTGCGCAATTTCAAGTCCGGCTTGGAGTCCTCTGAGTGATAATACAGGCTGGGTTCCTGTCTGGAAACGTATAATACCTTCAGCTGCCTGGAAATCTTTTTCAAATGCAAAAGGACGCGCGTGTCCCCACCAACCGGAAAGAGGATTTACGGCTGCTTGCTGGTGCCGCTTTGCAACATACACAAACGCGGGAGAACCAGGACCTCCGTTAAGATATTTATAAGTGCAGCCAACCGCAAAATCCACACCCCATTTGTCAAGTTCCACTGGTAAAACTCCAGCACTGTGGCAGGTATCGAGGATAAATAAGGCTCCTGCATCGTGCGTTTTTTTGACAAGTTCCTCTATCGGCAGGAGTTCACCTGTACGGAAATTTACATGTGATAAAGTAACCACCGCAACATTCTCGTCAAGCAACTCATCGAGGGAATCTCCATCTACGCCCACCAAACGTCTTTGTATGTTTTGCTGAGTTGATGTGACTCCTTCGAGGATATAAAGATCGGTTGGAAAACTGTCTGCTTCGGAAATAATTACTGTTCGTTCCGGACGCAAACCTAATGCGGCATGGACGGTTTTGTACAAATTCAATGAAGTTGAGTCGGAAACAATTAGCTGTCCGGAAGCAGCCCCAACAACAGGTGCAATCATTTCCCCCAGAGTTTGCGGTAACTCCCACCAACCAGCGTTGTTCCAACTGCTGATCAGCTCTTCAGCCCATTCGTTACGGATGGCCTGCTCCAAATGTTCAAGTGCCTTTTTAGGCATTGGACCCAGAGAGTTTCCATCCAAATAAATCAGACCCTGTGGCAGGTGAAATTCTTCCCGCCGGTTAGCTAAAGGGTCCGCCGCATCCGCTTTTTCACAGGCAGTTCTGGATTCCAGTAAAGAGGAAATGTTGATTGACATAATTTAGCTGTGTGGAAATTTATAGAATAATTAAGTGATCATCATGAGTTAAGCAGAGCTTCTTTTTAGCATACTATAAGCACTTTCTCATTAAGTCGAGCAAATATTTAGGATTGTCAGTTAGCAAAAATTATCCCTGCGGCTAAAGACCAAGCAGAATAAGTCCGTCCCGTAGCAGAAAAAGCGCAAAACCAATTAATGCAAAACCGAGGAACTGCATGATACGCCTGTACCAAATTCCCTGCAAAAAACTTCTGGATTTTCCTGCCGCGATTGCCAGCAAAAATTTTACTCCAACCAGACCAAGATAAAAACTGAAGAGGAATGCGGTGCCTAAGCTCACACTCTGCTGAAAGGAACGCACCATCAGCGGCGCGCCAACAGTAAACCAAAAAAGGTATGGATTGGGATTTGCCAGGTTTGCGAGCATTAACTCACGCAAACGGAGAGGTTTGGGAGTAAAATCCGGAATTTCGGCGCTGGCGATTTTGATACTTCTGCTGCCCAGGTAGGTGAGAAAAACTGCGCCGGACAGTGAAATTACGCCGAGCAGAAAATCCACATTTGAGAGTTTTGCAAATAAAAACCCGGAAACCAACACAACCGGTAAGTCTGTCAACAGAGGAATAAACGCTACTTTTGCGCCTGCGCGGATTCCGTGACGAAATGTTTCGGAAATGATCAGCACCAACATTGGACCCGGAGTTATTCCTGCCGGCGCTCCGAGGAGGAAACCTATGGTCAAGACGCCGAATAAACTGTCGATCATGCGGGAATCTCGAAATCCAGGCACTCTAAATCAAGTATCATTTTGCCTATCCGAGTGACCGAACCTTTCATGGTGATCTCATAATTATCACTAATTGTGATGTCGATTTGACCACCCGGCATTAAAACCGCAATTTCCGCATCACATAAACCCAGCCGATGTGCCACTGCTGCTGCCGCACTGCTGCTGCTTCCGGAAGCTAATGTGTAACCGGCGCCACGTTCCCAGATTTCAATCCGGATTGTTTGGCGGTTCACTACCTCCAAAAATTGAACATTTGTACGGTTTGGAAAGTTCGGGTGTGTTTCGAGCAAAGGTCCAAGACGTCCGGCTGATTGCGCAGAAACATTTTGATTAAGCACTATGCAGTGCGGATTGCCTATGGTCGCGGCGCAGAATGTTATTTCTTCACCATTTATTTCCAGGGTTTCGTTCAGAACTTCCCGGCTTTTTCCGCTCACCGGAATGTCCTCACTTTGAAAACTGACTCTGCCCATTTCCACGGTCACAGATTTTCCTGAACTTGCTACCTGCGCACTGACAAGCCCTCCTGAAGTCATGATTTGAAAAGGCGACTCGTCTACCATTTTTCGATCCCAGAGCGAACGTGCGAATATCCGCAGACCGTTTCCGCTTTTTTCTGCCTTACTACCGTCCGGATTAAAGATAGTCAGTTCAAAGCCTTTTCCGGAACTGTCTTTTCCACCGACTAAAATCCCATCGGAACCAAGACCAAAATTACGGTGACAGATTTTACGAACCTGTTCAGCAGTCAGTTCTGTTTCCGCAGACTGCGGAGTTCCGGAAGTGAGAACCAGATAATCATTGCCGAGTGCATGATATTTGAGAAATTCCATTTTATGGCGTACTAAAAATATTTTAAAAAATAAAGCGGCTAAAGTAATTTAACTATTATACAGATCAGACTGCGTTTACAAAAGCAGTAGTCTGAGAAAAATTTACGGGAGATTTCATAATTCGGAAATTTTCTGAGCAGCTTGATGAGGCGTGAGCGGTTTGTCTAAAAGCTGACCGTTACTCAATCGTAGCAGAACTCCCTCTTCAGTCATGTATGCTTTTAACGGATCACCGTTTTCATCCAACATTTCCAGAGCATAAGTCGATTTACCGTCAAGAACATCCGGAATCACTTTTATCTTTTCCGGAGCATTATCACCCATCTCTTTCCAGAGCGATTCTACATCCTTGTATTTCTGTTCGAGTTGCTTGAGCTTTTTCTTCAAATCTTCCGGGGAGGCATATTTTTCCACTTTGCCTTTCCAAAAGAGATAAATTGTCTGTGCCTCTGAGAAGACAAAAACTGTGTTTTTGCCTATTTCCTGGAGGATACTATTGGCAATATTATCCAAAATTTCAGGTGGTGCAGTGAGCATTTTTTTCAGACGTTCATTTGATTCCTGAACAGGTATATTGGAGCCAAATTCCTGCATCATATCTTCCATATTAAACTCTGACGGTTTGTTGCCGGTTGAGCTTTTTGCGGTCATAGTTTTGTTTTTTGGAAAAAACTTTAAATGTTTTATTATGTTTTTAGCAGGAGATGGATCCTGCATCTGCACTAAAAATATGACAAACACGCCAAGGAAAATTATTAGTAAAATCAGCACAATTCTCCGCAAATAGTTTGAACCAGAAGACTTATCTTTTTTACTTTTGTCTGTTGATGTATTTCGCAATTTAGAGGAAGACTTTGTTTCAGCCTTCATTTCCGCTGAAATAATCGGTTCAGGGAAATAAGGCTGTAACTCCTGCATTAGCTGATCATTACGTTGCTGAACCAGTTTTACTCTTTCAATTAACTCAAATCCGTGTGTTTTAAGATATATTTTACGCAGTTCTTCCACAAGAAATTTTACCCCAGGATGCGTCTCATCATTTAAGTCTTCCGCATCCTGCATGGTTCCATCCCGAAAACGCTGGCACTGGTGCAGGACTTCTATTTCAAGTGCTTTTGAACTGATTCGCAGAGCATGCCAGCGGTCACGCGAAAACATTGGCGGTGACATCGGCGGTTCAATTTCCTTGTCTGCAGTATTGTTTTCTTGGAAAGTCTCTGCTGGTGATTTGGCAGGTTTTTGCTTGTTTCTGAGTAACAGCTTTTTTTTAGTTTGGAACTGCTGCCAATCCTTTTTGTAGTCCGACCACGCACTTTTGAAAGTGCTCCAGTTTTGGCGTAACTCCTGATTGTGCTCAAATAATTTATTGAATAATGGTGCAAGCTCAGGAAAAGAGAGTGGATCTTTTTTACGCACGAGGCTGGATAACTTACGCAACTTCTCCATTTGCTGCTCAAGTTGTTTAGCCTCATTTTCAATATGTGCCCACTCAGCATTTGTCAACGGACGTTTCCAATGTTCAACAACAGGGAAAATGAGTAATTCCATCCTGATCGTATCGACACAAATTCGGTTCAGATCTACGCTGAGTGAACTTGGTACATGCGCCTGAATCTGCTGCCGTAATGCCTGCCAGGCCTGTTTTGTTCTTGAGGATTTGTGCTCCGGATTAGTGAGCAACATAAAATCCTCAAAATGGTCTCCGGAAATCGGAATGATACTGGTTGTGTCCATGAATATAAAATGCGAAAAAACTAGCTGGAGAATATTAAAAAGAGCTTTGCAAAACTCGTACTTTAATTTAACCCACAAGCAAAGCTGGAACTGTGCCGCGGGCATTTGTGTTTGACTTAAACACTCATTTCCAGTAATATAATTCAATCAGTACTAATTTGGTGCGGTTTCTTTAGGGACTGTTCAGATGCTTACTGAAATAAACAAATTGTGTTTTCACTCACGTTTCAGATAATCTTCAAATTTTTAAACGATCAATCGGTGTAAGGTTATGCAATTCAAAGTAATTTCTCCCAATGTGGAAAGCACCGGAAGTGCCGGAACTGATCCACAATCTCAGATTGAGCAAATGCTCAGCGGCAACCCTGTATTTTTATTTATGAAAGGCACACCGGAATCCCCTCAGTGTGGTTTTTCCGGAAAAGTCACAAATATTTTAAATTCATGGAAAGTCCCTTTTAAATCATTCAACGTGCTCTCTGATGAAGGTATTCGGCAGGGAATCAAGGATTACGCAAACTGGCAGACGATCCCTCAACTTTACATCAACAAAGAATTTGTCGGTGGTTCAGATGTTATTGAAGAAATGTCAAATAACGGTGAACTCGGAGAATTGCTGAATGAAGCATTTCCGGAGATGAAAATCACACCGCCTCCACCTCCTGCAGAAGTGCGGGAAGTAGCAGCTCTGGAAGCATCAGTGATTTTGAAGGAAAATCCTGATATTCGGATTTTGGATGTACGTACACCTCAGGAGCGGGAAGCTGCTTGCCTGGAAAATTCCGTCCTGCTTGATCAGGAACTGGTAGAGGAAATGCTGGACACATGGGATCAAGATACAGCAATGATGTTTATTTGCCATGTTGGTGAACGCAGCCGGCAGGCCGCACAGTATTTTGCTGCTCAGGGCTTCCAACAAGTGTATAATATTTCTGACGGCATACATGGTTGGTCAAGTAGTGTTGATTCTGCTATCCCTCATTATCAGTCTAGTTAATTATTATTCTGAGAGAACAATATGATTACGGAAACAGAAAATGTGCTTCCTGAAGTCATTCTTACTGAACGGGCAGCACAGGTTTTTAAAGAAGCATGTGAAGCAGAAGGTTCAAGTTTGGAAGACACTTTTTTACGCATCGGTGCACGTCCAGGAGGATGTTCCGGTTGGAAATATGAACTGGAATCCAGTACCCGCGAAGAGGTAGGTCCAAATGACGTACAAATTCTTTCTAAGAAAGTTTCAGTTGTCGTTGACCGTGAAGCACTTACTGATATTTTAGGACCGTTAAAGATTGATTTTTCAGACAAAAATCTGGTTGAACAGGGTTTTGTCTTTGAGCAGTTGAAAACTGGTCATCAATGCGGTTGCGGGGAATCTTTCACTCCCGTAAAAGATTTGAAAAGCGGCAAAAGTAATGGTCCAATTTCTTGAATGGCTGGCCGGAGCAACCTGCTTCGGACTGTTTGTTTACAAATGGATCATCATCGCCGCAGTGGTTATGACATGGGTCAGCGCAGATCCGCATAATCAGATTGTGCAGTGGATAGGGAGAGTTACACGCCCCTTATGGGTTTGGTGCGAACAGCGGATGCCGGTCATGATGGCTCATTTCAGCTCCTATGCCTCAATTCTGGTGGTGATATTTGCCCAGATAGTCATTCCGGCAGAGATACGTTCACTGAGCTTGTTTATTCAGGGACAGTCAGACGCAGCCGGTTTACTGCTGCAGAGCGGAGGTCACTTGCTGCAGGGTACAAGTATAGTAGTGCAAAGCTTGTTGTTTTTTTGTATGTTTGTGCTGATTGCCTGGTTTATCCTGGGATTAGTGAATCCGTCTTTAAATAATCCGCTGGTGCGGATCATTCATGTTCTTGCCGATCCTCTGATTACTCCACTGCAGCGTTATCTTCCCAGAACACGTACCGACTGGTCTCCTTTGGTAGGAGTCATCTTATTTTATTTGATCAGTTCAGCTATAATTAATCCAATAGCATTTTACGGCAGCACGCTGTCTTTCCCAGTCTCTATCTGCATTTATTAACGTGATGCTCTTTACATTACATGTAGTCGCCATTGGAACCGTGATTGGTGTTACGGCGCATTTTGCTTTTTCTCAGGGTAAAAAAGACGGCCTGCGTATTGCGCGCAGAGAGCAGGAACTTAAAACACAAAAAGAAGACCCAGCTAAAATAGCATCCAATTAGGCTCAGAAAAATTTCTGAATCTTAAATATTTTCCAAACGTACTCGTATTGACTCTGCGTGGGAAAATAATTCTTCTTCCTCAGCAAAACGGATGATTTGCTCACCCTGACGCTGCAGCCTCTCTGCAGAATAACTGATGACAGAACTTGTTTTAACAAAATCCTGTACTCCAAGCGGTGATGAAAACTTGGCACAGCCTGAAGTCGGTAAAGTGTGATTGGGACCTGCAAAATAATCTCCAACAGCTTCCGGCGTGTTCGGTCCTAAAAATATTGCACCTGCATTTCGAATACGGTGCAGGTCTTCAAAAGGCTGTTTTGTCAGCACTTCCAAATGTTCCGGTGCAATTTCATTAACTGCTTCAAAAATTTCTTCCAGATCCTGTGCCACAATAATGGCTGAGCGGTTTGCAAAAGATGCCTCAATTATTTCACGTCGTGCTAAAGTTGGGATCAGATTTTTGAGTCGTTTTGCAACATCTTCAGCTTGTTTAGAGGAAGTTGTAACCAGGATAGCCCCTGCGTCAGGATCATGCTCAGCCTGTGATAACAGATCACGAACAAGGTATTCCACAGGAATGTCCTGACGGTCACAGATAATCATAATTTCACTCGGTCCTGCAAATGAGTCGATACCGACAGTGCCGTAAACCTGTCGCTTTGCTTCAGCAACATAAGCATTTCCGGGGCCTGTAATTTTGACAACCTGCTGAATCGATTCTGTACCATAAGCCAATGCTCCGATTGACTGCGCACCGCCGACTGCATAAAGCTCTTCAAGTCCCATCAACGCAGCGCTTGCCATCACTAACTTGTGCGGTAATCCGGAAGGTCCTGGTGGCGACACCATCGCTATTCTGGATACTCCTGCAACTTGAGCGGGAATAACGTTCATCAGCAATGTTGAAGGATAAACCGCTCTGCCGCCAGGAATATATATGCCTACACTATCGACAGGTGTAACTTTCCAACCCAATACAGTGCCATCCGGACTAAATTCCAGCTGGCTGTCGGTTTTCTGCTTGTCATGAAAAAACATGATATTATCAGCCGCTTCTTCCAAAATGTGAAAAAGATCATGATCCAGTCCTTCAAGTGCTTTTTCCAGTTCAGACTTTGGTACCAGCCAGGATTCCGGAACTACTGGATCAAAACGTTCTGTATATTCACGCAGGGCCGCATCTCCATTTTTACGCACACTTGCCAGGATTTCCTGAACTGTAGCTGAGACGTCTTTACTTTCTTCTTCATTAAAGGCTTTGGCAAAATCTTCAAATCCTTCAAATATTTTTATTTGCATTGTTTTGTGTTGAATTAATTAGGTTATGATGTGTATTTTTTGTTTGTCCCAGGCAGATTAGTTGCTTCCTATGTTCAACAATTGAACATATAATTCAAATTTATTTATGTTTTACAAATCACGCAATTAAGCGGGATGCTTCATTGAATTCTACCGAAACAGTTTTGGAAATACCCGGTTCTTCCATGGTAACTCCATACAAAAGGTCTCCAATTTCCATTGTTTTTTTGTTGTGAGTGATCAGAATGAATTGGGAATCATAAGACAAACTTGTAATTAAGCGGTTGAAACGCACCACATTCACATCATCCAGAGGTGCATCAACTTCATCCAGAAAACAGAACGGGCTTGGTTTAACCAGAAAGATCGCAAAGATCAGTGAAATCGCAGTCAATGCTTTTTCGCCACCGGAAAGTAGATTTATGTTTTGCAGTTTTTTCCCTGGAGGCTGCGCCACTATATCAACTCCTGCGCTTAAGAGATCTTCTGATTCAGTTAAAACCAGCTCAGCCTCTCCTCCTTCAAACAATGTGCTGAAAACCTTTTTAAAATTTTCATTGATCAGCTCATACATTTCCTTGAAACGCCGGCGGGACTCGATGTTGATATCCTTGATTGTTTCTTTCAAATCATCTAATGCTTTATGCAAATCATCTGACTGAGATTTCAAAAAATCAATCCGTTCTGTGAGCGCCGCATATTCTTCTGGAGCAGAAAGGTTTACTGCACCCATTGTATTCAAACGTACTTTTAGTCCCCGTAACTCCTGTCCCATTTTTTTAAGATCTGCAGTTTCAACATCAATTTCCGCGATGATCTCTTCCGGAGATTTATCTGTAATCTCTGCAATTTGGTTTTCCAACTGTTCTCTTTGAATACGGAATTCAGTCAGTTTTAGTGACTCCTGATGGGAGACACTAACGGAGTTTTCGAGTAAACCCTGCCGTTCCTGAAGTTTTTGAGTAAGCAGAGTCTGCTCTTCACTTTTTTGTTCATGCAGTAGAATTTCCTCATCCAATTCAAGTTTCATGATAGTACGTGACTCCAGCATACCGGCAAAAGACTCATCAATTTCAGTTATCCTCTTCCGACTTTTCTCAAGTCTCAAGTCTGCATCATTACGTGATGTTTCAAGCTGTTCCAGCCGCAAAGTGGTTTCAGCACTTTCACGCCGCAAACGATCCGCTGTTTCCTCAGTATTTTTTTGTTGCTCGGTAATCTCTGTCAAAGAAACTCGATGTGTCAATAAATCCTCTGAACTTGCATCTACGCGGCTTTGCTGCTCGAGGATACGTTCCTGCACTTCAGTAGTTTTTTCTTCCAGTTCAGTACGTTCTTTTTCCAGCGTCTTAATAGCGGTAGTTGCAGTATTTTCTTTCTGACGCGATGTTTCCATTTCGTTCTGGATATTGGCTGAATCTTGAGCAATCTGTGAAACTGTTTGCTGGGTTCGCCGTTCTTCCAACTGATGATGCTCCAGTTCTTTGTTGCAGCTCAATAACTCAAACTCGAGTTTTCGTGTTTCTTCCTCGCTGCTTTCCTGTTCCTGCTTCAAGGTTTCATATTTTTCCCTCAAAGTTTGCTGCTCAGTTTCCAACTTCTTCAGCTTTTTGTTCAATTCCTCTGCATATTTTTCAACATCGACTATTTGCTGCTGACGCTGCAAAAATCCCAGCGATCCGGATTGTACTTTACCGATGCTGACATTGGAATTTGTGAGACGTATCCCGCTCGTCGAGAGCCACTCATAAGGTGCCTCGGGACGGTTATTTCCGGATTCATTCCAAAAGTTTATTTCGTCTTTGAGCAGACTAAAACGTGAAAAAAACTTTTCGCCCCATTCTTTCAAAGGTGCTTTGATCTCAAGAATTTCCGGGAGAGGTGTACCCTTTGTTTTGGAATCCTTTGGTACAGCAACAGGCCGATCCAAGGCTATAAACTTGAGTTGAGCCAGATCGTGCTCAGTACAAAATATTTCCAATTCAGGAAAATCAGCGGCGTGTTCTATTACCACCCAATCCAATACTTCAGCCATGACCGGAGAAACTGCGGTTAAAATCTCTTCAGAAACAGAAATATAGTCTGCAAGCAAACCTGATACTCCCAGTTTTTTCTTAGTCTCCGGATTTTCCTGCATCAACTGCATAAATATTTTTACACTGTCACTAAAACCTTCATACTGAGTCTGAATTTGGTGCAGTGACTCAATGCGTGATTGTGCTGTGCTGTGCTGATAGCGTAGATCTTCAAGTTGTGTTTCTGTTTCTGTTAACTGCGTGTGTTGGGCTGCAAGCCTGCTTTCAAGTTCTGCCAGCTTTACTGACAATTCTTCTTTCTGCAGCCGTATGCTTTCCATACGTTCTTCGCTGTCGGAAACCTGGAGAGTTGCTTCCTGCAGTAGGTTTCTGTGTGACTGTTCCTGGTCCTGAAGTCGCTGCTGCCGTTCTGTGAGATTTTCAAGACGTTCATCAAGGAAACTCTTTTGATTTGTATGATTTGTTAATTCGGTGTGCACTTTCAGTAGTCGTTTCTGCAGTGCCAACGCATCTTCAGAAGCCTGCTGAAGAGCGTTATTTTCTTTAGTCCGGAGCTCCTCAATATTAACCAGTTTAGCCTGTAATTCACCTAAACGTTCTGCCAGTTCCTTGAGTCGTGTTGTTATACCTGCTCTTTCATTTTCGCGTTCACTAAGACGTTGCTGGAGTTCTGCAAGTTCAGTTTCCTGACCCTGCTGCTGTTCACTCACATTTTGCAGATTTTGTTTTTCAAGTTCACGTTGATTTTCTGCTTCCTGAATTTTTTGTTCTTTTTGAAAAAGCTGTTCACGTCGTTCACCAACCTGTGTCCCGCGTTGAACTTGTTCCAACTTCAACCGTTCCATTTCTGTTTCAACAACAGATTTTTCGTTTTGTAGATCTTCCTGCTGCTGTTCGTGTCCCTGCACCAGTTCTTGTGCTTTGTCTTCATTAATTGCTGCCTGATGCAAACCTAACGATAGATGCTGCCGTTCAAGCAGTCCGCACTGTTGCTGAAGATCCAAATATTTTTCTGCCTTTTCAACATGCTCCTTTAAGCCATCTTCCTGCTCAGAGAGTGCTCCCAGCACATCTGTTACCCGGAACAGATTTTGTGTAGTTTCCTCGAGGCGTTTTTCCGCGGTTTCACGTTTGAAACGAAACTTAACAATACCTGCTGCATCGTCAATTAAAGTACGTCGCTCAAGCGGTTTTGAGCTGACAATTTCACCGACACGACCCTGTTCAATAATTGAGTAACCTGTTCCACCGACTCCTGTATCCATGAAAAGTTCCCGCACATCTTTTAAACGCACCGGAGTTTTATTAATCATGTAAACGCTTTCTCCGGAACGGTAAAGCCGGCGCGTCACTGCAATCTCAGTGTAATCTGCATATTGGTGAAGAGTATCACCTTTGGGATTGGAAAATGTCAGGGAGACTTCCGCCATTCCGGACGGTTTGTGGTAGGAACTGCCGGCAAAAATTACATCCTCCATACTGCCGCCACGCAGGTGTTTTACACGCTGTTCACCAAGTACCCAGCGGATTGCATCAACTACATTGCTCTTCCCGCAACCGTTTGGACCAACAACAATCGTAATCCCGTGCTGTTTGAACTGCAGATTGACAGGATGGCAAAATGATTTGAATCCTGAAACTTTTATGTTTTTGATTCGCACAAGTTTTTTACAACATGAACTAGATGTTTGTTTTAAAACAAAATAGCGTACATTAGTTTTTGATCATAAGCTAAAGGGGGTGACTTTTATTTGCCCTGCAATTATGACGGAATTACTAAACTGTGCAACTCTTTACGACAAAGTCTCCAGTCAGGATAGAACTGATCCATCAAGGCTTTGAACCTACTGTTGTGACTGGCTTCAAGCAGATGAACCAATTCATGGACGACGATATATTCCAGACATTCCGGAGACCTTTTTGCCAACTCAAGATTAAAACGGACTCTAGCTGTTTTAGGTGTACAACTGCCCCAGCGGGTTTTCATACTGCGAATGTGAAAACTTGCTACACTAACATTTAAAATATTTTCCCATTTGTTAATCAACGGTGGGATTTGCCGCATTAATTCTCTACGGTACCATTCATTTAAGACTGCACGCCTTTTTTCAGTTCCGGCATCCGGAGGCAGATTGAGGATAATTTGTTGATCGCTCAACTCCACAAACGTAGAGTTATTGTTTGTGATGATTTTTAAGGGATAAGCCTGACCGCTGAAGTAATGAGATTCATTTTCAAGAAACTGGACCGGCAATGGTCGCACCTGATTGTGCATCCTTTTACGCTGCTTCCGGATCCATTCAAGTTTAGAAAATGCAAATTTATGGATTTTTTCCTGACTCACATGTAAAGGTGCAGAAATCCGGACTTTCCCGTCAGGAGGGCAGATCCGTAAATTCATATTTTTGATTTTTTTCTGTATTACTTCTGCATCAATATCATCCAGTTTTAGTGTAAATTTCATGCTTTGCGTGTTTTTACGGCCAGCACGTTTTTCAGTCCGGAATGAATCCAGCTTTATGCTTTCCAACATTGTTGCGAGGTTTACTGATTTGAAAGAAAATTTTTTGAACGGCATAACTGCGGATCTTTTTACAGATGTATTCTTTGCGCGTAGGGACTTTGTGAGGTCGATGTTAGTTTAGCAAGCTCACATTTCTTAGGCGAGTTACTGGGCCTTAATTATTAACTTTATGCGAGCCTCCCTCTGCTTTATATTTCAGGCAGAGGCTAATTTTATTTCAGCAGGCAGGCCCTTTTTATAATTTAAAAAGGGATATCATCTTTGATAAAATCATCTCCCTGTGGAGCTACGTTAGCTTCAGCGGGTGCAGCTGGAGCAGGATTGGATTGCGGAGCAGACGGTGTTGCTGAATATTCTGTGTTACTGCCGCTGTCAGACATTTTTGGATCAAGAAACTGCATGGTTGTGACTACAACTTCTGTTTTGTAATGCTTCTGCCCCTGTTGATCTTCCCAGTCTCTTGTCTGTAAACGTCCTTCAACATAAACTTGTGAACCTTTTTTCAAATAAGACTGTGCCAGGTCAGCAAGTTTACCCCATAACACCAGACTGTGCCATTCGGTACGTTCCTGTTTCCCGCCTTGTTTATCAGTCCAATAATCATTTGTTGCAATGGTCACATTCGCAACTGCGCTGCCGGACTGAGTATAACGGATTTCGGGATCCTGTCCCAATCTACCGATTAACATTACTTTATTAAGGTTTGCCATTTTATCTCCTGTTTTTTAGTTTTAGATATTATCTTCTGTTCTATCTCAAAGGGGCCAATAATGAAAGCGCTTTTTTCAGTCTAAGTTCAAAAGGCTCTTCTAAACTGCCGCAATCACGTAGAACAACAAGGATTTCTTTTTCCGAATATCCAAGATTTTTCAAGGCAGAAAAAACCGTATCAATTTCCATCGACGTTACACTACCTCCTGTTTCAGTACCTGTTTCAAGTCCGCTGTCAAAGCCTGAAATAGGATGACGTTTCAATTGATCTTTTAAATCAAGACACAACTTTGCTGCAGTTTTTTTACCTATTCCGGAAACCTGACTAAAACTCTCTGCATTACCCTGATGGACTGCGCTCACAAGTTGGCTTGGAGAAAGTACTGAAATAACCGCCAATCCCAACTTGGGGCCAACTCCGGAAGTTTTGATCAGCATTGTAAACAACTCTTTTTCCGCTAAACTCAGAAAACCGTACAATGACAGATCATCCTCTCTGACATTTGTATAAATATGCAAAGTCAGGAATTCTTCTGGAGAAACCGTTACAGAGAGGTGTTTTGAAACATGAACCGCGTAACCTACACCACCTGTTGTTTTGAGAACGATTAAATTATCTTCCGAACGTAGGACATGTCCTTCAAGGTAGGCGATCATGAGAGAATCTGCATAATGTGGTTTCCGGTCAGACTGCTTTCAGTTTAAAGTAACTGACTTTTGGAAAGCCCTAAATGGGCATGAGTGATTGCAACGGCAAGTGCGTCCGCTTCATCTTCCTGAAGTTTATTCTGCAAATTTAACAGAATCTTGACCATGTGCTGAACCTGATTTTTATCAGCTCGCCCTACACCAACCACTGTTTGTTTGACTTTCAGGGCTTGATATTCATGAATTGCTAACTGACGTTCAGAAAATTTAAGTAGAATAACACCGCGGGCATGTCCTAAAGTAAGTGCGGACTGAGCATTTTTTGCAAAAAAGATTTTTTCGACTGCACCGCAATCCGGATGAAATTCCTCAATTAGTTTTTCCAGTTCGGTGGAAAGCTGATGTAAACGTTCTGCAAGAGATGTTTTTATATCAAGTTTGATACAACCACTTGCTAAATGACGCGTACGGTTACCAGCATGTTCAATTAAACCGTAACCTGTTTTTCTGCTACCGGGATCTATGCCTAATATACGCATAGAATCAACCAAGTTCCGCCATCACGTTTTCGCTAATGTCAAAATTGGAATGAACACTGTTTACATCTTCATCATCTTCGAGGATATCAATCAGTTTTATTACTTGTTCCGCTTTTTTTGAATCATCAATTTCAACACGATTTTGCGGATTCCAGATCACTTCCGCACTCAGCATGGCCACTTCCTTTTCTTCAAGGAAGGAGCGTACAGTATCAAAATCCGCAGGAGAAGTTATGATCTGAAATGCGTCAGGATTCTCAGTGTTGATATCCTCAGCACCTGCTTCCAGGATTAAGTCAGTCAGTAAGTCTTCTTCAATCGCAGTCTTATCGATCATGATTGAACCCATCCTGTCAAACATATACTGAACAGAATTCGCTGAACCTAAATTACCATTGCATTTATTAAAAGCATGCCGTACTGAGGCAATGGTTCGGTTTCGGTTGTCAGTCATTACTTCAACAATAATCGCAACATTGTGGGGGCCATAACCTTCGTAAATAATTTCTTCATAAATTGAGCCGTCCAGTTCACCAGCACCTTTTTTGATAGCACGGTCGATATTGTCTTTAGGCATGCTCTGGCTTTTTGCATTTGCTACCGCAGTCCGTAAACGCGGATTTGCATCTAGTTCGCTGCCTCCCATTCTTGCCGCAATGGTGAGCTCTTTAATCAGTTTGGTAAACGCTTTCCCTTTTTTTGCATCCTGAGCTGCTTTGCGATGCTTGATTGTACTCCATTTACTGTGTCCAGACATAACAATCTTTAGATGAATTTGAAATAATTTTAACTATCAATGCTGTAAATACATAGTTGCAGACTACACTAATTCAGACAATGCGTCCAATTAAATCATACGTGTGAGCTTCTGTTATTTCAACATTATTGA
>JABGPG010000241.1 GCA_018645085.1 Deltaproteobacteria bacterium
AAAGTTGCTGACAAAACGGAATGTGAACATAGAGTGAGAGAGGCTTTTCGTTTTGACCTTCTTTATGCAGAGATGTTGCGTAATCATCGGCAAATTCACCTTCTTTCCAGACAGGAACTGTAGGATAACTGGTATAGCGTGGTCCTGGACGATTATAGCGTTTAATCATCTCAGGTGTAACTTCTAGCTTAACTGAATGTTGCATTTTGCTTTAGATAATTTTGTATTGAGAATTCGTTTTTAGACGATGAATAACAGGTCTTTTAAATCAGTCATGGGAAGCACTTAAGCCTGCAAAACCATCATCCGGATTAAGCTGAATCTGTTAGACTTCTGACTGCTTTTCTGGTATAATGATACATGATTCTCACTATTATTCACAATCCAAAAAATACAGCAACATCAAGTGGATCGTATTTTTGCTAACACTCTAATAACATAAGATAATGTCTGAACACAAGGCCAGCATTCAATGGAAACGTGACACAGAAGATTTCAACATAAAGACTTATAATCGTGATCATGAAGTACGTTTTGAAAATGGCGTGGCAATTCCGACATCAGCAGCCGCTGCATTTAATGGAAACCCAGAATTGAATAATCCGGAAGACCTGTTTGTTGCCTCTGTGGTGGGCTGTCATATGTTGACTTTTTTGGCAGTAGCATCAATCAAAAAATTTACTGTCGATCTTTACACTGATAATGCGGAAGGATTTCTGGAAAAAGACAGTTCCGGAAAAATGGTGATGAACCGTATAATTTTACGTCCCCAGATTGTTTTTAGCGGCAGTCATAAACCTACTACGGAAGAGTTGGCAGCATTGCACGAAAAAGCACATAACGGCTGTTTCATTGCAAACTCTATCAAATCAGTGGTTATAATTGAACAACAGTAGTTTCATAAATCAGAAAAAGAAACAGCAAAGAGGTAAATCCAATGTGTGAAATATTTGCAATGTCCAGTCGTTTTGAAGAAAATATTTCAACCTCGCTGGATGAGTTTTCACGACACGGCGGTTCAACCAGTGATCACAAAGACGGTTGGGGCATTGCTTTTTATGAAGAAGGTGATGTTCACCTTATCCGTGAATCTCAGGCTGCAAGTGCAAGTTCTTATATGGAATTCATCCGTAATCGTGAATTCAACAGCAAAACTTTTATTTGTCATATCCGTAAAGCTACACAAGGCGAAGTAACTCTCCGGAATACTCATCCGTTTGTACGTGAAATGAGTGGAAAAATGCATGTATTTGCGCATAATGGAAAATTAGCTGCATTCGATCAGGAGCAAAAACTTAGCGGACGTTTTCAGCCTGTAGGAGAAAGTGATTCCGAATTTTCGTTTTGTTATCTGCTGGACGCCTTAGCACCACTCTGGCAATCAGGTTCTGTACCGGAACTTGGAAAAAGGATGGACGTAATTTCGCAGTTTGCTAAAAAAATCCGGAGTTATGGTCCTGCTAATTTCATTTATGCAGACGGAGATGCTTTATTTGTTCATGGACATGAGAGAATGCAGGCGGATGGAAAAATAGCTCCTCCTGGACTTTTTAAACTTTGCCGCTTCTGTCAGTCCGAAAAATCACCCTCCACTGCTAAAACTGAATTACAAAATTCTGGCAGTAAAGTGCAGCAGGTAAGCTTGTTCGCGAGTGTGCCTTTAAGCGGAGAAGAGTGGACCAGATTGGAATCCGGAGAGTTATTGGCTATCCGTGACGGCAGGGTAATCATGGAGGAAAACAGTTCCGGAGATCGTGAAACCTGTCATCAAGCAACAGCCCTGCTTTCTGCTCCAGAATAACTCCGAATATTGTCAGGCAGAAGTGCTTAATAATTTTTACACGGAAATTAAATCATGCATGATGGCTCCTTAAATAATTGTCATTCCCGCGAAAGCTGGAATGACAAAAAAGTATACCCTTTAGACTTTTTACGGCTTCATCATGCATTTTCAGCAATATAAATACTGATTAGCGCAGTCCAACCTTCACAAATATATCAACAATCTCCATTTTATTTCTTCTGTGGTAGAAGATTAGCCGCGAAAAAAAACATAACTGCGGCTATTACAATTGAAGGACCGGAAGGTGTGTCAATCTGCAGTGAAGCACCCAGACCAAGTCCAACCGAAGCCACGCCGATCAGTGCACCACCAAGTGCCATTTGTTCCGGTGTTCGGCTGAATCTCCTCGCAGCAGAAACTGGAATAATCAGGAGTGAAGTCACTAGTAGAATTCCGATTATTTTCATCGACAAAGCAATAACCGCGGCAATCAGCAGCATGAAAATTAATTCAACTCTGACAACAGGCACACCTTCAGCCTGTGCCAGTTCCTGATCAAATGTAATTGCAAGCAAAGGCCGCCAGAGCCAGAGTAATGTCATTAAAA
>JABGPG010000135.1 GCA_018645085.1 Deltaproteobacteria bacterium
TCAGTTAGGATAAAGTTAATGTTCGAAAATCCACTAAAAAAAGCCACAGATTTTCACGGATAAAAAAGGATCTTATTTTTCTGTTATAGTCAGTGGGAATTTACGGCTATTGCATTTTGTGTTTTAAACTACTGCTAAAGTTCATCAAGAGAGTTGATGGATTTTTCCGGAACAACAATTTTAGCAGTTGCAGAATTAATATCTTTGAGTCCATTTCCGGTGAGTAAGACAACGCAGGTTTCGTTTGAATCCAAAGCAGCTTTCTGTTTCAAAAATCCTGCATAAGCAGTTGCCGCTGCCGGTTCCGAAAAAAGACCGCAGGTGGAAGACAGTTCTTTTTGCGCGCACAGGATTTCTTCGTCAGTCACCCTAAAACAATGTCCACCAAATGCTTTTAAATTTTTCAACGCAAGGTGGCCGTTGCTTGGTGTATCGACAGAAATTGAGTCCGCAACTGTCTTTGCGGCCCGCACCGGACTTTCAGCTTGTCCGTCAAAATCGCCTGACTCCATTGCGCGGCAAATTGCGTCACTTCCGGAAGCCTGAACTGCGTGAACAACAGGAATTTTATCGATTCGACCCAGTTGAAGCAAATCCCTGAAACCTTTGTAAACTCCGGACATTATCACTCCATCTCCCACACTAACGAAAACATGATCCGGTGCTTTTTTCAGCTGCTTGAAAATTTCAATGGAGACAGTTTTTTTACCTTCAATCGTCATTGGATTGTAGGCTGTGTTACGGTTCATCCCGCCGCGAGTATTTGAGTATTCCAGTGAAAGTGAAAATGCCTGATCATAATTTTTATCTGCCAGCACCAAATCTGCACCGTACTGCAGGGCCTGAATCATTTTCGCCTGAGGTGCTGTTTTTGGTAAAAAGAGCTTAACCTTAAGTCCGGCCGCAGCACCGACACCGGCCATTGAAGATCCGGCGTTGCCGGTAGAAGCAACCACAACTTCACGGATACCGTGTTTACGTGCAAATGCCGCCACCAAAAAAGAAGCTCTGTCTTTCAGGGATCCTGTTGGATTAACTCCATCATCTTTTAAATACAATTCCGGAAAACCGTATTTTTTCTGCAGATTTTCCGGTTGCCAAAGTGGAGTGTTACCCACAGGTATTGCAGGAAAATACTGACCTTCAACCGGTAAAAAATCCAGCGGATCATTACTTTCCAATGTTCCGCTAAGTTCTACTTCCAACACTCCGTTCAGCGGTTGTCCGGATTTGTGAGTTGAAGAGCACTCAGGACAAAGCATTAATTCCGGAACTATCTCATAGCTTGCGGAGCACTGACTGCATTTGTAGTTAAAATTTAACAACTATCAATCTTTCATAACATTATTTAAAAGGCACTGAGGTTGAAATCTCAACAGCCTCAGCATACTAAAAATAAGCTCAAAAAACGAGATATTATTCCCTCAATTAATACAGTTTACTCTGTGACGAATAGCTGAACTCCAAAGTCTGGAGGGGCAGGAGTTCTTCAAGTTCTTCAATTAAAGCAGAGCTGAAATTTATCCGCTCTTCCGGAGTGATGCTCACAGAGGTAGCTTCAGGTGCCTGAACTAAAATAGTAAACGGTTTTTCTCCGGAATATTTTTGCAATGTACTTCGCAGCAAACTTAAAGTTTCCTGAGGCAGGAAATCTGAGCCAATTTTGATCGACATACTTTTTGCTTCTGTTTCCCTGATTTCACTCAAGCGGCGTATATTATCGACAAACATTCCCACTTCTTCATCACGAAAATTTACCCTTCCGGAAATCAACAGCGGTTCGTCACTTTCTAGCAACTCTCCATCCTTTTCATAAACCGTAGCAAAGACGGGGAACTCAAGAGTCCCGCGTGTATCTTCCAGAGTAGCAATGGCAAATTTTGCATTACTCTGATTCAATCGTACTGTGTTATTAACGATAATTCCGATCAGAGAAACCTTGTTTTTTTCCGCGTGTGCACCATCTTTTAATTTATCCGTGGTAGTAGCCAGCAATTTCATTTCAGATGTATAACTATCCAGCGGATGTCCTGAAACATAAAATCCCAGTGCCGCTTTTTCCTCCTTGAGTCGTTCCCGTTTAGGCCAGTTACGCACATCCGGAAACTCAAGCTGAGTTTCCGTTGCTTCCGCGTCACCTGCATCCATCAAGGAAAAGAAAGAATCCTGCGATGGTTCTTCTGCACGCTGAAATTCCTGCGCTAAATGAAATGCAGCATCAAGTGCAGCAAATAATTGAGCACGATTTTCATGCAGTGAATCAAACGCACCGCACTTTACCAGAGTTTCCAGCATACGTCGGTTAACTTCATTCAAGTTAACGTTCTTCATGAATTCCATAAAATCCGTTAACTTTCCATGCTCTCTTCTGACTTTCAAAATAGCATCAACTGCTTTTCCACCTACATTTTTAACAGCATTCAACCCAAAACGAATCACTTCAACTCGTGCTTCACTACGCAGCCATGCTGCAAAAGTGGAGTTTGAATTTAACAGGAATTTTTGTTCAATTTCACTTTCAGCTTCTGTGTTCTGTTTAATTATTTCCAGGAATTCCGTTTCATCTTTAAAATCCTTATTTTTTAATTTTTTCAAAGATTTACGTAGAGCTTCCAGCCAGTCCGGATGAACTGCTTCACTAAGAGGATTACTGCCGGCAAAATCACGATCAAAATGCGCTAAGGTTATTTCCGAAATTCTATACTCTGTTGGAGCAACGGTAAAAGTTTTTACGCTGAGATTTACATCCGGAGGCAAAACTTTGATCCCCATTGCTTTACATTCACTGATGTAACTGATGACGTTGTCCTGGTTATTGACGGAACCATTAAACAAAGCAGCCATCAACTGCACCGGATAGTGCGCTTTCAGATATGCTGTCTGATAGGAAATCAAACCATAAGCAACACTGTGAGACTTGTTAAATCCGTATCCGGAAAAATAGTTAATCGTGTCAAAAATCTCATTCGCTTTGACTTCAGGAGTACTTTCCTGCGGACACTGCTCGACAAATTTTACATTTTTCAAGCAACCTTCTACAAATTGTAAGCGCTGCTCTGCTAATATCTCAACCGTTTTTTTACCAATCGCACGACGCAGTAAATCCGCCTGTCCCAGTGAAAACCCAGCCAGAACCTGCACACTTTGAATAATCTGTTCCTGATAGACCATCACACCGTACGTTTCCTTCAATATTTCCGCCATCAACGGATGCGGAAAAACAACTCTCTTCCGCTTATGCTTGCACTGTACATAATCCTCGACCATTCCGGAACCTAAGGGGCCCGGACGATAAAGAGCTAAAATCGCCACAATGTCTTCAAATGCGGAAGGCTGCATGTTGGACACCAGACGTTTCATCCCTGAAGATTCCAGCTGGAAAACCCCGATTGTGTCTGCACGGCAAAATAATTTAAACGTTAAGGGATCATCCATCGGAATGCGGGTGATGTCCACCTTTGCTGAGTCAGTACGGCTTGTGCTGATCAAATTAAGTGTATTGTCGATGGTGGAAAGGTTTTGCAAACCAAGGAAATCAAACTTGACCGCACCTTGATCCTCTGCATATTTCATGGGATACATCGACTGCAGTGTACCCTCTTTCCCTGTGCAGACAGGCATCACCTCACGGATATCCTGATTCATGATGATCACACCTGCAGCATGAGTCCCGAGGTGAGTATTCAAATCTTCCAATTGGCGACTGAACTTAAGCAAACGCTGCTCATTTTCACTGCCTTCAGCGGCAAGGATTGCCAGTTCCGGTTCCTTTTCAAGTGCCTGATCTAGAGTAATATTCAAATCATTCGGCACAAGTTTTGCGATTTTATCTGCTTCGGAGTATGGAAAATCCAGCACCCGCGCTACTCCGCGTACTACAGCTTTTGCTTTGAGTGAACCAAAAGTGGAAATTTGACAGACATTTTTATCACCATATTTTTCACGTACATGTTCAATTACTTTTTCACGACCCTCTACATCAAAATCAATATCAAAATCCGGCAGACTGACACGATATGGATTCAGGAAACGTTCAAAGAGAAGTCCATAACGCAGCGGATCAACATCGGTGATCAATAGGGCATATGCGACCAGCGAACCTGCTCCGGAACCTCTTCCGGGACCAACCGAAACTCCGTTATCTTTGGCCCATTTGATAAACTCGGAAACAATTAAAAAATAACCCGGAAACTCCATTTGGATGATAACCTCCAGTTCAAAATTTAAACGCTCAGTGTAAGGCTGCTTAAATTCTTCAAAAGAAACTTCAGGTGCATAAAGTTCGTAGAGTTTAGCAATCCGTTTTTCCAGACCTTTCTTTGCATCATCAGATAATTTTGAATCAACAGTTTCATCTTCTCTTGTAGGAATTTTTGGTAGAAAGATTTTATCATTTTCAAGGCTTAGTTCACATTGCTCAGCAATTTTACTCGTATTTTCCAGGGCAACCAGCGGAAGTTCCTTAAAGGCAGACAGCATTTCGTCCGCACTTTTTAAGTAACGCTGGTTTCCTGATTGCAGTGGAACCTGGTCGTCTGTCACTCTACGCTGCAGGCCCATCAGCCAGAGAATATACTGCGCTTCTGCTTCTTCCGGAGTGAGATAAAAACAATCGTTTGTCGCAACAAGTGGAATTCCCAATTCATGTCCGAGTTGGATCAATTGTTTGTTTAATCCTATTTGTTCAGGAAGTCCTGTATTTTGCAGTTCAATGTAGTAACGCTCGGCAAAAACATCACGGTACCACATCGCAACTCTACGTGCGTCGTCCGGACGTCCCGCAAGAAAATGGCGGCTGATTTCACCGTTCATTCCACCACTTAGCGCAATCAGGCCTGAGTGATATTTTTCCAGCAGTTGATGATTGACACACGGCACCCCATCGACTTTACCTTCGGTATAACTGAGGCTCACCAAATAACCGAGATTGTGATAGCCTTGACGGTTTTGGCAAAGAAACTGTGTCTGTCCTGCGTTAAACCTGTTCCTCCCCGATTCACCTCCAGCCTCAGAAAAAGCACCTTCAATTACAGACGCACCCACACCGATAATCGGCTTCAAGTCTGATTCTTTCAAGGCATGATAGAACTCCACAGCACCAAACATATTGCCATGATCGGTAATGGCGCAGGACTCAAAACCTTTAGTTTTTAAGGCATTTACCAGATCTTTAATCCGGATTGCTCCTTCAAGCAAAGAGTATTGAGTGTGAAGATGGAGGTGGGTGAACATGTTTTTTACGGATTGTTGCTGGAAGTGGGATAAGCATGCATACTACATGAAATACTTTTTACGGGCAAGATTCTTATCTGCTTTTGCTTTGAAATTTTTCACTATAAATTGAACGCAGTCATAAGCTTGACAGATAAATAAAATAAAATTTTACAAATATATTATTTTGACTCTTTAAAGTTGTTATCGGGGCTCTCTTGAGATAACCTATTGCTTAAACAAATCCATTAAAAAGGATGTTTAATATTGATGTCTTTGTAAAAACTCTGAAGCCCAAAAAATGTCAGCTTAATTATTTGTCATCTCGAACGAAGAGAGAGATCTTAATAATATCAGTGTTTAACATAGAACAGATTCCTCGCTATGTAAGCAATGACACGTTTTCAGGGATTTTTTCTGGTAAATCAATATTGTTTTTCTGATTCCTATTTTATTTACAAATTAACCAATGATTCCATATTTACGACCAGACAATCTCGAAGACGCACTCAGCGCATTGAGTGAGCATCCCCGGACTTTGCTGGCTGGAGGCACAGATTTCTTTCCTGCACGTGTCGGCAAGCCGATTACGGATAATGTGCTCGATTTAAGCGGCGTCGAGTCGCTCCGTAAAATTCAACAAACAGCAGACGGTTTTATGCTTGGTGGCTTAACCACCTGGACTGATATTATTGAGGCCCAGCTTCCGCCTGCTTTTGATGGTTTAAAACAAGCCGCGAAAACAATCGGCGGAGTGCAGACTCAAAACGCAGGAACGCTTGTCGGCAATATCTGCAATGCCTCTCCTGCCGCGGACAGTGTACCAAATTTGTTAGCACTTGAGGCTCAAGTTCAACTACAGTCTGTGCGTGAAACAAGAATGCTGCCCTTAGAAGAATTCATTCTCGGCAACCGTAAAACCGCTAAAAAAGAGGATGAACTCATCTCAGGAATTTTCATTCCTCAACCTGCCGAAAAGGGACGCGGGAATTTTGAAAAATTAGGCACACGAGCCTATCTCGTTATTTCAATCGTGATGGTTGGAGTAGTCGCAGAGTTGAATGAAAGTGATGAAATATTGAATTTAAAAATAGCGGTTGGCGCGTGCTCACCTGTAGCTCAACGGCTACGCTTGCTGGAACAGGAAGCTGTTGGTCAAAAACTAAAATCAATTAAAATTCTACCTGCACATTTTGAATCTTTGGAACCAATTGATGATATCCGCGCAACTGCGGATTACCGAAAAAAAGTCGTTCCAGAATTACTGCTGCGTGCAATCAAGGGAGTTATTTAAACTATGAGTACTACTGAAAAAACCACTGTTTCATTTATTTTGAATGATATTCCGCAAACTCTTAGTGTCAATCCGCTGCGGCGCTTTTCGGATGTGCTCCGTGAAGATTTAGGTTTAACCGGAACCAAAGTTGGCTGTGATGCCGGAGACTGCGGCGCGTGCACCATCCTGGTAGACGGTGAACAGCGTTATGCCTGTTTAACTGCAGTCGGACAGTTGGAAGGACACAGCGCCCGTACGGTGGAAGGGCTTGCTAAGAACGGCGACTTGACAGCACTTCAACAAGCGTTCCTTGATGAAGGCGCGGCGCAGTGCGGTATCTGCACACCGGGCATGTTGATGGCAGCACAGTCTTTACTTGACCGAACTCCAAATCCCACAGAGCCGCAGGTTCTTGACGCACTCGGCGGGGTTTTATGCCGCTGTACAGGTTATACAAAAATTGTTGAAGCCGTACTCAAAGCTGGACAAACTTCTGCTTCAGAAGCAACTCCGCCATCAGGATCCGCTGTTGGTTCACGCATGGTGAAAGTTGATGGAAAACAGAAACTCACCGGCGAAGAAATTTTCTCTGCAGATCATGCACCGGAAGATTCTCTCTGGCTACGAGCCATTCGTTCCCCACATCCGCGGGCAAAGTTCACCTTGGCTCATCCTGAAAAAGTTTTAAACAAATATCCGGGAATCGTCAAGATCTTAACGGCGGATGATGTTACTGGAAATAACGGTTTCGGAATTTACCCCCATATCAAAGATCAACCCGTTTTAGCAAAAGACCATGTTCGTTTCCGCGGAGAAGCCGTGGTTGCTCTGGTCGGTGAACGTGATGCTGTGGAATCTGTCAGTGAAGAAGATTTGGGATTAACATGGGAACCACTCGAAGCAATTCGTGGTTGGGATGCTGCTCTGAGCGGAAAACTGGAACCGGTACAGGCTGAAATTCCAGACAATATTTTGGCCGAAGGTTTGCTGAAAAAAAATGATGTTGAAAAAGCTTTTGCGGAATCCTTTGCAGTGGCGGAAGGAAACTGGACAACTTCTGCAGTAGAGCATGGTTATATTGAACCTGAAGCAGGTTATGCCAGAAAAGTAGGTCAGCGCCTGGAAATTTTTGTCTGCACACAGTCACCTTACATGGATCAAACTGAAGTGGCACAGGTTTTGGGTCTTGAGCTGGAGCAAATTAGAATTATACCTTCTGCTGTCGGTGGAGCTTTTGGTGGAAAACTGGATCTCTCGGTGCAACCTTTGGTGGCACTTGCCGCCTGGATTCTGGAGCGTCCGGTACGCTGCATTTACACACGTCCGGAATCCCTTGCCTCGACCACCAAAAGACATCCTGTACAAATGCGTGCCAAAGCCGGCTGTGACAAAGATGGAATGTTAACGGCCTATGAATATCACGGTGATTTCAATACCGGAGCTTATGCTTCGTGGGGACCGACGGTTGCGGATCGAGTTCCGATACACTGCAGCGGACCTTATTTTGTGCCTAATGTATTCGCAAAAACCAGGGCCCTGCTCACCAATGAATCGCCTTCCGGAGCTTTCCGTGGATTCGGTACTCCTCAAGCAGCAATTGCAAATGACGCGCTGCTGGATGAACTTGCAGAAAAAGTCGGCATGGACGCACTTGATTTCCGGATAAAGAACGCATTACGGAAAGGTGACCGAACTCCCACAAATCAGTTGCTGGAAAATAGTGTCGGACAGCTGGAATGTTTGGAATCTCTCAAAAGCCGTTGGGATAGCTGGCGTAAAGAGGCCGAGGTTTTCAATCAAAAAAACACAAAGCTCAAACGTGGTGTTGGTTGCGGAAGTGCCTGGTATGGTTGCGGAAATACTTCACTTTCCAATCCATCGACGATACGTGTAGGCATCAACGGCGAAGGTAAATTAACTTTGTATAATGGTGCAATGGATATCGGCCAAGGCGCAAATACGATTATGGTTCAAATTTGTGCGGATGCTCTGGGACTGCCTGCTTCACAATTTGAGTATGTGATGGGTGATACAGACTTGACTGCGGATGCCGGAAAAACATCTGCTTCACGTCAGGCTTTTGTTTCCGGAAAAGCAACTCAACTTGCCGGAGAACATTTACGTGCCCAAATCATTCACCTTGCTGAAGCAACCGAAAACGCGACTCTCCACCTTGAACAAAACGGTACTTCCGGCTCCGGAGAAATAATCGTAGCAGATGAAACAGGCGAACATGTGATTGTCCTTGCGGACATTTTGCCTCAGACAAACGGTGACGTTCTCACCGGCGAAGGAACCTTCGATCCACCTACTACTCCACTTGATGAAAATCGACAAGGAAGTCCTTACGCGACTTACGGATTTGGAGCACATATTGCGGAAGTTGAAGTTGATACTATGCTCGGTACGACCAAAGTTCTGAGACTTGCTGCCGCGCATGATGTAGGCAAAACCATCAATCCAACTCTGGTTGAAGGTCAGATTCACGGCGGAGTTGCACAAGGGTTAGGCTTGGCTTTGATGGAAGAATATGTCCAAGGCGTCAGTGAAAATTTACATGATTATCTGCTGCCGACTGTGGGTGATATGCCGGAAATTGAGGTCATTTTGATTGAAGATCCGGAACCCTTAGGTCCCTACGGAGCAAAAGGAATCGGCGAACATGCTTTGATTCCAACTGCTCCTGCCATTCTTGGTGGAATCAAACACGCCACCGGAATTTCAATCCGTCATGTTCCGGCAACTCCGGATCGGGTTTTTACCGCGTTACAGGAAGCAGGAAAAAATAATGGCTGATTCTTCTGCAAATAATGTATCCGTGGAAAAAGTCAATTGCGATGCCTGTCCGATTCTGTGCAGAATCAGTGCAGGAAAAACCGGTTCCTGCGATCGTTACGGCAACATCGACGGGAAACTGAAACGCATGGATCCCGTGATTCTCACCCAGAAAGCAATCGCTCAGCAACAGCCACTCGTACCATTTGGAGAACAAGCTCAGCAATGGGATGGATCTTTGCTCGCACAGGACGTTACGCTTAATCCGGAAGAAATTTTTCCGACTGCAGTTGGAGCCGGAACTACATATCCGGATTATAAACCTGCGCCTTTTATCATTGCCAGCAAACATAATGAAGTGGATATGGTAACGGTGGTAACGGAAGGCATTTTCAGTTACTGCAGTTATAAAATCAAAATTGATACCGATCGCTATGTCGGCCCGGAACAGGCTTCTGTCTACTGTCAGGGAGAACAGGTTGGACATGTAATGACTGCAGAATACGGTTCGCAAATGCTCTCTCTCGGCGGAGTGCATCATTTAACCGGCGGTAGTAAAAAGGAAGGGCGCGTGACTTGTCAAATGATGATGGATTTGGGTAACCGTAAAGCTGTGGAGCTTGAGGTTAAGGACGGTTCAAAATTGATAATTCAAGCCGGAGCCGCTCCGATCATTGACGGTAATCAGGAAGCAAGAATGCGTGTGGGCTGCGGTTCTGCAACCATCGGAATTTTTGCACAGCAGTGGTTTGGAAAGGTGGATGAAGTAATCGTGGTGGATGAGCACATCACTGGTTTACTTTCTGAACATCAAGCCGGACGTTTTTTAGGTATGGAACCTTCCGGAATTCGTGTCCGTGGCCGGCGTTCCACTCCAGGAAGATATTTTCAGGTCGCAAATCCTGGACACGGCTGGGGCGGAACCGACGTTTCTGAACCACTTGAAATTATTGACCGCATCAAAGAAGGGGTTGCCTATCCTGGTTTGAGGCTCTTGATGGTCAGCACAACCGGTGAGGATGCAGCCTACTTTGAACTGGACGAAAATTTAAAACCTGTTGAGCAAGCACTGCCGCAAGTACTCCAGCAAGTAGTGGATCGGATTGGCGAAAACTGCGAACCGGCGCTCTGCAGCGTGCTGTTCATGGCCGGAGCCGGAGGAAGTTTAAGAGCCGGAGTTACAGAAAATCCGGTGCGCCTGACTCGTTCAGTCCGAAACATGCTGACGCGCACGACCTGCGGAGGCGCCCCTGCGTATGTCTGGCCGGGTGGTGGAATCACCGTCATGGTAGATGTAACAAAAATGCCTGAAAATTCTTTCGGAAGTGTGCCAACTCCTGCCATTGTCGCACCGATTGAATTCACCATGAAACTCAAGGATTATGAAAACTTGGGAGGACACATGGCACAAGTGAGGCAGCTTGAAGACATGACTCAACAGCGCGAATCAAGAATCACTAACTGGAATGAGGACAACCCCTGGCCTTTTGCTTAAGACCTGCAAAAATGCTTGCCGATCCTAGTTCCAACTTCATCTTCATCCTCAACCTCAACCTCAACAGCACTCTGACTTATCTCGGTAGCTTATAAAATCGCCTAGATATTTTACGAGAACCATAGAAAATAATTTGTAATAAGTAATTACATTGTGTATCCTTATTTTAAGCTGAAACATTAGTAACTAGCTATCTTGGAGCTAAAATGCGTACTCAACTAATAGCAATCGGTAACTCTCGCGGTATTCGGATTCCTAAATCTTTGTTGGAAATTTCGGGATTAGAAAATGAAATTGAAATGGAGGTTCAAGGACGTTCATTGGTCTTGAAAGCACCGGATCATCCACGATCGCATTGGGAAGAAGCCTTTGCAAAAGTGGCCTCAATCGAGCAGTCAGACATTAAAAAAGAAGAAGAAGAGTGGGGGGCTTTCGGGAATCGTTTTGATGAGGAAGAATGGAAATGGGAGTAGCACGCTTTGAAGTCTATCTTGTCAATTTAGATCCTACAATCGGCTCTGAAATCAAAAAAGTTCGGCCTTGCGTTGTTGTTTCTCCGGATGAAATGAACCGCTCATTGAGAACAGTAATAATTGCGCCGATGACCACAGTCCGCAGGGAACATTACCCTTCTCGTGTGGATTGTGTTTTTCAAAAAAAACAAGGTCAAATTGTTTTGGATCAAATCCGCACAATTGACAGGCAACGCTTATTAAAGAATTTAGGTATGCTGCCGAAAAATTCACAAAAAGCGTCTCTCAGAGTTTTACAAGCGATGTTTGAATTCTAGTTTGGCAATTAATAATCCCGTCGCAAAACTCTTAAAGACAAAATTTGTCATTCTCCCTACTGTATAAATGACACAGCTATGGGACTTTTTACCCGCGCATCAGACATAGTACGCAAATAAAGCTATTCAACTGATCTTATTTACTGTAAAATAAGATCATCCAACTACCTCTATTTGAATATTATGCGACAAGTAACTGATAAAGAAATAGAAAACCGTCTCCGTTTAGATAACCCATGGTGGCAGGCTGGACAGGGAATTGAGTCGGATTATCTGGAATTCCCTCGAAGGGCGTATTTACGTGGATTTTCACGGCTCATTAGTGAATCAACTGTAAATCGTGCCGTGATCCTGCTGGGTCCTCGTCGTGTCGGCAAAACTATCATGGTTTTTCACACGATTCAATGGTTAATGGATGAAGCAGAAACCAGCGGACGGGACATTCTTTATCTTTCGCTGGAAACACCAAGCTATTCCGGACTCAGTCTTGAGTCGTTTGTACGTCGTTTTCAAGACATATCTCCGCGTCCTCAAGGTACTCCCCTTTTTGTGTTTTTTGATGAAATACAATATTTAAAGAATTGGGAAATACATCTGAAATCCTTGGTGGATACTTTCCGTGAGATTTGTTTTGTGGTGACAGGTTCTGCCGCCGCCGCCTTAAAAACAAAAAGTGTAGAATCGGGAGCAGGTCGTTTTACGGAATTTCGATTGCCACCACTGACATTTGCGGAGTATCTAAATTTTGTTCAGAAGAAAAAGAATTTAATTATTGAACCGTTTGGGGGCGACAATCAAAGTCATTTTACAACACAAAATATTTATGGACTGAATGAAGAATTCATCAATTACCTGAATTATGGCGCTTTTCCTGAAGCAGTATTTTCTAAACAAATTCAGGGCAATCCACAGCGTTATATCAAGAGTGACATCATTGACAAAGTCCTTTTACGGGATTTGCCAAGTCTATACGGAATAAGCGATATTCAGGAACTCAACCGTTTGTTTAACACCTTGGCTTACAACAGTGGTTTGGAGGTCAGTTTGGGTAAATTGTCGAAATCTTCAAACGTCGCCAAGAAGACCTTGACACGTTACATTGAATATCTTGAAGCGGCCTTTCTAATCAAACGTATAAAGAGGCTGGATGCCGATGCGCGACATTTCAAACGTTTGACTGCTTTCAAAGTTTATCTGACAAATCCAACAATGCGTGCCGCCCTTTTTGGGCCTATCACGGAACAACATGAAGCTATTGGACAATTAGCAGAAACCGCTGTTTTCAGTCAGTGGCTTCACAATACAACTTATATTGAGTCATTATATTATGCTCGTTGGAAATCCGGAGAAGTAGATTTGGTTAGTTTGGAGCCAGGAACTCAACGCCCCCGATTCGCCATAGAAATCAAATGGTCAGACAGAATTGTAGAGCAACCTAAAGAGTTGCGTCAACTTGCTTTATTTGCTAAACGGCATCAATTACAACGACCTCCTCTTGTAACCACATGCACGAAATCCGGGAGCATTCAAGTTGAGGGTCTTGAAATGGAATTGACACCTACAGCTTTACATTGTTACACAGTGGCACGCAATACTTTAGAGCACCAACAAAATCAATAAAATATATTTAATACACTAATTCTAAACCACAGCGATGCTTCCTTCACTGCTTGCTGAAAAGTCAAAAAGTGTTTTGAATTAAACATTCATAAACTTGTCGGCAGAGAATTATAGAATGTTGTCAGCCAGGCACTTGCCTCAGTTGAACTACCGGAAGAATAATCCATGGCCAGTAAAAACGCACTTGCTTCAGTCTCAAGTTCCGTTAGTGACAACCCGAAAGTTGATTGAAAGCTGGTCGCGGAATCCCCACTTGCACCTGCAGTTTTTAAGTATGTTTTCAAGGCCTCAAGTCCAACACTACAATTTGACGAACATGAATTTGCAGTGTTAACTTTATTCATTAAATACGCAAGTGCCCAGGTTCCAGTTGCGTAAGGAGCTGCAGTAAAGATTGTGCTGTTATCAGTCACTCCTCTGATAGTGCCAAAAGAACTTACCATTTCAGTATTAAATGTCAGATAACTTTTTTGGGAGCCGATTATCAGCGCGATCAGTTGTGCATAACCTTCACTAATCCATGATGTATATGGTAAATCAAGACTAACAGAATGACTAAGTTGATAAACATGTGCATATTCATGAATTGCAAATTGTGCTAAATAGGTGGCAGTTGGAGTCGGCGTATCACTCAAGCCAAAAAACATTGGATAATAACTATTTTCGCTACCATTCACTGCGGCATTAAAATTGTTGGATGAGTTTGAAGCCACAATTGTTGACTTAACGCCATATTCATTTGAAGCAGAAAGCTCATTTGCGTAACATTCATCATAAGTCATTGTGATGGTGGTGTAGCTAATTCTTTTTTCGCAAAAATCTTTTGCTACTGCTTCAGCACCATTCTGGTCATAGATATAAATATGCACACCCGTAAAACTGCCAAAGTATGCAATTCCTGCATCAATTCCTTCCTTGAATTTAGTGTCATATTCACTGGTTGTAAGACTGGTACTAATACTCGTCAGATATATTGGAGCTGTATTCGTGGGTGGCGTTTTTGTGGTGCTGGTGCTGGTGCTGTCTGCACTGGAACAGCTAATTATCAACATACTAAAACAAATTACAAATAAATTCTTAAACTGAAAATTCATTTTATTCTATAGAAAAAAGTTTTTTGATTGAAGCTGATCGTCTTGTAATAAGCCCAATAGTTGTGTCATTTCGAAGGTAGAGAGAAATTCATTTTTATGCTTCCGTGTTAAAATCATTAAGATCTCTCTCTGCGTAAGCAATGACATATTATATGTTGCCGAGTTTTTAATAAACCAAAATTTCTGCTGGATTCATAAAAAAAGGGAAGACATCCGGAACTTAAACGGAGTGTCTCCCCTTCGTATAAAGCATGATACTGTTACGCCAAGAGCTTACGGACTGAGACAAATTTTGGTTTCAACCCGCAAAATCTTTGTTTACTTACATACTGCCTTTGACAGTATATGTTGACGTAGTCGAAGTAGCTGTTGCAGTTGAGTCATCACTACTGGCACATGAATAAAGTGTCATAGACAACATAAAAGCAACGATCATGAGATAGCTTAAATTTTTCATAATTCTCCTTATTATTGATTATTCGAAACTAAATGCGGGTTTATACATCATACATTCAGTAGTATCATCGGCAACTCTGTTTGTAATGGTTGTTTTCAAACTTCCGGAAGATGCTGCACTGACAACCAACGCAGAGGCTAATGGAACCCCATTACTAAGATTATCTGATGTTGGTGGGTGGAAGTCATTTTCCAAGTCTGCCAATGTTACGTTATCTGAATCAGTCGAGGCAGTTGAAAAATAAATCCAGATCCATTCGTTTGTCGGTGCACTGTCAAGTGAGCAATTGTATGTCGATGAATTGTCAGGATCATAGATTGCTGTTACCGAAGAAGCATTATCCGAACCACAAATGTCCTGTGTGTAGTCAGTTGCTTTCGCACAATTTCCACTCGTAGTTGTTGTTGCAGGAGAGTAAGTGATATTGTCCCACATTTTAGTCGCAACACAATTATATGTCCCGTTGGCGATAGTTGCGCTTCCCAGGTCAGGAGTACCGGCAAAGTCTGTCTTATTTGCTTCAGCAGGAGACGAAACCGTATCACCCAACATAGTGATTGTCTGTTTTCCTGTTGTACAGTAAGCATCGGTATAGAGATAAACCTTACTGATGGCCCATGCGGCCTTATCTGCATCTACGCAGT
>JABGPG010000021.1 GCA_018645085.1 Deltaproteobacteria bacterium
AGTTTCCGGCGTTTCGGACCGATTCCGGGGATATCGTCAATTTTGGAATGCAGCGTATGTTTGCGTTTGAGTTTGCGTTGAAATTCGATGGCAAAACGGTGTGATTCGTCACGGATATTTTGCAGAAAATAAAGCACATCAGAATTTCTACGCAGGCGGATTTCGTTTTTCTGGTTCGGTTTCACCACGTATTCGTAATCTACATTCTGTCCACGACTGCGTCCTCTCTTTTTTTCGGAACGTCCTTTTGCCAGGCCAATCAAATCGACTTTCCGTAAAATATCAAGATCAGTCAGTACTTTTACTGCAATACTGATTTGCCCTTTTCCGCCGTCGACTAAAATCAAGTCCGGAAGTTTTTTGCCTTCTGCCAGTGTGCGTTTGTAACGCCGCGTGAGAACTTCTTTCATGCTCGCAAAATCATCCGGACCGCTGATGCTGGTTATTTTATATTTCCGGTAATCCTTGTTTGAAGGAGCATTCTTTTTCCAGCAGACCATTGAAGCCACTGTCATTGTGCCGGAAAGATGCGAAATATCAAAAGCTTCGACTACTTCCGGAAGTCTGTTTAATTTTAATTCATACTTGACGTGTTGCAGCACATTTTTATTTTTGGAAGAACGGATGCGCTGCTCTGACAAATTAACTTTTGCGTTACTGAAGGCCATGCTGACCAGCTCTTTTTTGCGTCCTTTTTGCGGACAAACAACATGCACGCGCCTTTTTGACTTTTTATTGAGTGCGTCTTCGAGCAATTTTCTATCGGAATATTCAAAGGGCAGCAAAATTTCACGAGGCACAATCGAACCTTCCGGCATGTAAATTCTGTGCAGTGCCTGTCCGAGCAAATTGTCATCGGAAGCTTCGCTACTGTCTTCAAAAAAGAAAAAATCTGTACCGAGCAATCTACCGTTACGGATGAACAAAACCTGAACTCCGGTGGAATCTGATTCACGATATAGATTAAAAACATCCTGATCCTTGCCCTTGACATCCAGCACCATTTGTCTCTCGAAAATCCGGCGCATGGCTTGAATCTGATCACGGTAAAGAGCCGATTTTTCGAATTCCAGTTTTTTGGATGTCTGCTCCATGCGCTTTTCAAGTTCCTGTAGAAGTTCCTGATCGCGTCCTTTTAAAAAGAGCCGTACCTGTCGCACCACCTTCGCGTATTCTTCCGCAGAAATAACTCCACGGCATGGTGCAAGGCAGCGCTGCATTTGAAAATTTAGGCAGGGGCGATAAGTCTTTTTTCCGTCAAGCAGCATTTTACTGGTACGCAGCGGAAAATATGTCATCACCGCTTTCAGTACTTGACGGGCGTCCTTGACGGATGTGTAAGGTCCATAATATTCAGACTTCGGATCAATTTTTTCACGTACCAGAAAGAGGCGTGGAAACATCTCACCAACCGTTAGTTTGCAGTACGGATATGACTTTCCATCCTTGAGCGCCACGTTATAACGCGGGTGATGTCGCTTGATCAACTGCTCTTCTAAAATCAGCGCTTCTGCTTCTGTGTCAGTTATAATCAGGGAGAAATCATGGATGCGGGAAACCATGAGCTGGATCCGTAAATTGTGTTTTGCCGAGACGTGAAAATAGGAGCGGACACGATTACGGAGGGTTTTGGATTTGCCGATGTAGAGGATGCTTTGCTGCTCGTCCCTGAAAAGATAAACGCCGGGAAGGTCGGGCAAATGGGAGAGTTTTTCCTGTGCGGGAGTAGTGGTCCCGCCACTTGCTTCAGCATGGCGGGTGGGCTTGTTCATGTAATTACTGCATTAAATCTGCTATTGTTTCAGGTATTTTATTCACAAATTCGCTCATTGTGCCGTAGGGGCTAATGTCCATTTTAAGAGCGTGTTGAATCACAACTGTTGGTGTTCCGCTAACTCCGTAAATTGCTGATTTGCGTTCACCTTCTTTGATCAGTTTGTTGACCCATGCCTGGTCTTTTTCCTGTTGAAATTCTTTGTTCATGCCTAGTGAACGTGCCAGATAATTGGTAATGCCGGGATCAAAAACATTTACTCCATGAGTGAAACTGGCTTTGAAGAGTTCATCTTTGACCAACTTACCTTTGCCGATTTTTCTGGCTACGTAATAAAGACGCAGCGGCGAATCGTCCTGTCCACGGAAGACAATCGGAATATCAATAAATTCGACTTTGTCCGCAAATTTCTTGCGGAAATTTTTTGATTCTTTGTGCAGATTATTACAGTGAGGACAACCGAAATTCATAAATTCTTCGAAGACGACTTTCTTCACACTATGCGCAGTCGGAACTGATCCTACTATTTCAAAGTGTCCACGGATTGATTCCTTCGCTGACACAGAAAACGCGAGTGCTAGTCCAAAGATTATTAATA
>JABGPG010000020.1 GCA_018645085.1 Deltaproteobacteria bacterium
TGGCGGAGGGGGAGGGATTCGAACCCTCGGTACACTTTCGCGTACGGCACATTAGCAATGTACTGGTTTAAGCCACTCACCCACCCCTCCGAAAAGCATTGAGGCAGTTGCCAAAAAAGCAACTATTCCGCAAATGCTCAGGCTGCATGAAGTTTCTTAACTTCAATGATCCCTTTATTTTTATTTAATTACTGGAAATTTGGCAAGTTTTTCTTGAGGATTATCATCATTTTTTATCGATTGCTGTACTGCTTGACAATAACTGCTCAAAAGTAGAAAGTTGTTTCTGGCCCCGCAGACTGTTTGTGGAACATAAAGATTTAAGCTGCTGGATTAACTTGCTGATAGTCCGGTATTACTGCTACTCTCATTTTGACAAATAAAGCAATTATGTTTGAAGACAGAGAAAATATTCTTAAGGAGACACAAAGTGGATAAAGTTAAAGTACGACAAGGAGTTCAGTTGTTGCTGGAAGGCTTGGGAGTCGATTTAGAGAGCGAACATTTTCGTGATACTCCGGAAAGAACTGCTAAAGCATGGACCGACGAATTATGTTCCGGACTTGGAGAGAAAAATTTCTCACTGACCACTTTTGCTGTAGGTGCAAGTTATGAGTCAAGCATGGTGGTTCTGCAGCATATTCCGGTGAGGTCAGTCTGTGCTCATCACTTACTGCCTTTTTATGGAGAAGCAACTGTTGCTTATATTCCTGACGAGAGACTCTGCGGACTGTCAAAGCTGTCAAGAATTGTTGACTATTTTTCGAGGCGTCCGCAGGTGCAGGAAGAATTGACCAGTGATATTGCTAACTTTCTTTGTGAGCAACTTTCACCTCAGGGTGCCGGAGTTATTGTCAAAGCAACTCACATGTGCATGGCCATGCGAGGCGTCAGTCATGACGGTGTGATGACTACCAGTTCGCTCAAAGGTTCATTCCTTAGTGAAGGGAATGTTCGTGCTGAATTTATGGCACTGGCTAATACTCACAGTTTGAACAAATTGTAAAAGCCTGAGCATAGATCCACAGAGTTCTCAGAGGAAAAATTATGATAATAAATTCTCTGTGTTTTCTGCAATTCTGAAGTTAATTCTGTTTTTAGACTTGTTATAGTTTTTGTTAAAGATCATCACGTTTGTGTAATTCGTGATAATGTTTCAGAACTTTTTGCCGCGATATTTGTGCCAGAGAAATTGCTTCTTCACGCAGATAACGGTCATCAGGTTTCCAATTTCTTGTTCGCAGCCGATAGGGACGTAATCCAAAATCAATGTCCTCGGTTTTGCAAAACAATTCATCAACAGATGGACGCTGAACCCACGACTCACGTAGATTTTGCTCCAGTGCATAATACCAGCGTGAAAAATTTTCCAGCCGCTCTTCTTCAAAATAACCGACAGGATTCAGAGATTCCACTAACTTCCTGAGTGCGGGATTTTGCTGAAAACGGTCATAATCTACCACATAGAGACTTTCTGAAAGAAACAAAGGTGAACCGTGCAGGAGCAAACCCTTTGATTTCAATGTATTGCCGGACTGCACAATCTCAAGTCCAACACTTCCTTTTTCACCATTCATCACCGCGTCTTCGACATCTTCCACCGGTTCTACCTGTAGCTGCGGATATGCAGCCATCACTATTCCACTATAACGGCCTTTGACAAATACATGGCGTCCGTGTTTTGAAAGCGTCTCTAAATCAATTGTACTACGGCGGCTGCCGCCTTTTTTAGAGATGAGGAAAAAACCAACCATATCCTGTACTTCACCACCGAGAAGCTTGTTGTAACTGGTGAGCATCGCTGAACCTGCAACACGGATACTGGTTGGTTTAGCGAGTTGGTAATTGTACATTCCCCATTTTGTCACTCTGGTTGGATCACCCAAATAATGTTGTGTCATCGAAAGCAGTTCATCAAGTCCTACAACCGTGAAGTCCACTTCATCCAGTTTAATAAGTGACGAACCATTATGCGGTTCTTCGCCTTCTACGCGTAATTTAGTTTTGCCGATTTTCCATTCATAACCGAGAAATCCCAAACGGTACGGTCTTAAATTTCTTTTACGGTCTATAGAAATTGAAAAACATGGAGGCGCTTCTGTGGAAATTTCCTGTAAGAAATTCAATGCTTCCTGCATGTCCGGAGTACTCCTGCTTTTACTGGCGGACAAGACTTTTAAGATTTGCTCAATTTCTTCGCTGTCTGCGCCCAGTCTTTTCAGCTTGCTGAGAAAATTGTGTAATGTGCGTCCGGTACGGGGAACCGCACAGCTAACGTCAAAAGTAGGTTTTTGGTCTGATGAGGGGGTCAAAATTAAATCTCCATAGTTTTAAATAAGTGTGCTTAAGCTAACAATTAAGGAAAAT
>JABGPG010000160.1 GCA_018645085.1 Deltaproteobacteria bacterium
TTCAACTCCTGCAAAGCTCATTATAATATCCCTACTGCTTATTACTGTCAATACTATTTTATAATTAACAGTAACTTTTTTCAGAATTAATTATTTAAACCAACAATCAATTGATTTTTAAGCTCCGGAAGCAGCCTTTCAACAGTCCGGACAATCACTTTTGTTGTGTGGTCAAATTCCAAATTTACTGTATCACCCTTTGACTTATACCCAAGAACGGTTTGTGATAAAGTTTCCGGAATAAGAGAAATTGAAAAGAAATCAGCGCCGACTTCAACCACGGTTAAGCTGGCACCATCTATGGCAATCCAACCTTTAGGAATTAAATACGCTATCCATTCTTTACTACAAGACACAATAAGATCACAGTTATTAGGTATGTTGCGGACTTCCTTAATAGTTCCTATGCAGTCCACATGTCCTGTGACAGAATGTCCGCCAACTTCATCTCCAAAAGCGCACGCACGCTCGATGTCGACGAAATCTCCGACCTTCAGGGTACCAAGGTTGGATTTATTAAGTGACTCCTGAATAACGTCAAACTCCGCCCAATCTTTCTCAAAGCGAACAACAGTCAAGCAGACTCCATCCACCGCAATACTTGCACCCTGCTGAAGTTTCTCTGATAAATCTTCGAGTTGAATCCGTAATCTTCTTCCACCTTCGAGATCTTCGACGGCTGTTATTTTACGTGTTCCCTGTACAATTCCTGTAAACATGATTTTCCAATTTCTAAACTGAGATTAATACGAGATCATTTAATTCAGGGGTGGTAGTCCCAAAGATTTCTGTACACGTTTTCGCAGCCAGCGAATACTTTCTTCCCGCACTACAGGGATAAAAATAACTAGCCCAAGTGCGTCTGTCAAAACTCCGGGCACAATAAGTAAAACTCCTCCACACCAAAGTAACAAATCCGCAAATACTTCTTCTGTGGGAACTCTGCGGTTACGTAATTCACTTTCGACCAGAGTCCATAAGGTGAAATTTTCACCCTGCATTAACCATAAGCCGGCGGCGATTGTCACAACACACTGCAGAAAAATTGTGCTGAGCGGCATAAAATAAGACAGTTGCATGAGCACCCATATTTCGATGCTCGGAACAACTAATAATAAAATACTCAAGACCCACCACATTTAACTCTTAACTTTTAACTTTTGTTTGTTATGGATTGTGGAGGGATGGAATATGTACATGTTGCATGTGCCACTGGTTCAGGGTCACCCTGCGAGTAGATAATAACCTCGCCCACGATTAAACGTTTACCCATTTTCATCAGCCATGACTCTCCTACAAGGTCACGGTGTGGTTCAGGTTTACGTAAAAAATTAATATTCAGATTTGTCGTCACTGCTAAAACCACTCCACCCATTGTAGTTAAAATTGCGGCATACATTGCTGTGTCTGCAAGTAACATCATCGTTGGTCCAGAGACAGTTCCACCGGGACGCAAGTGGGTATGATCAACATCGAGGCGTAGTCTTGCACGCCGATTTTCACAAGATTCAACGAACATTGGATTTTCGGGAAATTCCTGCTGCAAAAAGCTTTGTATTTGATCGGCAGTCATGGTGATAATTTTCAGAAATATAATAATAGTTAACACAGCAGGTTTGAAATGGCTTGCTGAAATACTTGAGTTTGATCAACAATACTTTATCACAAATTAAGCAAAATATTTATTGATCTTTTACGTTTCATGAATTCATTGTCAGCACTTAACGCACAGCAAAAGGAAGCAGTTACTACACTAGATGGTCCAGTCATGATTCTTGCGGGCGCAGGCAGCGGGAAAACACGTGTCATTATACAGCGTATTGCATATTTGATCCAGAAAAAGCAGATATCTCCTCAGCAAATCCTTGCAGTTACTTTCACAAATAAAGCAGCAGAAGAAATGCGGATGCGTTTACATGAAATGCTCTCAGGAAAACAGAAAGGCATACATTTGAGCACATTTCACGCCTTGGGGGTGAGTCTGTTGCGCAAGTCGATTCATCATCTGGGTTACCGTTCCAATTTTATTATTTACGATACACGCGATCAGTTATCTGTGATCAAGACAATAATGGAAGATCAGGACTTTGACGATAGGGGTTTGATAGATGCCAAGTCTGTTCATTATGAAATCAGCCAGGCAAAGTCCACGGGTGCTGTTCCGGAAGATTTTCTGGAACAACAGGAATCAGAGCAAAAACAATTAGTAGGCAAAATTTTTCGGCACTATCAGCAAACAATGAAAGGCTGTAACGCAATTGATTTTGATGATATTCTCAACCTTACACTGACTTTATTTGAGAAACAACCGGATGTTATGTCCTCTATAACGGAGCGCTTCCGTTATATTATGGTAGATGAATATCAAGACACGAACCGTATTCAATATAAACTTTTACAACACCTCACAAGCCGTCACAGGAACCTTTGCGTAGTTGGTGATGATGATCAATCCATTTACGGCTGGCGTGGTGCGGAAGTAAAGAATATTTTAGATTTTGAACGTGATTATCCGGAAGTAAAATTTATCCGTTTAGAACAAAACTATCGTTCAACACAAAAAATTCTAACTGCTGCAAATCAGGTTATCTCTGAGAATACTCAGCGTATGCCAAAAAAACTCTGGTCCGAAAAACAAGGCGGTGAAAAACTGGATTGGCTTTTAGCAGATTCTGAAGCAGAAGAAATGGAAGCAGTGACAAGGAAGATTCGTGCAAAAATAATGCAGCATGGCCGACGTTATTTAGACTATTCAATACTCTACCGTTCCAATTTTCAGTCACGTCTAGTTGAAGAAGCACTCCGTGAAGCAAAAATTCCTTATCGGATGTTAGGCGGAACGAGCTTTTATGATAGAGAAGAAATTCGTGACGCTCTGGCTTACCTGAAAGTTATTCATAACCCAAATGATGAAGTCAGCCTGCACCGTATAATCAACACTCCGCGGCGTGGAATTGGTAAAACTTCGCTGATGAAGGCAAATGAGTACTGTCAAGAAACGCATCTTCCTTTGTTTAAAGTGATGGGGCGTGCCAGAAAATATGAACGTATTCCAAAAGATTCTGCCTTCACAATGGAAATGTTAACAGGGATCATCAGTAATTATCAGCAGCGTTTCGCCAATGAAGTATTAGGCACAGTGTTCAAGGATTTGCTGGATGAAATCGGTTATCTTAGATTTCTTGAAACTCAAAGTGGTGACGTCAAGGCGCGTGAACGTCGGGTAATGAATGTGCTTGAATTGCTGGTAAGTGTTCGGAAATATTCTGAAAAGTTTCCTGAAGCAAATCTTCAGAGTTTTTTAGAGCGTGTAACGCTTTTTACGCAAAATGACAACGATCCGGAAACTAAAGCCAATCAAGTTTCGATCATGACTCTGCATAGTGCGAAGGGTCTGGAGTTCCCTTTTGTCTTCATGGTTGGTATGTCTGAAGGAGTCTTTCCTAACAAGCGTGCAATCGAAGAAGGAGGCGAGGATGAGGAGCGTCGTTTATGTTATGTAGGAATCACAAGAGCGCAACAGGAATTAACTTTTTCGATGGCTAAGTCCCGTAAACGTTACGGAGAAAGCATTAAGCAGGAACCTTCCCGTTTTCTGCTTAACATCGATCCGGAACTACTCGCAGTTCCTATTATAGGGGAAGCTACTGAAGAAGTTAAAAAGGAACGCAGCCGCGAATCACGTTCCGCCTTTTTCTCACAATTTAAACAGATGGAAACCAGTTGAGACAGATGAAAATATTTAGATATTGTTTTTTCAGGTTTGCACTGCTTATTTTCGGCTTAATCTCATTCTCCGGAATTTGCATTTCACAAACTATTATAGTCGCACTTGGAGATTCTTTAACTGAGGGATTCGGAGTCAGTAAAGAAGAAGCATTTCCTTATTTGCTTGAAAAGGAACTTTTAAGTAAAGGTCATGCTGTAAAGATTATCAATGCTGGAGTCAGCGGTTCCACAAGTGCCAGCGCAGCTTCACGGCTTAAATGGTACATCCGTTCTCAACCCGATATAATTATATTAGCGCTGGGCGGAAATGATGGTTTGCGTGGATTAAGTGTAGCACACATGAAGAAAAACTTAAGCAGGGCAATTGAGTTAGCACAGGCTGAAAAAATACAGGTTTTGCTCTCTGGAATGCAGATTCCGTTAAATTATGGTAAGGAATATACAGATTCTTTCCGGGATGTTTTTCACCAATTGGCGGAGTTATATAAACTGCCGATGATTCCGTTTCTGCTGAAAGATGTCGGTGGAGTTCCAAGTCTGAACCAACCAGACGGTATACATCCTAATCCTGAAGGTCATCAAATCATTGCAGGTACTGTGCTTAAATATTTAGCACCGCTTTTGCCTGAAATAAAATAAAAACAGCCGGTTTGAGCAGTCTAAGAGGCTGACAGAATTATATGAGAAGTGAGGCATAAGTTGGGCTTAACCAAGCTCAACCATACCTTCTCATTGACTTGAGGGCAGCCTGAATCTGCTTTTGTTGATTGAGATATGCTCTGTTGCTTGGTGCAAGCACATCCACTGCTTTTTTGCCCATTTCCAGGATTTTCAAAACACCATGATTTGCGAGACTCAGCATTTTTCGCTGTTCATATGCATAATATGCAATTTGAGCGAATTCAGACAGCACAGTTATGTCACCGCGTTTTGGATTTGTAAAAGAAGATCTCTTTAAAGCTTTGTGATATGCGACTATTGCTTTGTTGAAAGTTGGAGTCATGGATGGTCTAGCCGTCAAATCACGCATCACTACACGTAAAGTTAAGACCCGAAGTGCCTGCATGTGTACCCTGGCTTCCATAAGATAAGGCAAAGGTAGCTTACTGTCTATTTCCTGCAGCTTGGCCACTATCTTCAGTCCTATTGGATGAAGAATCGGTATGCGTTTCATCACTTCAAGTGCCGCTAAAGTTTTACGTACGACAAGAGTATGTTTGTTCTTTGTGGAATCCGCACCTCCAAATAAGCTCTTCACTCTGTGTTTAGAAGTCAACTCATCCAACTCATCCATATGCATTGACATGGTAATGCTGCCACGGGTATCTTCATCAAGAGAATCAGTGTATTCCAGTAATTTTAAAGTTATTTTTATTTCCTGGATCACCTTTGCTTCATTTTCGTCAATGTCTTCTTCATCGTCATCATCCGCTTTTATCAAGTCTTTGATTGAGATTACATCCAGGTTTACATTTTTTAGTTGTTTTGAGTGAACGACGAGCAGACTTTTTTTGTGTGTCGTAATTATATTTTCCAAATATAAACGATATGTCTGTCCGGCAATTTGCAAAGTCGCAGGAGTTATGTTTCCTAAATAAATAGTAAGAGCAGCTTGAATTAAGAGGTTGCGGTAAAAGGACAGAGGAAAATCCCGTTTGTCATGCATCACGATTCTTACCAGTTTAACCCTTGGGGCAGTGGATACTGGGTCACTTGCGATTTTTGAAACCAAAGCAGAGATTTCAGCATTAGCTGCCTGATTGCCGATGATGCTTGCATCGACGTGTGTACCTTTATTATCTGCGTCTGTGGACAGGATAGTTTTGCGCATCTTCAGCATAAAGGAAGAGTTGCTGAGTTTGTTGACGTCTTCAGCAGCCTGTAAAATTTGCCTTTGAATTTTTTTAAAATCCAGGCTGGGAATAGGCGGATTTGACGTTGGTTTGCTCTTAAATGTGTTCTTCAAAATCCCTCATTTCATTTGCAAAGTAGCGGTTTTGCTTTTTATTTAATTTAATTGTCCTGAAAATTAACTTAAAATGTCTCATGCAGAGTTTCTGGTGTTTTCTTCACAAACTAAAGACTTTTGTTTTTTTGTTGAAAATTTAAGCTCTCTTTAACTGCTTTATACCTTAATCTTTAACATGAATCAGCTAAAAACGAAAGATTGGAGTCAGGTTTTGCTCAAAAACAAGTTCGATTATTTTAGTATTAATTTTAGCTTTGAGCTGATCCTCAGGCAGCGCTCAGTGTTTTCAAGGTGAAATCAACAGTAGTTCAGCATGATTTATGCATTCTTGAGGCTCATTCAGCTGGCTGAAAAAAACGTTAATATAATTATTTCTAAATTGTTTTTGCACAAAAATAATAGTATTTATTTGGGTTGGCAACAGCAGGCAAATTTTGTTCAAAATTTCAAAGGAAGCACTCGACGTTTCTGTTCAGAAGGAGTATATTCTTTGTCAAGAGAGAGTTCACTTCAAAATGGATTACTTCCATGCATAGAACATGCACCGGCAAACATAATTATTAAAGCTGAACCTCTCTTGCTCAATTCAGGAAAACACATCGGCAATTAAATTTATTTTTGCTTGTGAACTGTGTTTCCGGACTCTTTAGGTTTACTAGTTTTTAGTTGACCAAAACTCCTCAATCGTGATTGAAACTTCCATGTTAGAATCTTATCCTCCTGTAAAAATGGGAGGTACTACAGACGGACTGCTTGTCTTAAGTAACGGCCGTTTCTTCAGAGGAAAATTAAGGGGAGCTCCTGTTGAGGCTACCGGAGAAGTAATTTTCAATACGTCAATGACCGGTTATCAGGAAATTCTTACTGATCCGTCTTACACCGGCCAGATTGTGACAATGACATATCCTCAAATAGGCAATTACGGTGTGAATCCGGATGACATGGAGTCAAAAACCACTCATGCTTCTGCGCTTATTGTTCGTGAATTAAGTCAATTGAGCAGTAATTGGAGAGCAACTCAAACCCTGGATGAATGGTTGATAGAACGCAGGATTCCTGTTTTAGATGGAGTAGATACACGTTCTCTGGTTAAGGCAATACGATCCAGCGGTGAATGTTCAGGATTGCTGGTACCTTCAGATTCGCGTCACACACTTGAGGAATTGCGTGAAGAAGCACTGGATTTGCCTTCAATGGTAGGTCAAAACCTGGCGAGGCAAGTTTCTACCCGTGAATCATATTTTTGGCCTTCAGCAACAGATTCCAAACCGTTTAATGTAATTGCGTATGATTTTGGAATTAAATACAATATTCTGCGGATTATGAACAGTCTCGGAATGAGTGTAAGGGTGGTGCCATGGAATACGACTGCGGAAGAAATACTGGAGATGAATCCGCAAGGTGTTTTCCTGTCAAATGGTCCTGGCGATCCTGCGGCCGTAAATGAGGCGGTTGAAGCAGTTCAAACTTTGCTGGGTAAAGTACCAATTTTCGGAATCTGTTTAGGTCACCAAATATTATCTTTGGCATTAGGATGCCAGACCTATAAGTTGGCTTGCGGGCATCATGGAGGCAATCACCCGGTGATGGATATTTCAACCAATAAAATTGAAATCACCAGTCATAATCACGGTTTTTCTGTTGATGAAAAATCTCTTCCGAAGAATGTCAGTGTGACACACAGGAATCTGAATGATCAAACAGTAGAAGGGATAGAATCTCTCATTCATCAGGCATATTCAGTGCAATATCATCCTGAAGCTGCACCTGGACCAAGAGATGCATCGTACCTTTTTGGCCGGTTTCTTGAAATGCTGAAAAGCTGAACCGTAATACAGCTCTTGAGAATTGATATACGAAGCAAAGCAACAGCCTAAATTTACAACCAGAAAAAAAGCAAATGAGGTTAGATGAGCGTTGGTAAAATGACAGGCCCTAAAAAGGCTGCAATTCTATTGCTTGCCCTGGGTGAAGATGCGGCAGCGGATGTGATGAAAAATTTGGAAGAAGCGGAAATACAACAGGTTGGCTATTATATGAGCCGCTTCACAGATGTTGCTCCGGAAGAATTGGACATTGTACTCGAGGAGTTTTATCGAAATTCTGTGATGGTTGATGAGGGCGTGAGTATCAGTTCCTCACCCGATTTTGTCAAGAATGCTTTGACGAAAGCGTTGGGTGCGGACAGGGCCAAAGAGCTTAGTGATAATCTGCGGGCAGGAGAGGATGAAGCCGGACTTGAAGCATTACGTTATGCAGAACCGATCATGATTTCAAATTATATCCGCAATGAACACCCGCAAACTATTGCGCTAATTCTTTCATATTTAAAGAATGTGGAACAATCCTCAACTGTCCTGAGAGAATTGCCAGAAAGCCTTCAGGCTGATGTATTGTATAGAATGGCAGTGATTGAAAGTATTCCGCCTGGTGTGGTTGCGGAAATGAACGAGGTCTTAACTGAAGAAATGAAAACGGCAGGAAGTATGGCAACAAGCGTGGGTGGAGTTGAGCCGGTTGCGGAAATCTTAAACTCCGTTGACAAGGCTACAGAAACAAGAATTCTGGCCAGTATCGAAGAAACAAATCCTGATCTGGCAGAACAAATCCGGGAACTGATGTTCACCTTCGAAGATATGGCTCTGATTGATGCCAAGCAAATGCAAATCGTGATGAAGGATGTTGATCAGGCTGACATGGTGCTCGCTCTCAAAACAGCAAGTGATGCAGTTAAAGAACTTATCTTCAGCAGCATGTCATCAAGAGCTGCGGAAATGGTACGTGATGATCTGGAAAACTTAGGCCCCGCAAAAATATCGGACGTAGAAGCAGCTCAGCAAAAAATAATAAAAGTCGTTAAGAAACTTGAGGAAGACGGATCGATAGTCATTGCGGGTGCAGGAGGTGGTGACGTAGTTTGATCAAAGAATGCTGTATACTTCAAGTTTACAGTTTTTTAAAATCACGTTTAGGTTACAGAGTTCACAGAATTTTATTTTTTTATAAATTTTCACCTTCTCTTTTTTAGTGTTTGAATTTGTTTCCTGCGTAGATCGCTTCAAAAAAGCTTCAGTTTTCATTATTCAACAGTTATAATTCCAGTTCAGACCTTTGTTTCCGAGAAGAAAGTAAGAAAAATTATCCTCAGAAACGGTTTGTATAAAACAATTATTTTGAAATATTATCTTTAATACAGAGTTTTGCAATGCCTAAAACAATGTTTGAAAAAATTTGGAGTGCACATCTTGTTTATGAACAGGAAGGCAATTCAATTGTTTACATTGACCGTCACCTAGTGCATGAAGTGACCTCAGCACAAGCCTTTGAAGGATTACGCATCGCCGGACGTTCAGTTCTGCATCCGGAAGCGACATATGCTGTTCCTGACCATAATATCCCAACTATCAATCAGGACCAACCGATTAAGGATCCGATTTCTGCACTTCAGGTAGAAACCCTGCGCAAGAACTGCAGAGAATTTGGTATTACTCTTTTTGATCTGGGAGATGAACGTACAGGCATTGTGCATGTAATGGGACCGGAACAAGGTTTAACACTGCCTGGTTCAACGATCGTTTGCGGAGACTCACACACCGCAACCCATGGCGCGTTTGGTGCGCTGGCTTTTGGAATTGGGACTTCCGAAGTTGAACATGTACTAGCAACGCAGACACTGCAACAGCAAAAACCCAAGACGATGCTGGTTGAAGTTGAAGGTCAGCTGCCGGAAACGGTAACGCCTAAAGATATTATTCTTGCTATTATCGGCAAAATTGGCACTGCCGGTGGAACCGGTTATGTGATTGAATATGCCGGAGAAACTATTCGAGCGATGTCAATGGAAGGCCGCATGACACTCTGCAATATGACGATTGAAGCAGGTGCGCGTGCAGGTATGGTTGCTCCTGATGAAAAAACTTTTGAACATCTGAAGAATCGACCTTTTGCACCAAAGGGTGACGCTTTTGTTGACGCGGTCTCTTCCTGGAAAGAACTCAAGTCTGATGCAGGTGCGAAATTTGATGTAACAGTTAACTTAAACGCGAATGATGTTTTACCGCAGGTTACGTGGGGTACAAATCCGGGGATGGTAACTGATATTAATGGAACAGTTCCGGATCCGTCCAAAATTGAAAATTCGATGGAACGCAGTTCTGTTGAACAGGCTTTGAAATATATGGGTCTTAAAGCGAATTTGCCTATTCAGGAAATTAGCATTGACCGTGTTTTTATTGGATCATGCACAAATTCCCGCATCGAAGATTTGCGTTCGGTGGCTGATTATGTTGAAGGCAAAAAAGTTAATGATACAGTTTCAGCTATGATTGTTCCGGGTAGCGGAATTATCAAGCGTCAGGCTGAGGAAGAAGGTCTGGACAAAATTTTTGTTGCTGCAGGGTTTGATTGGCGTCAACCGGGATGCTCCATGTGTCTGGCCATGAATGATGATGTGCTAAAACCAGGTGAGCGCTGTGCTTCTACCAGCAATCGAAACTTTGAAGGCCGTCAGGGTAAAGGCAGCCGAACACATCTTGTCAGTCCGTTGATGGCCGCCGCTGCCGCGATTGCGGGACATTTTGTTGATCCAAGAACTAATTAGTGAACCTTGAATAAATAATAAAAATGGAAGCATTTAACACTCTTTCCGGAATGGCTGCACCACTTGATAAAATAAATGTGGACACAGACCAAATTATTCCAAAACAATTCCTGAAAAAAATTGAACGCACAGGTTTCGGAGTTCACCTTTTTCATGACTGGCGCTACACAGATGACGCCGGAACACAGTCGAATTCAGAATTTGTACTGAACTTAGCACGCTATCAGGGGGCACAAATTTTGTTGACCCGTGAAAATTTTGGCTGTGGATCAAGCCGCGAACATGCTCCGTGGGCTTTGCAGGATTATGGTTTTAAATGTGTTATTGCATCAAGTTTTGCAGATATATTTTACAGCAATTGCAGGAAAAACGGTATTTTGGCTGTTGTACTTCAGCCGGAGGAAATACAGTCTTTGTTTGAAGAAGTTGAAGCTAACGCAGGATGTCAACTGTCAGTCGATCTACCTCAGCAGACTGTATGTTCGCCTCTTGGTAAGAAGTTCTCTTTTGAGATGGATGGATTTGCAAAAAATTGTTTGCTAGAAGGTTTGGACGATATTGGCTGGACCTTGCAGTTTGAGGAAAAAATTAAAGATTATGAACAACAGGCCAGGCAGCAAAAACCCTGGTTATTTCTTGATGTGTAATTAACTCCGATTCAGGAATTCATGTCAGCCTTGCGGTTACCAGTACTGATAATTTTATTCCCAATTCTATTTGCTGCTTGCGGGCGTTCTGATTTAACTCGGATACGCCTGCTCTCTCCGGTTAGTGAGACCAATAAAGATCACTCCAATTTCACTGATGAAAGCCTGTCTGCCTCTGCAAAAACAATAACAGCTGCTGATCCAAAAACAAGTGGAGGCAGTGTATATTTTTTGTTTAAAAGTATCGGTCTTGGCTACACCACCATTACCACTAAAATTGAAAATGAAATCAGCAACTCATCCAGTGCTGCTCTTTTGCTCAGAGAACAAACAACGCTCATAACCAATTTCACGGATTTGGCATTTGCTGTCGGTGAAAACTATACTATGATGTGGGGTGCAGGAGTTTTGTCAGGAGGAAGTCTGGAAACCACCCTGAATTATGGTTATAGTGGCGCAACGGATGAAACTCTTAAGCACAAAGAACTTGCGGGGCATTCTGTGTTTTTGGTGCTGGGTCATCACGGATTTGGTTTTGAAACGCTGTTAGGATTTCGTACAAACTATATCAAGGCAGAATTGGAAGACAGTCTAAGTTCTGCAACAACTCTGAAGACGGCAAGTTCAATCAACTATGAAAGTACTGGCCTGCGATTGACTACAAATCAGGTGCAACTTGGCATAGGAGTTACTTTTTGAATCCCATCAACAGGAGGAATTTTGGGAGGAAAATTAAGCAATTTAAGTCTCGAATATTTTGTGCTGTTGTCATTTATGGCATTTGCGTTTTCCTGTGCTACTCCAGGAAGCGATGAAGAGTCAACAACTAGCACTGCTGACACCACTGTTCCAACTGTAACAACAATCTCTCCTGCAGACGGCACCACTGATGTGGCTGTCACGAGCACAATTTCCATTACTTTCAGCAAATCCATTGAGCCCAGAAACGTCACCACTAGCACTACGGAAAGCTGTAGCGGCACAGTACAGCTTTCGGTAGATGGTTTCAACAACTGTATTCCTGCAGTTGTTACTTATGACACTTCGCGTAAAATTTACACCTTGACCGCGGGTTCCAGCAGCGCCGCATTAGAGTTGACTTCCTCTACAAAACATCAACTAAAAGCCACCACCAGTGTCATAGATTATTTCAGCATCGCACTTGCCTCAGACTATACTTCTGCGGGATTTACCACAACCTCGATTTGCACTTCCGGCTGTACCTGGAGCGATGCAGCTGCAACTGGGATGACTGCAGGAAGTGGACACGCAGTCGTCTATCATTTGGGAAAACTGTGGGTTATAGGAGGTGGTGACGGAAGTTCAGTTTACACTAAAGTTTATTCATCCAGTGATGGTACAACTTGGACGGATGCAGAAGCAAGCGGAGATTGGAGCGCACGTAATGATCATGCGGCAACTGCTTTTGACGGAAAACTCTGGGTAATGGGAGGCGGTAGTAACGGAAGCAGCCTGCTGAATGATGTCCTCAGTTCAACTGATGGAAAAACCTGGACAATTGTTTCCAGTGCTGCATCATGGACTCCAAGGCACAAACATTCTCTGTTAGTTTTCAACAACAAAATGTATCTACTGGGCGGAATCGACAACAGTAGCGCAAAGATGAATGATGTCTGGTCCACAAGTGATGGAAAAACCTGGACGGAAATTACAGACAATGCGACATGGTCCAAACGTTCCGGACACGCAGCCACTGTTTTCGATCAGAAAATATGGGTTATGGGTGGAGACAACGGCAGCACGCTCAGTGATGTCTGGTATTCAAGCACCGACAATGCTTCATCCTGGACACAAGCCTCCACATCCGGAACAACTTGGTCGGCACGTTCCGGACACACCGCAGCGGTTTTTGAAGGTAAATTATGGGTCATTGGTGGAAATGCAGGTAGCGAGTCACTAGACGCCTGGAGCTCTACCGACGGTAGTGTCTGGACAAATGTTGGTGCAAAATCCGGTGAAACTTCACGCAGCGGAATTGAGAGTGGAGTAATGGCTAACCGGCTTTACTTAATTGGAGGTTATACAGGCAGTGCCTACAAAGACGATGTTCAAAAATATGCTCCCTGAGTATATTATTATGCCCCTTTCTTCAGGAGCATAATCCGGAAAGTACCTCAAAATAATCCGGAAAAGTTTTGCTTACACAACCGGGATTATTAATTGTCACAGGCGAATTACCGCAAGCCGCCAATGAAAAAGCCATTGCCATTCTGTGGTCATCGTAGGTGTCGATTGAAACTTCTTTAATTTGCTTCGGCGGCTGAATTACCAGATAGTCGTAACCCTCCTCAACCTCCGCGCCAAGTTTGCGTAATTCTGTAGAAACAGCCTGTAGCCTTTCCGTTTCTTTAACACGCCAATTGTAGATGTTCCGGATAGCGGTCGGTCCTGAAGCAAACAAAGCCGCAACCGCTAAAGTCATGGCTGCATCCGGCATTTGATTCATATCCACATCAATTCCGTTTAAGGCTGCCCCAGTCAGCTTAACCTGATTCGGACCCCATTCAACTAAGGCTCCCATTTTTTCTAAAACTTCCGCAAAACGCGCGTCACCCTGCATACTTTCAGTACCACAACCTTTTACTGTCACCGTCCCTTTTGTAATTGCCGCTCCGGCTAAAAAGTAAGATGCGGAAGAAGCGTCACCTTCAACAAAAATGCTTCCGGGGGATTGATAATTTTGGCGGGGAATATGGAAGCTCTGGAAATTTGTGTGATTTACCGAAACTCCAAAACGCTGCATCAAACGCAAGGTCATTTCAACGTATGGCACAGAAACCAGTTTGTCGGTGATTTCAATCTCAACGTCCTTTTTTGCGTAAGGCGCGACTAATAAAATCGCAGTCAAATACTGACTGCTGATTGCTCCGCTCAAACGTGTTTTTCCTCCGGGTAGCCCATCGGCTATCACTTCCACAGGAGGACAATCAGTCCCGTTCAGGCAATGTAAATTCGCGCCAAGTTGAGTTAGACCTTTTACCAAATCGATAATTGGACGCTCCCTCATGCGTGCAACTCCATCCAACACGAAACGTCCATGCCCCAAAGTCATGGCTGCAGTCAAAGGCCGGATTGCGGTTCCAGCATTTCCCAGCATCAATGTTGCCTCTGACACCGGAATTATTCCTGCAGTTCCGGAAACAGAAATGCGGTTTTCAGCACGGTTTTCTTCGAACTCAATTCCGAGTGTTTCCAGTGCTTCCACCATCCTGCGGATGTCGTCGCTATCGAGCAAATTTTGAATCTCGGTCTGACCTTCGGCCAACATACTCAGGAGCAGGATTCTGTTGGAGAGACTTTTGGAACCCGGCAAAATGACTTCGCCGGAAATTTTCCGGATTGGAGACAAAGTGATATTGTCTGTTAAACTCATGCGTTTCCTCGAATTTTTCGTTCAATGTAAAATTCAGCGGCTTTATATGAACTACGCACAAGAGGTCCGGATGCGACATACTCAAATCCCATTTTGTCACCCTGCACAGCCAAGTCATCAAATTCATCTGGATGCACGAATTTTTCGACTTTTAAATGTTTTTTGGAGGGTTGCAGATATTGGCCGATAGTGAGGAAATCCACGCCGACATCACGTAAATCTTTCATGGCCTGCAAAGTTTCTGTACGGCTTTCGCCAACTCCGAGCATCAATGAAGATTTGGTGTAGCCTTCCGGACATTGTTGCTTGAGGTAGTGCAAAACGTCCAGTGATTGATCATATCCCGCGCGGGAATCCCGGACTTTTTCGCTCAGGCTCCGGACAGTTTCCAGATTATGCGCCAAAACCGCTGGACGCGAGTTTATTACTTGTTGAACCAACTCTGTTTTTCCCTGAAAATCCGGCATTAGCATTTCAATCAGCATTTCCGGGCAGGCACGTTGAGTAGAACGGATGCAGCGTGCAATGTGCGAGGCACCCTGATCAGGAAGATCGTCACGGTCAACAGTCGTCAAAACCACATATTTTAATGCTAAATTTTTAACCGTTTCGGCGAGCTTCTTTGGTTCTTCTGCATCGAGAGCTTCTGGATTTTTTGCAGACTTAACAGAACAAAATCTGCAGCCACGTGTACATGTATCGCCCATCAGCATGAAAGTCGCAGTGCCGCCATTCCAGCACTCTCCGATGTTAGGACAATTTGCCTCTTCACAAACTGTACTCAGGTTAAGATTCGCAGCACGTTTTTTGATCCACGAATAACGCTCACCACCCGGAAATGGAACTTTCAACCACGGAGGTTTTTTTGCGGACAATCTAGTCGTTGTTG
>JABGPG010000083.1:0-6237 GCA_018645085.1 Deltaproteobacteria bacterium
AAGCAACTTGCCGGAGCAAACCGTTCTTTTGAAGAAAATTATCCCGGCAAATCCCTGCGGCGTCAACCCGTTCAGACATTCTACGAAGGGGCACACTTATTTAAAGCTGAATCTGCTAAAAACTTTGCCCTACTCGCAAACAAGAGTTTGACTGATTTTGCACCAGATTTTGTGTCTTTCGCAAATGCACTTGGTTTGAAAGATGCGGACAGTTTGCCAGACAACAATGCTGCAATCGATGCCTTGCTGACTGAAATACAAAATAACGGCATCGACCCGAAAAACAGTGCGGTTTGGCTCGCATGGAGAGTTTACGCACAAGTTAAGAAAAAGTTGGAGCGTGAGGCTGTTGAAGATTTCAGATTGGATTACGAAGACGGATTCGGCATACATCCGGATGAGAAAGAAGATGCAGTGGCCGTTCAGGGAGCAAAAGAAGTGGCTGACGGAATGAAGCAGAATATTTTACCACCGTTCATCGGTATTCGGATTAAACCGTTTAATTCTGAGTTTGTGGAACGTTCAGTGAGAACGCTGAATATTTTTGTCAGTACTTTGCTGGAGGAAACAGGCGGAGTGCTTCCGGAAAATTTTGTGGTTACTTTGCCGAAAGTCGAAATTCCGGAACAAGCGGCTGCCCTGGTCAAGGTATTTGAAGTTCTGGAAGCAGATTCCGTGCTGAATTCAGGCGAGCTGAAAATGGAAATCATGATCGAAACCACCCAGTCAGTTTTTAACGCAGATGGTGAAGTGACTGCCAGAAAAATCGCGAATGCCGCCGGGCACCGCTGTGTGGGTGCGCACTTTGGGACATACGATTATACCGCATCCTGTGATTTGATTGCAGCTTACCAAACAATGGACAACGAGGTTTGCGACTTTGCACGGCAGGTGATGAAAGTTGCTTTTGGCGGCTCCGGAATTTTTCTATCTGACGGCGCAACCAACATCATTCCGCTTGCTCCGCATCATGGTGAAAATCTTTCTGCTTTGCAAAATAGTGAAAATTTGGAAAGCGTTCACCGTTCATGGAAACTCTCTTACGGACATATCCGGCATTCACTGGCCAACGCTTTTTACCAGGGTTGGGATTTGCATCCTGCACAATTACCTGTACGTTACGCAGCAAATGCAGCATTTTTTCTGGAACAACTACAGGTGTCTACTGGACGTCTGCGTAATTTGGTGGAACAGGCTTCTTCTGCAACAGTAAGTGGTGATGTTTTTGATGACGCTGCAACTGGTCAGGGATTGCTCAATTATTTTTTCCGTGCATTAAACAGCGGTGCGATTGATCCTGAAGATGTAGAAAGCGCGGGAGTTACAGTAGAGGAAGTACAGGCTGGCTCATTCCGGAACATCGTTGAAGCACGCCGGAATTAGGGGCAAACTGAAAGTCTGCCCCACATTTGCTTTTAAGAATCATTTTATGATTCAGTTTTCGGCATAATCAGATTCAAGATCAAAGCCGCCAAACCACCTGAGGTGATGGCTGAACCAAAAATTTGCTGAATTGCTTTTGGAGTTTGGCTGAGAACTTCCGGAACAAAAGCAAGCCCAAGCCCAATTCCCAGTGAGACTGCAATGATCAACATTTCACGTCGTCCCAAGCGTCCCATCGAAGCAATGATATTCACGCCTGCTGCTGCAACCATTCCAAACATTACTATCGTTGCACCACCTAAAACAGGATTCGGCAGTGAACGGAAGAATCCGCCTATGGCCGGAAACAAACCAAGTATCACCAGAAAAACTGCGAGATACATTCCCACAAAACGGCTCGCAACTCCGGTTATCTGGATCACACCGTTGTTTTGACTGAAGGTTGTATTTGGAAAAGTGTTGAAAATCGCTGCAATTGCAGAGTTGACACCATCTCCCAAAACACCGCCTTTGATGCGTTCCATGTATATGTCACCTTCAACAGGTTCTCCAGAGAGCATTGAGGTTGCAGTTAAATCACCGGTGGACTCAATCGTTGTGATGACATAAATGAAAGCCACTCCGATAAAAGCCGTCCAATTGAAAGCAAAACCATATTTAAATGGAATCGGAATGTTCATCATTTCCACAGTGGACATGTGGCCAAAATTTACTTTTCCCATGTACCAGGCGACAAGATAGCCAACCAGAATTCCCCCCACAATTGAACTCATGCGGATCATTGGATTTTTGCTGCGGTTGAGGATTAAGACAACTACCAAAACCAGAATTCCTAAACCAAGGTTTTGAGCAGAGCCAAAAAATTCCGGTTTGTTATCCAATAACCATTTCCCGCCTGCCATATCAGTAATCCCTACTTTAACCAGACTGAGGCCGATCAACATCACTACTGTACCAGTTACAACAGGAGTGATAATCCCTTTCAGCACATGCAGGAATCGGCTTAACACGATCTCAATAAAAGCACCCACGAAACAAATTCCGAAAATGGTTGCTAGTATTTCATCCGGTCCACCGCCCTGACCTTTGACAATAAAACCCGCAGTGAGAATTGCACCTAAAAACGCAAAACTAGTGCCCTGTACACTCAGCAAACCAGAACCGATTGGTCCAATACGTTTGGCCTGAATGAAAGTTGCCACACCGGAAACAATCAATGACATACTGATCAAATACGGGATTCGCTCACCCAATCCCAAAACTCCCCCAATAATGAGCGTCGGCGTAATGATGCCAACAATGATCGCCAGCAAGTGTTGCAATGCTGCATAAGCCGATGCAAGGGGTGATGGCTTGTCTTCAAGTCCGTACACCAGTTCCAGCTTACCATTTCCTTGTTCCATAACTTCTCCTTTGTTGGTTAAGAAAAAACAGCGATTCAATCAAAAGCTGAAACGCCAGGACAAAAAATAAGCTTATCACAAAATATCTTTGCTGAACAATAAAAAAAAGAGCAAAAAGAGAAATATTGAAACGGGATTTAATAGCTTATTTGAAAGACTAATAAGAGAAAGTTCTCATCCAAGCGAAAGCTGGAATCCAGAAATGCTGAAATAACTTAATTAATGATGGTTTCGTAACTACACTTAAAACCATAATTTGTCATTAGGTCCGGGCCGTAGGGAGGAATCTTGAGGATGTTGGCCTTGCGGAATTATAGAATGTTTAGCTTAACTTAGGTTGACTCTCCATCTTCCGCTTTTTATGCTATTGCCAATTTTTCACTTTGCTGAATAGCAGAATTTACTGTTTCACCTTTGTAGGATACCATGCCTACGGGATTCTGTTGGATCTGCTCCAGATTAAATGCATTCAACAGAGACTGTAATTGCCTGGCTTCTAGTGCTATACCTTGACTGGCAGACTCATTCTGTTCAATTAGTGTTGAGTTTTCCTGAGTGGTGAGGCCCATGTCAGCAATCGTCCGGTTGATCTGTTCCACGCCTTCCGCCTGTTCTTGAGAGGCTACCTTGATATTTTCCATCACTTCAGTGACTTCTTTGACAGAGAGAAGAATTTCGTTGAGATTCGAATCACTCTCCGTTTTGAGGTTATTGAGCATAGTTTCGATCTTCGTTCTCATTTCATTCATCCATTCTTCACTATCCTTCACCAGTTTCCGTCCAGAACTAATGTTTTCGAGACTGGTCTGAATCAACACTCCAATTTCGGTAGATGCTTTAGCAGAGCGGTGGGCCAGTTTTCGAACCTCCGATGCCACAACAGCGAAACCCTTTCCGTGCTCTCCCGCTCGTGCCGCCTCTACTGAGGCATTAAGTGCGAGCAGGTTTGTCTGAAAGGCAATGTCGTTCATCAGCGTTGTAATCCCCTCAATTTTTTTAGAGCTGTCCATAATCTTTTCCATTGCACCAACTACATCCGTATTCGTGGTTTGCAGATTTTGCAGTATATCATGATTCATATCAATGGAATTGTTGACAGTATCAAGCAACTGAGTTTTGCTACCAACTACCGTTTCCCGTGCTTGCTTAGTGATTACATCAGCGCTATTAACATCTTCAGCATTTTTCTGAACAATGCTATTTATTTTTTCCATTGCAGAGGCAGTTTCATCCAATGAAGAACTTTGTTGATGGGTGCGTGTAGAAATATCTCTATTGCCTGACGCCATATCCTGTGTGGCGTTGCTTATATTGTGAGAGACTGTTGCAATAGTCTTGATGATATTTGCTAATTCTTGAGTCATCTTATTAAACGAATCCGCAACCTGACCAAATTCATCATTTGATTGATATACAACAACGGTATCTAGATTACCTTTACTAATCTCATTAACACTAGTCAATATAATGTTTAACGGTTTCAACAATTGTCTGCAAAGCAAAAATAAAACAAGCAGCAGCACACTAATTTCAATTACTTTATTTAGAATGATGATCCAGTATCTGCTCTTTATCGAATCCCAAATGAGATTTTCTGAACTATAGACTACGAAACTTCCAATCTTTTCGTCATCTTTTATTAACTCGTAATTAAAAGAAGTTGGTTCAGTCAGATTGAAAGGATTGTTGATTATTTTCAGATCAAACTTTTCAACATTTACTTCTTCAGAAGCTGATTTTTCTATTAAGAGTGCTTCTGAGTCGTAAACAATTGAACCTAAAATTGAAGGATTTTTTACTAAGCCTCTTAAAGTTACCTGGATTAGTTCGTTGTCGACATTCCACATTGCTTCAATGAGAGTCGATTTGATTGTTGTAGAAGCAATGTTTATATCATTTTTGATTCTTTTTTGTGTTAAAGCAAACTCATTATACATTTGGTAAAAAGTAATAATAATTGTTACCAAGGAGTAAACAATAAAAGTTGTACCAACAATTTTAAACACTAAAGAGTGTTTGAATTTAACACCAGAATTCATAATAAAACCTCTTAAAGATAATGCTATTTGGAAAGGAAATTAGGCTTATATTACTAAACAGGATGAGCACATAACGATTAGAAGGCATCTGCCCCCCTTTCGTTTCAATGACAATCTGAAAAGCCAGCTGTGCTCACCTATCTGGCTAAAGTACAGCACAGCTTTGATAAGCTGTTTTTGACCGTACACTGAACTCTGAATATTTGACTGCTTTACAAGTCGTTGTAAAGCTTCGTATAATCTCCGCGCTCAAGGTCTGTCTGCATACTATTGCTCTGCGCTCTGTACTCTTATTTATATTTGGAGATGATTTTTTCTAGTTCTCCATTTTGTTTCATCAAGGTTAATTCTTGATTAAACTTTTGAACAAAAGATCGCCATTTCTTGTTAAACATAATTCGATAATCAAATCCTCCTATTTCTTTCTCGGAAACTACAAATTTTCCTTGCCACTGTTTTTGCTTAATAAGCCATTTGCCAACTAATTCATTTATAACAGCAGCATCTGTGCGTTCTTTTAGAACCATTGTTAACATGGCTGTTTCGTTGGCAGTATCATTGCGGCTTATACGATTATCCTTAAAGTAGATATCAAGCATTGGATATTTATACCCCAGATGAGCACCGATTTTTTTCCCAAACAGATCTTCGATCTTTTGGAATGTAATGGGAGTTTTTTCTAAAGAAAACAACACATCACTAGCTCTAACAATTACGTCAGTGAACTCGAAATCCTCTGGATTAGGCACCCACTCTTTCGCACGTGCGGTTGCATCTAAATCACCTGATTTTAATTGATCATCAACTCGTTTTCTTGGGACACCTTTAGTTTTTACTACATATCCATGTTTGGCAGCAATAATTTGTAGAATTTCCACCATAATTCCACTTGATTGTTTCCCTGCTTCTTTAATCATATAAGGTGGGTAACCTTTGGGAGACGTATTAAAAATAATTATTTCACTGCCAAAAATATCAACTGCTCCAATGCAACAACATAAAAAAAACAATACCAATCGTTTCATATTTCTCTTCCGATTTGAAAATTATGGTCTAAAAGATCACTTTCAATAGCGAATCTTTTTCCATTATTATTGATCACCACTTGATCATTTTGAAAATTATTTATCAAAATAGGTTCCATCAAGTTTGACTTCCGCTATTATATAATTTCCGCTAACATCCTCAACTATTATTTGTTGAGTTAATTCTTTAACTTGTCAGCTTAGCAAATTACCACTCTGTTTGTAAAGATTTATACGGACAATCATGACGATTAAGAAAATAACCCTTACCGCTTGTGTCTGTCTAAAATAACTTTTAACAGCCTTATCCTACTGTATTATTAAACAATTTCACATCAACTTAAGTATTAGCGATGGAAGGTAACGCTCTTTACTCTGAAATCTACA
>JABGPG010000083.1:6337-15091 GCA_018645085.1 Deltaproteobacteria bacterium
CGTGGACCGTCATTAGCAAAGAGAGACGAACCAACCGCATAGATGTCCACCGGAACATCCAGTTTCTCAAAGCGTGAAATTTTTGCAGTGTTAAATCCTCCGGACACAACAATCTTAACGCTCGTACACCATTCACGAGCCAGTACAGTCCACTCCACTGGCAAATCCCATTTTTCCCAGGCCGAATCTATCGCATTCCGGACGATAAAAACCAAGCGCGGATTGACCCCCATATCAAGTTCGGCCTGCCCCATCGGCGTTACCGAAACATCCCGAATCGAAGAACTAGTGTCGAGCCGTACTCCAAATAGTTGATAACGCTGAGCTTCAGTTTCATGACCTGTATCAACCAACTCACGGTAACGCGCAAACATGCGCTGCATCACAAGCAGAGAATCTTTGACCGAATCATTATTGAAATCAACCAGTGCAATTCGGGGAATTTCAGGCGCACAGGCAGCGGCGAAAGCCATCATTGTTTCAGCGGTATCACCAAAAAAACAGGCAATTGAGGCATGAGCTACAGTTCCTCCTCCGGCACCGCCCCACCAGTCACCCTGTGCATCCGTTGAGATGTAAGGCCCGACACGAAGTTGATGATCATGATTGAAGCGCTGCACTGCTACATTATATGCATAACCGTCCGCGGCCTGAACTTCGTGCAAATCAAAACGTGCGGGAAAGAATAAAACCGGTTTGCCTCGTGCTGACATTAAAGTTTCATAAACATTAGTTGCAACACGGCTGGAACGGGTGAGCAGTCCCAGTGTCGGTGTTTCCAAAAGCGCAAAGTCACGGTAACGTCCGCGAACTCGGATCACGGGTTGAATCGATGTTGGGTCACCACTGTAATTCACCGTTGCTCCGTCGTGCACGGCCTCAACTTCCAGCCGATTCCACGTATTGACGAATTTGCCATTTCCATTAAAATATCCGCTGCAATGCCTGAGCATCGTCAAGGCTTTGTCCACACCGGCAATCACCACTTTTCCAGTACGGCGGGTGAACCACTGCATTTCCACTTCCAGATTTCCAACCTCAGTGTTTGACAGATCAACGTCGTCCAAACGAAAAGCTTCTCCTTTGAATAAATATCCCTGCTCCGCTAAAGTACTGAGCATCACACCGATATTTTCAAAGTATTTATCGGAATACCATCCACGGCGCATTCGTTTGACGTCAATTTTAAAGACGTCATTTGTCAGACGTTCATGGTTAAAAATTGTCATAATATATTTTTCTAAAGTGTTGTTTTACTTATGTGATTCTCTAAATAATCGTTTTTGAAGAAATTATAAAATGATGGTCACCTAAAAAGTCAAAAGCTTATATTATTTTGTCAATCCCGCGAAAGCGGGAATCTATTATTTCAGATACTTACAAGCTCCTGGATTCCTGCTTTCGCGGGAATGACAAGTTTTTACGAAGCAGAATAAAATGATGCAGTCGTAAAAAATCTGAAAGCCAAAATATTTCATTTTGGCCATAGGGAGAGGTCTAACTTCATTGTCTTTAACAAAAACTTAATTGACACCGTCCTAAGCAACCTCAACAGGAGTCCACATTTCCCATCGTTCCAAAAATTCAAGTAGATGTTCTTTGCCTGGTAGAGTGCCTTCTGTACTGAGTAAATTCCGCACACGCGCTTGTTCTTCCGCATATTGCAGCTGATCAAAAAAACCGCCAAAAAATGCCATCCGCAGCCAGATCAAATAAGTAGTCAAAGCATCACATTCGTTGTAGGCGACAATTTCCGCAAGACGTCCCTCCAGCCACATTGGCGCAACTTCCTCTCCGCTCACTCCCATTTTTCCGGGAATTCCGCAAACCGTAGCGGTTTCATTCAGCGATGGATTTGACTTTCCGTAGGAACCCAGAATTTCGATCAAATCGATATGTCCTTCGCTATTTCGGGCGTCAAAATAATCGTAGCCCAACCATGGTTTTTCAGGACGATTTGCGAATTTTGTGGCTTGCACACCTTTTGCGACAGCACGCTGCACGAGGATTTTCAGGTCAGCTTTTGCAGAATTAAAGCCCACCAGTTGCGGCCTTTTCTCACCAACTGCTTTAAGGAAACGTGACAGTATTTCGGCCTCTGTTACTTGTTTTGGATCAGTGGCATCATGCGGTAGCGCTGTCAATGACAAAGCTATTTCACCATTATCCTTGACTGAGCGTACAACCGCGGCAATGGAGATTATGCGGCAAATGGTCGTTTTGAGGTAAGGCATCGGATTCTCTTCATCCGCACCGCCTTCTTCCCACATTTTCTGAATCACCTCTGCGTCTGTTGTTTCTTCGGCAAGTTGAAAAAGCCTGCGTCCTGCTTCCGGATCCGGCACCCATTCCGCGTCAAAGGCCCAGACATCTTTATTGACTGATTTGAACATAATCCTTCCCTTTTGCTAAAGTGAATTTCTTCTAAAAGTCTAGCGATTTACACAGGTATTCACAATCTAAACTATGATAGTGCAGGGGTTGATGTCAAGAAGCTAAGGAGAAAAATAATATTGGAGAAATTGACTGAGGTGTTGATTTTTTGGATGGAAATACTAACTACTGTCATCTTGTTGATTGTCGTGTATAAAAATGGTGGGCCCCCTTTTTATACGCTCGCTTGTCATAAATCGTGCAATTGTTTATACTGAAAATATTCCGGAAATATTTATCATCAACAAATGATGCCGTTATAAACAACTGGATTCCCGCTTTCGCGGGAATGACAAACAAGTGTGGAATTATACAATTTTGTGATTTCATCACAATAGAATTACTCCAAATCCAAATCCCATGAAGCTCAGCATTACAATTATTGGTCATAACGAAGTTGAACATTTACGGGAATTACTACCTCAACTAAAATGGGCAGATGAAGTTGTGTATGTGGACTGCGAAAGTCATGATGGTTCCCTGGAAGTCGCGCGGGAGGCCGGATGCCGTGTATTTTCGCAACCCAACAATACCAACTTGAATGTCAACAAAAGTTACGCGATGGAGCAGGCAAAAGGGGATTGGGTTTTTTACGTGGATCCGGATGAACGGATTCCGGAAATCTTGGTAGCGGAAATCAAAAAAGTAATTCAAGCTACGACAAACTCAGCTTTCAAACTGAACCGCCGCAATCATTATTTTGGAAACTGGCTGCGTCACGGCAGTCAATATCCGGACACGCAGTTACGTTTATTCCGGAAAGAATCCGCGCATTTTCCGAATCGGCATGTGCATGAAAAATTGGTGGTTGAAGGTAGCATCGGAAAATTAGCCAACGATATGCTGCACTTTCCTTACTTGAACATCAGCCAATTTTTAAGTAAGTTTGATTTCTATACCGGAGTTGAGGCGGGTTATCTGCGGGATTCCGGAGTGCAAATAACTGCCGGAAATTCGTTACGCTTTTTAGTGTTCAAACCGTTTAGCCGTTTTTTGCGACGCTATTTTCTAAAAGGCGGATTCCGTGACGGTATGCCCGGTTTGTTCTGCGCAATTTTTGACGCGCTAAATTTTGTTGTGCGTTATTTTAAGCTTTGGGAAATGACACGGAATCCGGGATCAAAAAGCAATGCCTGAATTCCGTAAGTTGAAACGAAGCTGATTTCAGGAGGACTCGCCATTCCGGAGGAAGTTGACCATCCAGTTTGTGATCACCTGTGGTTGGATGGACTGATCTAGTGATTTTACTCCTGCCGCAAAAATTTCCGGTCCCAGGATTTGTTCGCGTAAAACCAGCAATACTTTTGAATATGCTTTCTCGAATTCCGGATGTGCCTGAAAAGTCAGGATATGATCATCAATCATAAAAGCGGCATTTGGGCAAAATTCACTTTCCGCAATCAACTCCGCGCCTTCCGGAAGTTCTGTGACTTGATCCTGATGAACAGCCAACAGTGAAAAGTTTTCCAAAGCAGGATTGAGCCAGGATTTTGTTTTAGTTTTCCGGTATGACTGTACACCTACTCCCCAGCCCTGAGCAGCTTTTTCGGTTTTTCCACCGAGTGCTCTGGCAATCATCTGGTGACCGAAGCAAATACCCAGCAAAGGATGTTTCTCACTGTGCAGTTCAACCACAAACTTTTCCAATTTATGAATCCATGCTTCATCGTCATAGACACTGAAACGGCTGCCCGTGATCAAATATGCGTCACACTCCTGAGGTGTTTGGGGATATTGCCCAAGCCGCACGTCAAAAACTGTAAATTCCAATGCCGGATCAATGCTTTGAAAAAGTGAGATGAACATCCCTGGATAGTCTCCGTGTTCATCACGGAAATTTTCATTAGTTGCATCACATTGCAGTATACCAATTCTCATAAGACTTCAGCAAAGTTTCGTAAATTTAGCTAATCTTCTTCTCTTCAAAGTATTGAAGCAGAAGTTTGTTGAAAACCAACATGTCACGATAATCAATCTCACCAATATTTGCAATCCTGAAAGTATCCTGTTTTGCACCTTTTCCGGGATAAATGGTAATATCGTTTTGATAAAAATAATCGTGCATCTCCATAAAGTCATAACCTGGAGAATTCGGTTCTACAATTGCGGTTAATAATTTTGAATGTTGAGCTTTAGGCAGGAGGAGTTCCAGGCCGGCTGTTTCAAGTCCATCCAGCAATGTTTCATAGGACTTAACATAACGTGCGGTGCGTCCCGCCTGAGTTTCCACAAAAAACTCATCCAGCGCCTGATTAAGAGCATAAACAATTTGCACAGGTGGAGTGAACTGAAATTGCCCTGTTTTTTCAATATAACTGTGATTACCCCACAGATTCAGGTACAAATTACGTGGCGGAATTTCAGCAGTTTTGGCGAGTTTTTCTTTATTCGCAATCACAAAACTTGTACCCGCCATGCCCTGGATGCATTTGTTTGAGGAAGAAATTAAATAATCAATCGGCAGTTCACGCATGTCGATCGGCAGGCCGGCATAAGATGACATCGCATCGACAATCGAATCTATTTCGTATTTCTGGCAAAGTTCGAGCAGTTCCGGAAGTGGATTGAGCATTCCGGTGGTAGTTTCATGATGCACAAAAACAAAATGTGTCAATTCACTGTCTTCTTTAAAAATTGCTTCCACTGCATCGACATCCGGATAATCGCCCCAGACCAAGCGATGTGTGCGGTACGGAATTCCATAAGCCTGAATAATTGTTTCGGCGCGTTTGCCGTAGGCACCGTTGTCGAGAATTAATATCTTTCCCTCTGGAGGTACCACCGAACTCAAAGCGGCTTCTACACCCGCAGTTCCGGAACCAGTGAAAATAACTGCGGTGTGCGTGGATTCACCATTGACTACCTGGACTACTTTGTTTAAAACAGCTTGCGTCAAATCACCAAATTCCTGCTCACGGGGACAAATGTCCGGAACCATCAAGGCTTGCTTAACACTGTTAGTTGTCGTGGCTGGTCCTGGATTTAAGAGAATGTTGCGTTTCATGGGTCAAATAGCTTGGAATGTTGAAATATAATAAAAGTTCAGTTCTGCTAATCTGCAATTCTACAAATATTTATGTTATCTGTAAAATGCAAATAAACAATTCTTTCGATTGATTCTATCAATAGAATTTGATCTGCATTGACGATGTTGATTGACAGCTTTCATAGTTTTCGTTTATTTTAGATGTAAACGAAGCCAAGGTTAATAACTTAAAAACTATAATTTTTTTCAAAAGAGACATGAAGAATACTATTGATATGGACATTTCCACTGAAGTTCAGCAAGCACTAAAAACAGGACAGCCAGTAGTAGCGCTGGAATCTACGATCATTTCGCATGGAATGCCTTATCCGCAAAATCTGGAAACAGCACATGCAGTGGAAAATATCATCCGGGAGGAAAGTGCTGTACCTGCCACAATCGCCATCATGAACGGCCGGATCAAGATCGGTCTGAGTCAACATGAACTGGAACAATTTGCAAAGCACACTAATCAACTAAAAGTCAGCCGTCGTGATTTACCGTTAGTACTTTCACAAAAACAAAGCGGCGGAACTACAGTAGCGGCAACGATGATCTGCGCAAAATTAGCCGGAATCGCCGTTTTTGTAACAGGCGGAATCGGCGGGGTACACCGTGAAAACGAAAAAACTATGGATATTTCAGCTGACTTGATGGAACTTGCTCAAACAAATGTCGCTGTTGTCTGTGCCGGAATAAAATCCATCCTTGATATTCCACGTACACTTGAGTATTTGGAAACACAGGGCGTGCCCGTAATTGGTTACAAAACGGAAGATTTTCCAGCTTTTTATACGCCTGCAAGCGGATCTTTGGTGCAGTCACGTTTGGACACGCCGGAAGAAATTGCACGCTGCATGAAAATTAAATGGGAGCTTGGGTTGGACGGAGGAATCGTGATTGGCAATCCTGTGCAACAGGAAGATGCCATGGATGAGGCTATCATTCAGCAGGCAATTTCCGCGGCGCTAACAGATGCTGCGGAACAGGGAATTGAAGGTAAAGACGTGACTCCGTTTTTGCTGGAGCGAATCAACCAACTGACTGAAGGAAAAAGCCTAAAGAGCAACATTGCGCTGGTCTGTAATAACGCACGTCTTGGAGCAAAAATAGCTGTCGCTTATCAAGCTCAGCTTTGATCCATCTGCGCAACCTGGGACTTTAATTCGGAAACAGCAAGTTCAACCAGAGAAGAGGCAATCGATTTTTCTAAAGCTTTCTGGACAGAACCTGTGACAATCTCTTTCAATTCTTTTTCTGTGAATCTGTAAGTTTCACTACTTTCAAAGTTTTCATCGTCATCAAGCAAATTATCGAACACAACTCCGTCTATTTCCGGAAGAGTGGAATCTTTTTCGTTGAAAACTGTTTCCCGGTCAAAGTCCATGAAAGCATCTTCTGCTTCATCCCAACTGTCAAAGACTTCTTCCTGAACGTGCGGAGAAGTCTCAGAGTATGTTTCCGTTTCGAACTCAACGTCATCGACCACCATATCATCAAGTCTATCAATCACAGAGTCCTCAAGTTCCTCAACTATTCCATCTTCAGCACCATCTTCTGCTTCCAGCACATCATCATCTTCAAGCAGATCGCCGAGTTCTTCCACCATGATATCAGCAAGAAATTCTTCTGAATCTACCTCCGCCTCTGTTATTCCTTCAGCTACAAAGCCTTCAGCCGCAATTGCCGCTGTTTCAATTTCTTCTTTTTGCAGAGCATCCTCAAACGCTTCTTCTTCAGCTTCGAATTCTGTTTCATCGGATTCAAGAGCTTCCATTTGCTCATTCAACTCCTCAAGTTCTCCAAGTGCGCTTTCTTCGTTATCTTCCTGATCATTTAAACTGTCCTCTACCATAGAACTTATTTCCACATCATCGGCATTCAAATCGAGTGCTTCCTCAAATTCATCTGCAGAAGTTTCAAACACAAATTGCTCTACATCTTCAACTTCCGAATCCTCTTCAAATTCCTCATCTACTGAATCGGACAGCAGCATATTATCAAAGGAGCTTTCTGCCTCAAGCTCATTTTCATCTGTGCTTTGCTGCAGTTCGTAGTCATCCAGTTCACTCAAATTTTCTGTAAGGTCTTCGCTGATTTCCATGTCCTGAGACCTTGTCTCTGCAGGCGTTTCAAAAGAAGAAAGATTTTTAGGATATTCAGGTTGAAAATCTGTTTGCTGCAAACTGATATCGGTCAAACCTTCTCTGAGTGTCTGTTCCAGATCAGGAGGGTTTGACCATATTTCGCCTGGATCCTCAAAATCATTAACCGCAAGATCAATCGCTGTCAACCCTGCTCGTAAATGTTGTTCCGGTTCTTCAACCTGATCAACCGGACTGATTTCAGCTTCAGCATCCTGATCAACAACGCTGCTTTCTGTAAGTCTGCTTTCAGCAAACTGATCTTCCAAACCAGAATGTTTAAGCTGCTCCAGTCCGTTCGTAACAGGCTCCGGCTCAACCGGAACAGTTGCTGATTCAGTTTCTACGGAATTGGTTTCAAGCTCATCTTCATCGAGTTTAAGATCAAATTCAAAACCATCGTCCATTTCGAGTTCGTCCTCCGGAATTTCCTCCACAACAGCGTCCATTTCAGCGTCAGCACTTTCTTCCAGCACTTCAACTCTCATTTCGTTTGCATCCTGCATCGATTCTTGCTGCTGAAATGCACCGTCCGTCTGCTCTTGAATAAGCTGGTGATTATCCAGAATAATCGAATCCATGTGGCTGCCTGGAGAAGAGTTCAATCCCAGCCCGGACACGCTTTGCTCAAAGCCATCCAACTGCAGAGCTTCTTCCTCAGCGCTTGCAGCAGAGATCTTTTTTCCCTGTTTTATTTCTTTTAACTGATTGTCAATTGTACTCATATCAATCAAAAATTCTTCATCATCTTCGTCCGGTTCTGAACCAAAGTTTTCATCCAAAGTTATAAAAGGGCTTAGCTGTTCCTGAAGCATCGAGGCTTCAAAGGGTTTACGAAGCAATCCGTTAATTTTAAGTTCTGAAAGTAAATGCTCGTCAACCTCGTCTTTCGCATTTGCAAGCAAGATGATCGGTGTATTTTTTAAGTCCGATTCTGCACGGATCTCCCTGCATGTCTTGTAGTCTTGTTCACTGTCAGAGTTACTGAGAAATATCAAATCCGGTTTCAGCTTCGATACCTGCTGAACAAATAAATCTGGATCTGACTCCTGACGAATTGTAATATCACTTTCCTTCAAAGATACAGCAATTACCAGTTGAATCTCAGGATTTTCCTCAAGTACAAGAATTAATTGGGTCATTGATTTTATT
>JABGPG010000195.1 GCA_018645085.1 Deltaproteobacteria bacterium
CGGACTCTTGGAAGGCAAAAACTTTGGTAAATTGGTGGTACGAGTTAGTTCTTAAGTCAATGTGAAATTTAATTGTTAATTATTGTTGGTGGTGTTAAGCTTTCAATGAATTAGAGAGACAATCCACTTGTCCATTTGTTGCTAACTGCAAAAATTCCAATCGAGTTTGTCCAGTTCTACTAGATCTTCCATGCAGATGTATCTTAATTACTTAAACCATTTACACAAAAAGGATTAGATGAATAACAATAAAGTTTGTATTGTAACAGGAGCTTCTCGCGGGCTTGGGCGTGGAATTGCCTTGGTGCTTGCGCAAGAAGAAGGCTGCACAGTATATGCTACTGCACGGAATGAAGAGGCATTGAAGACGCTTGCAGAAGAGGCTTCTACCGGAACCAAAGGCGGTGTTGTGAAGGTTTGCAAGCTGGATCAGAATGATGATGCTGCGGTGCAAGACTTTGTGGAGCAGGTGAAGTCAGAAGAGAATCAGGTTGACCTGTTGGTGAACAGCGCGTTTGCCGGACTGATTGCCATGACCCCTCACTTTGGTAAGCCTTTCTGGGAAAGGCCCCTCTCAGTGTTTGACGCTTCGCTCAACATCGGCCTCCGCAGTGCCCATGTGATGAGTGCCCTTGTCGCTCCGCTGATGGTTAAGAACAAGGCCGGGCTGATGGTGCAGGTTTCGAGCTTTGGTGGAGTACAATATTTATTCGACGTTGGGTATGGTGTTGGAAAGGCGGGACTCGACCGACTAACAGCAGATATGGCGGCAGAGCTTAAACCGCACAATGTAAATGCCGTGACGTTGTACCCAGGAGCCGGTGTCACGGAGGTTACAGCTTTCCCAGGCGGAGAGACCCCTGTGTTTACAGGGCGAGCAGTCGCGGCTCTCCTCAACAAAGCCACAAACGAGGATCAGGCGCGAATGAGCGGGAAGGTTGTCCAGACAGCAGAACTCGCTGTGGACTATGGGTTCACCGATGTGAACGGTGAGATGCCAGAAGGTGATTTTTCGGGCGTCGAGGCTGCTAAAAGATGTCGTGATGTGATGTCCAAGCCTGTGATCCAGTATGACATGGATGCAGAACTTCCGGACCCATCCGAAACCAACAACACTGGTATCGCTGGATTGTTTGCAGGCGCCTTAAACTACAGCGAGAAGTGATTAGAGCTGGGGACCAGTCGTTTTTGAGAATTACCAGTCAGGTTCCTAGCTTTGCTTTTTAAATATTAACTAAAAGAGGTACTATGATTAAACATCAGGGAGGATGCCACTGCGGTAATGTTAGATATTCTACTGCTTATGATCCCATGCTGGTGATGGCCTGTCACTGCCGTACCTGTAAAAAAATATCAGGTGTTGGCATGACTGTCTTTGCTGTTTACGGCGAAGGTGAAGTTGATATTGAAGGAGAATTAAAGACATATCCCTATCGAGGGGAAAGCGGAAAATTCGTGCATCAGGGATTCTGCTCCAAGTGTGGCAATAACATCTTTGGAAATCCGGAAATACTCGAAGGAGTAATGTATCTCCACTTGGGGAGTTTCGACAATCCACAGGCTTTTGCACCAAAAGTTGAAATCTGGAGCAAGACCAAACCGACTTGGTTCACTGGGGAAGGCTGCATTGTGGAGTCCTTTGAAGACAATGGCACAATTGAACGAATCCAATTGCTGATGGAAAACATGGATCAACGTCAATAAGAGGCGAATGCTAACAATCATTTAAAAAAAACAACATGCACCTAGAAGCAACAAACAGAACTCCGGAAGTTTCGATTTCTGAATCAGTCCTGGAAATGAAAGGGGAGTGCTATCCCGAAGACATCACGGCATTTGCTGAGCCGATTCTGGAATTACTCGCAGAAAAACTGGCAGCCTGTGATTCGTTTTCCGTCAGTTTGGAATTGCGTTATTTCAACAGTTCTTCGGCAAAATTCTTTTTTGATTTTTTTGAAGTATTAGAAGAATCCGCATTGGGAGGAAAAAGCATCTCAATTGAGTGGCGTTACCGTGCCAAGGACAATTCTATGAAGGAAGCGGGTGAAGATTTTGAAGAGGACATGGAAAAGGCCGATTACCAGCTCGTAGAAATTTGATGACCGCGTAGAAGTTTTCATAAAAGGAAATAAGATGGATTCACATGATTTTCATAAATTACTGCTCAGTAGGGGAACTTTCTTTTGCTATTCAGGGCTTTTATCGGAAGAGGTCTTGTCCGCGATTTCCGGAATTGTGCGGGAGCAGGTGTCAGATATTGACCACGATATAGATTTGACTACGCGTGTTTTTG
>JABGPG010000061.1:0-11303 GCA_018645085.1 Deltaproteobacteria bacterium
TACAATCTGGAACAACTGATGAAAGTTTGTCGCGAATTCCCCCTCGAATCCCGCAGACGTATCACCTTTGAATATATTCTGATTCGTGATCTGACAGATTCAATTGAAGACGCAAAGGGTTTGATCCGCTTGTTACACGGTCTTAAGTTCAAAATAAACTTGATTCCGTACAACTCTGATCCGGGAAACAAATATCAGGCTCCTTCACAAAAACAGGCACGGAAGTTTCAAAAGTATCTGCTTGATCATGATGTTGTCGCACCTCTGCGTATTTCAAAAGGGCAGGACATCCAGGGTGCGTGCGGACAACTTGTTGTGACTAAAAAACCGCAGCCGGAAGTGAAAGTCGAAATTAAAAAACTTTTAGCAACTGAGATGCAAAGCTGATGGTTGACTTAAACAAAAGCACTGACTTGGAAAGCCCCGTTGAGGAAGTATCACAGTGGGTAGAGGAACATGGTGATTTGCTTTACCGTTTTGCGCGTTACAGGGTGAGCAGCCATGAACTAGCAGAAGATCTGGTGCAGATAACTTTCATCTCCGCTTTGAAAGACTGGCAGCGTTTCAGACGTGAATCATCTCCAAAAACCTGGCTCGTGAGTATCCTGCGTCACAAAATAATTGATCATTACCGCAGAAAAAAACCAGCCTCTCTGGAAGACTTCCCAGACGGTGGTGAAGCTGTTACTCAATCAGCTATTGCTTCCGAAGAAATGGTACAGGATACTGAATCGATTCGGCTCAATCCGGAAGAAATACTGGAACATCAAGAATTGCGTCATACCCTCCGTGAATGTCTGGATCTATTGCCGGAGCGTTTTAAGCAAGTTTTTGTGATGAGGGACATTGAAAATGAGTCCACAGAAAACATCTGCAGAGAGTTGAATCTCAGTGTTTCTAATTTTAGTGTGATGATGTACCGCGCACGTTTACTACTGAAGGATTGTTTCCTGAAAAAAGGCTTTCCCTCACTTTCTAAAAATAAATACTAATGGACATTGTAAGAAACTCAAGCTGCACTCGACATTATTTCCAGAACAGTGGTCACCTTCTGACGGATCCACTGCTAACTCCTGCATACAAGGAGAGAATGTGAAGTTAATGATCACTTGTGAGGAAGCATCAACGCTGTTGTCAGAAAAAATAGATGTACCGCTTTCTCCAGCAAAACGCCTGCTCCTGCAGACCCATCTGTTGATGTGTAGAAAATGTACTCTTTTCAAAGGACAGATGAACTCGCTGAGGAAAGTGTTTCTCGGTCTGGAAGATGCGTCTTCCAAAGATGAGATTAAAATGCCTGATTCATCCAGAGATCGTATAAAACAAAAATTACGTGAGCAGTAACTTTTTAGACTAAGTAGTTTGGTTTGGGAACGTCAGGATCAACAGCGCCCTTCCCGGATTCGATTTACGATTCCCGGTTGTGGTTTGAAAGATCGAGTACATTGGACCTTTCTGCAGGAACGGCTGGTGAAAGTAATGAAACTTTTCGCCGTTGTTCTTAGTCCAGAAATTCACGCCTCTGTCAGTGCAGGCAAGCGCTTAGCACAAGTTGCTTAAAACGCACTGCATCAATAATCACCAAACATTATGTTTAGCAAGGAGATACTATGAGTAAAATCGCAATCATATTACATGCAGAACCTGGAACACATGATGCGCTGGGAAGAGCTCTACACGCACTATTGTATTCCAAAGAATTAAACGAAGAAGGGCATGACGTTCAGCTCATATTTGATGGTGGTGGTACAAAGTGGATTGAAGAATTTAGCAAGGAGCATAAAATGTCTCCGCTTTATCAATCACTGAAAAGTGCCGGAATCATCGCTGGAGTTTGTGATTATTGTGTCACTGCGTTTGGCGGAGAAAAAGAGCTGGTGAAAAAGGAAGAACTGCCTTTGATTGCTGAATATAATGGACATCCAAGCATTGCCAAACTCGTTGCTGACGGATATCAAATCATCACCCTGTAAAAATGTGTGCTCAATCATTAACTGAGGCTTAAAATGTTAAAAGACACTTTACATTCTAACTTTTTCCAATTAGCTTTTGGAGACGGAACACCAAAAAAAGCCTTAATGACCGCACTTGTAGTTGGAACTATCCTGACCTTGATTAATCATGGTGATGTTATTCTAGCTGGTGGTTCCATAAATTATCTTAAAGTTGCTCTGACTTATTGTGTACCTTTCTGTGTTACTACATGGGGTGCATTACACGGAAAACGTGTCAACTTGTCGGCAGAACCTCAAACAAACTGAAAGCTGACAGTTTCTTAATATTTCTGAATTAAACTAAAACTAGAGCCCTCAAATAAATGACAGTTAAGAAAAATCAACTCAAAATTATTATGTTGATGATGACTTTTTCCGTTGTTATAGCATTGTTCTTCGCCTTCGATTTACAGCAGTACCTGAATCTTGAATATCTAAAATCCTCAAAATCCTTATTCATTTCATATTACGAGCAAAATCCAATGCTCGTGTTGGGTAGTTATTTCCTGAGTTACGTGGTCATGACTGCGTTTTCACTACCGGGCGCGGTCTGGATGACTTTGGGCGGAGGCGCGTTTTTCGGCTTACTGACCGGTACATTTGTTGTTTCATTTGCCAGTACCATCGGTGCGACACTCGCCATGTTAATTTCACGTTTTTTATTACGTGACTGGGTACAGGGACGTTTTAAACAGCAGATGAAAACCATAAATTCCGGTATTCAAAAGGACGGTGGTTTCTATTTATTTACTTTACGTCTTTTACCGGTCGTTCCTTTTTTTGTAATCAACATGGTCATGGGTTTGACTCCGTTGCGTACATCAACTTTTTACTGGGTCAGTCAACTGGGAATGCTTCCGGGAACCCTGGTTTATATCAATGCCGGTTCAGAACTCGCAAAAATTGAATCCTTGGGCGACATCCTTTCACCAACACTAATTGGCTCATTCGTTCTCCTGGGAATTTTTCCCTTACTGGTTAAAAAAATAATCTCAATCATCGAAACAAAAAGAGGAGTAGCAAATGCCTAAAACCGATTACAACCTTATTGCCATCGGTGCAGGTTCCGGAGGACTGGTCAGCTCTTTTATTGGTGCTGCAGTCAAAGCCAAAGTCGCTTTGATTGAAAAACATAAAATGGGCGGTGACTGTCTCAACACGGGTTGCGTTCCCAGCAAGGCACTCATCAGCAGCGCTAAAGCAGTTCAAATGATGAAAAAGCATTCACTTTACGGTTTGAAAAATGTGAATTACGAAGTTGATTTTGCACAAGTGATGGAACGTGTGCAGGACATTATCGCTAAAATAGAACCGCATGACAGCGTGGAACGTTTTACCTCACTCGGTGTTGAGTGCCACATCGGCGAAGCAACCATACGTTCACCGCATGAAGTGGAAGTCAATGGGAAAATTTTAACTACAAAAAACATTGTGGTGGCAACAGGTGCGCGACCTTTTATTCCGCCGACTCCCGGATTGGAAGATGTTTCATTTTCACATTCAGACAATCTCTGGCAACTCCGCAAACAACCCAAACATCTGGCCGTAATCGGAGGCGGACCCATCGGTTCAGAACTGGCGCAGGCTTTCCGTAGACTCGGTTCCGAGGTCACTATTTTTAATATGGATCGCGGTATTTTACCTCGCGAAGACTCGGACATGGTACAGTTCATCTGTGATTCTTTTAACAAAGACGGTATTAATCTGCTCGATGAAGCACAAATTACCCGCATTGAAAAAATCGGCGAGACTTCACGCATTCATTATTCCAGACACGATGAAGAAAAGTATTTGGACGTTGATCATATTTTGGCCGCAGTCGGACGTGTTCCAAACACTTCCGGCTTTGGGCTGGAAAATCTGGGTGTGGAACTTAACAAAAACAAAACTATCAAAGTCGACAAGTATTTACGTTCCAGCATCCCAAACATTTACGCCTGCGGGGATGTGGCAGGACCGTATCAATTCACTCACATGGCTGGACATCAGGCTTGGTTTGCCACCATCAACGCGCTGTTTGCTCCGTTCAAAAAATTTGCTGTGGATTATTCTGTCGTTCCTTGGTGCACCTACACAGATCCGGAACTGGCAAGAGTTGGACTCAGCGAGGATGAAGCAAAAGCAAAGAACATTCCGCATGAAGTCACAACTTATGGAATCGACGATTTGGACCGCGCAATCACCGACCGTGCGGATTACGGCAAAGTCAAAGTCATAACTCCGCCCGGAAAAGATAAAATCCTCGGTGCGGCTATTTGCGGTGCTCACGCAGGAGATTTGCTGATGGAATTTACTTTAGCCATGAAACACGGAATCGGGCTCAACAAAATTTTGGGCACGATACATCCTTATCCTACCTTTTCTGAGGCTAACAAAATGCTGGCTGGTGCCTGGCGGAAAAATCACGCACCTTCCGGGGTTTTACGTTGGCTCGAAAAATTCCACTCCTGGCGGCGTTAACTTTCCAATCTCAACAGCATGACACGTCGGATTTCCCTCACACTGGTTGCGCTTTTTATTTGTGTTACTACAGTTTTTTCTGCACCAAAATCAGACTTGTGGCCACGTTGGCAAAACCATAATGCTGAAAACAGTGATGTCATTGACCACTCAGCATGGCAAATTTTCCTTGATAATTATTTAGTCAGCAATCAGCTGAATACGGAAAGTTCTACGATTGCCGGAATTAATCTTGTGCGATATGCCGCTGTTTCAAAAAAAGCTCGGGGACTGTTAAATAATTATCTTAAAACGCTGGAAAGCACAGCAGTTACCAGCTTTTCACGTGCGCAACAAAGAGCCTTCTGGATCAACCTTTATAATGCTTCGACAGTCAATTTAATTTTAGAACATTATCCTTTGGAATCGATCACTAAAATTTCATTCAGTTTTTTTAGTTTCGGTCCCTGGGATGAAGAGTTGCTCACTGTTGAGGGTGAAGAACTTTCGCTGAATGACATTGAACACCGCATTCTGAGACCAATCTGGCGTGACCCGCGGATTCACTATGCGCTCAATTGTGCCAGCCTTGGCTGCCCAAACCTGTTGCCACAAGCCTTTACAGAACTCAACACAGAGTCCCTCCTGGAGCAAGGAGCGCGTGATTACATCAATCACCCCCGTGGTGCCGATGTGCAGAATGACAGCATAATTCTTTCAAAAATATATGAATGGTATCAGGCTGATTTTGGTGCTAATGAAGCAGGAGTGTTACTGCACCTTCAGCAATACTCAACAAAAGAACGGTTGAAATTTTGGCCGACAGATGAATTGGAAATAGAATATCAGTACGATTGGCGGCTTAACGCAGCTGATTGAATTCTTTCCAAATGAGATTCCAATACAAACAATTTCAAAGTTCGTTACTTTTCCAAATCTGAGTTTTTCTAAAGATTTGACTGAGGTTTCTAAATGCCTACGACTTTTATGTCAATAAGCATGATGAAAGGCGACCGAATGATCCTGATTCCGCCTTTGATCAAAAAGTTTAGCAATCAAATAGAGTTGACATTTTGAATTTACAGGGCTAAAATCTAAATTCATCGGTTATAACCGAAAATTTAATACTAATTTTTTGGATTAACTCTATGATTATTAGAAATATTACCCCTCTGATATTACGAAGAGTTGAAGATAACAAGGCCATTATCCTTATTGGTCCGCGGCAGGTGGGCAAAACCACATTATTAAAAACTCTGTTTAAAGACACATATCCGCCACCCCTCTGGTTCAACGGGGATGAGGTGGACGTACGTGAGAAACTTTCCAACACTACATCCACACGCTTAAGAAATCTGATTGGTCATCACAAAATTATTGTCATTGATGAAGCTCAAAGAATCGAAAACATCGGACTGACAATCAAATTGATTGTGGACAATCTGGAAGGAGTGAAGGTCTTTGCTTCAGGCTCATCAGCGTTTGAGTTAGCCAATCGTATCAACGAGCCGCTTACAGGACGGAAATGGGAATTTCAACTTTATCCTTTCTCCTGGCAAGAACTGCAGACTCACTATGGTGAAATCGATGAAAGAAGATTACTTGAAGAACGAATGATTTTTGGGAGTTATCCTGAAATAGTGACTCATCCTGGAGATCGTCAAGCACGTCTCCAGCAACTCGCTGACAGCTATCTTTATAAAGATATACTGACATGGGAACAAATCAAAAAACCTGATCGACTGGAGCGACTTTTACAGGCAATTGCACTGCAATTGGGTCAACAGGTCTCATACAATGAACTGGCAAGACTAACAGGACTTGATCACAGCACCGTCGAGCGTTACGTTTTGTTACTGGAAAAATCTTTTATAATTTATAGACTTAGTACTTTTAGCCGTAATTTAAGAAGTGAGTTGAAGAAAAGTCGTAAAATTTATTTTTATGACAATGGTATACGTAACGCGATTATCAATAATTTCAATCCACTCACATTGCGCAATGATGTTGGCGCGCTTTGGGAAAATTATCTCATCAGCGAAAGAATGAAGTCCCGCAGTCATGCAAACATCAAGGCCAATCACTATTTCTGGCGCACACACGCACAACAGGAAATTGACTACCTGGAGGAATATGACGGACAACTTCGTGCCTGGGAATTTAAATGGAAATCTTCGGGGCGAGCCAGAATCCCGAAAACGTTTATCGACAACTATCCGCAGGCAATTACCGATATTATTACACCAGATAATTACCTGAACTTTTTGAACAACATCATCAACGACTAATAAAATCGGCTGCCTGAAAATGAGTTAAGATTTATCTGCAAGTCTTGATTTATGATTCAATAAAAAGTCATATAAAACGTGTCATTGCTTACATAGCGAGAAATATATTGATTGTTAGTCTCTGATATTATTAAGATCTCTCTCTTCGTTCGAGATGACATATAATTAGTTTAGGAATTTTTACTAAGCCATCTTGATTAATTTTAATTCAGTTCAGGCACAAAACTAATTTTTCCCTCAAGCATTTCATCCGGAAGTAGGATTTTTGTTCCATTTCCGGAATCTCCACGGTCCAGCATGTTGAAGGCATCTGTAACATGACTGACTGGTTCCACACAAAAGAAATCTTCTTCCGGAGGTGTGAAAATCACCAGATAATCCAAAGGTGATTCTGCAGATATTTTTAGAGCAGCATTCCATTCCGGCCACGAAATCAGCACTTCACGATTCCATCCGCAAAATAGATTATCCAATGCTTTTTGTTTAACAGTCAAACTTTGAGACAGCAAACCTATTTCCGGAACTGTTTCCAGACTCAAAGGCATATTTTCGGAATCATTGACCCACATCTTTTCCGTTTTTGCAGTTATTGTAGCTAGCGGAGTCCGGACAAAATATGGGTGCAGCCCCATTCCGGCCGGCATCGCTGATGTGCCGCTGTTGGTGATTTGCAATGTCACCGTCAGTGAGGGACCATTCAGTTCAAAAATCAGGCGCGCCAAATATGGAAACGGCCATTCATCTGCAAAATGCTGGTATGCTAACACGGCTCTATGTTCCTGAACTTCGCAGACAGTCCAAGGCACTTTCCAACCGTGACCGTGAATTGTGTGCGCTTCCGGTGGAAAATTTGGAGGCATTTTAATCTGCTTACCCTGGAACGAAAAACGTCCGTTACGGATACGACTTGAAAAAGGAATCAACGGAAAACAGCCCATTGCCAATGGATCCTCTGCGGTAATTCCCGCTTGAGTTCCCGGACGCATAAGTTCCAATACCTGTTCTTCAGTTTTTAAACAATAACGGGTGATGCAAGCGCCGACTTCTGGTATGATTGCTAACTTAGCATTTCCGGAACGTAGAGTTATAATCTTTTCTTTTACTTCATTTTCATTCAGCATACTTGCCATTCATTGTTGTAAGAATTTGCAAAACTGTTCGACTACAAAATCAGAGGGATTATAATTTTCATACTGCTAATCTGCTGAAGATTTTTCCAGTAATGCAGCTAAATATTTTTCTGAAAGAATAACATGCATGGACTGCTTAAAGCAATTATTTGGGTTTTAATAATCTTTAGCGTGGTTACATTGCCGGCATTTATCTGGAGAAGTCTTGACAGAGATTCTTATGAAAATTTTTTGCTTCACAGCGTTTCCCCTTTGTCTCAAAAGAGCCGCAATTCGCTCATGCAATAGGGTCAGCTGTACATTTCCATGATTAACTTCATCTCAATTAAATTTAGGATGATTAATATTTTTTAATTTTAACTCTACAAACGAATCAGGAACAATGTCAAAAACACTTAACTTTTTCATTTTCACAATATTTTTTTTGCTACTCAGCAGTTTTTCCGCCTCCGCTAATTCGTGGGAAGACATCCGCAAAAAAGCCAAAGGTCAAACCGTTTACTGGAACGCATGGGGCGGTTCAGAGGAAATTAATGCCTACATCAGCTGGGTCGGAAGCAGAGTCAAAGAAGATCACGGTGTTACACTCAAACATGTCAAACTTGCCAGCACAGCCGATGCGGTTTCACGCGTCCTCGCGGAAAAAGCAGCAGGACGCAGCAGTAACGGTTCGGTAGATTTGATCTGGATCAACGGTGAGAATTTCGCCAAAATGAAGGAAAACGGTTTGCTCTTTGGACCATTTACGGAAAATCTGCCAAATTTTAAGCTCGTTGATTTTAGCGGAAAACCAACAACTCTCCTTGATTTCCACCTACCGGTTGAAGGTTATGAAGCACCTTGGGGGATGGCCAAATTCAACTTTGTTTTTGACTCCGCACGTGTTTCCGAAACACCAAAAAGTATTCCGGAACTGCTGCAGTGGTCCAAGGCACACCCCGGACGTTTCAGCTATCCGCACGTGACTGATTTTCTCGGTTCTACATTTCTGCTGCAGGCATTGATGGAGTTGACTGAAAATCCGGAGGCACTCAATGATTCCGTAAAAAGCAAAGCGGCGTTTTCCAAAGCCACAGCACCGCTTTGGAGTTATCTGAAGCAACTACATCCTAATCTTTGGCGTTCCGGAAATAGTTTTCCGGCCAGCAGTTCCGTACAACAGCAAATGCTGAACGACAGTGAACTCGACATCGCGCTTTCGTTCAATCCATCTGCTACTTCTGCGGCCATTGCCAACGGCTCTCTTCCGGAAAGTGCCCGTACTTTTGTGTTAAAAAAAGGTACGATCGGTAACACGCACTTTGTCGCAATTCCTTTCAATTCCGGATCAAGTGAAGGTGCGATGATTGTGGCAAATTTCCTACTGAGTCCTGAAGCACAAATGCAAAAGCAAAATCCGGATATCTGGGGTGACAGTACTGTTCTTTCAATCGCAAAACTTTCAGCGCAGGATCAGCAAAAATTCAAAGACCTACCGCTTGGAGTTGCTACACTGCCACCGGAAAAACTCGGACCAACCCAGCCAAATCCGCATCCGGACTGGAAGAACCAACTTGACGCAGAATGGCAACGACGATACGGACAGTGAGCCTACTCCCTGCTTTTCCTTTGCTAACACAGCTACTGTTTCTGCTGCCAATTACTGCAGGACTTTTCGGTGTGTTGCTTCCGTCGTTGGGCTACTTACCTGATCTTGGCGGAAATCAATTCAACTTTGATATTTTCCGCCAATTGTTTGAGCATCCTGCACTTCCGCATGCGGTTTGGCTGACGCTTTTTTCCGGAATTAGCGCTACTTTAATCTCTTTGTTTTTGGCGATTCTCCTGGCAGCAATGCTTTCACGTGAAAGTGTTTCCGGTAATAAAAACAGCAGAATGTCCGGTTTGTTTGTAATTGTGCGGCGAGGTTTGATTCCCTTGATTGCTGTACCTCATGCAGCAATGGCTTTAGGCTTGGCATTTTTGGTAGCACCAAGCGGTTGGATCGTCCGTTGGTTTTCTTTCCTCTTGATGGGTTGGGAAACACCTCCGGAATTGGTGACAGTACAGGATCCTTTTGGTCTGAGTTTGATCTTTGGTTTAGTCTTGAAAGAAACCCCATATTTACTTTTAATGATTCTTGCCGCCTTGCCGCAAATTCGCGCACAGGAATATATTCGCATTGGGCAATCTCTGGGTTATGGAAATTTCCGGAGTTGGCTGAAACTGGTGTTACCGCAGGTTTATCCGTTGATTCGACTGCCTGTTTTTGCGGTGCTGGCGTTTTCTCTGTCAGTGGTAGATGTTGCATTGATTCTCGGACCAACTACTCCGCCAACACTTTCGGTGCTGATTTTACGCTGGATTGACAATCCGGATTTATCATTTCGGTTTTTGGCATCAGCCGGTGCGGTTTTACTGTTGCTGCTCACCCTTGGAGCATTGCTTTGCTGGCGTGTTTCAGAGTGGCTACTTTTACAAAAATGGAGGAATTGGCTTTCAAATGGTAAACGTGGTAACGGAAACGAAGCCCAAAAGCTGGCGGCGCTGAGTGGTTTGCTTTTGCTTGGAACAGCATTTTTGAGTGTGCTTGGTTTGGCGCTTTGGTCTTTGTCATTACGTTGGCCGTATCCGCATGTTTTACCGCAGCGCTGGACGTCACGGAATTGGGAACGCCACTGGAGTAGCTTGCAGGAAACAGCTTTCACAACTCTGGAACTGGGGATTTTTGCCGTCGTAATCGCACTGATTTTAGTGGTAGGTTGTTTAGAAAATGAACAGTGGCGCAGGGTCAGCTTTTCATTCCGTTCACAATGGTTGCTTTATCTGCCTTTGTTAATTCCACAGGCGACTTTTCTGTTGGGTATCCAGATCCTGGCGGTACGTCTTGAAATGGACGGCACATTTCTGTTACTGGTGTGGAGTCATTTACTATTTGTTTTACCATATATTTTTCTTACACTGGCTGATCCATGGCGGAATCTGGATGAGCGTTTTCCACGCATCGGACAATGTCTGGGTGCGTCTCCGCTGTGGGTTTTGTTCCGTATCAAACTGCCTTTGCTTTTGAAACCCCTGCTCGTCGCGGCTGCAGTCGGATTTGCAGTCAGCGTTGCCCAGTATCTGCCAACCCTGTTCGCGGGTGGAGGACGTTTTGCCACTCTCACAACTGAAGCCGTGAGTTATGCCGCAGGAGCGGATCGGCGTGTGATTGGTGTTTATGGATTCTTACAGGCTTTGTTTCCCTGGATTGCGCTGTTGCTGGCGCTAACTATTCCACGCTGGCGTTTCCGGAACCGTGCCGCTTTACTTTAAAATAATAAGCATGCAATCTTGAATAATATGAAAACATAAAATTCACCACAGAACCACAGAGTACACAGATAAAAAATGCTAAAACTTGAAAACATTTCCCTGAAAATAGCCGCTAATCCGCTGTTCAGTAAGCTCAACCTTGAAGTGGATGCAGGACA
>JABGPG010000061.1:11403-14698 GCA_018645085.1 Deltaproteobacteria bacterium
AAATAGCCGCTAATCCGCTGTTCAGTAAGCTCAACCTTGAAGTGGATGCAGGACAAGTCACGACTGTAATGGGACCGAGCGGATGTGGAAAATCCAGTTTACTAGCGCATTTATGCGGAACACTGCCATCCGTTTTTCAAACTTCCGGTAAGATAATTCTGCATGCTAGAACTTTGAACAATCTAGCACCTCATGAACGTAAACTGGGAATTTTGTTTCAGGATGATCTGCTGTTTCCGCATTTGTCTGTAGGAGAAAATCTTGCTTTTGCACTGCCCGAGAAAATCAAGCAGCAGGAACGCCGAGCTAAAGTTGAACAGGCACTGGAGGAAATTGAACTGTCCGGAATGTGCGAACGGGATCCTGCAAGTTTGTCCGGCGGACAAAGGGCAAGAGTTGCTTTGATGCGTACTTTGCTTGCTCAACCGGAAGCCTTGCTGCTGGATGAACCGTTTTCCAAACTTGATCAGGAACTACGAGGAAGGTTCCGGAAACTGGTTTTTGCTCATGCTGTAAAAAATCAACTTCCCACCCTGCTTGTCACGCATGATCCTGCTGATGCAAAAGCCGCTGGTGGAGCTATTCTTGAGCTTTAATGTCTCAAAATAATTAGAATTGATGTCTTCCTAAAAACTCATAAACTAATTATTTTTCATCTCTAACTTAGAGAGAGTTCTTAATAATATCTGTATCTTCCGAGAATTAGTGACTCAATAAATCTTTTTCAGCTTTAACTAATACCGCAACTTCTTGCGAAAAGTCTCATACAGTTGTATAACAAAAGGCCGTCGCATCGTTTAATTTTCTCATTTTTTGGCTTTTCTGTGTTCATTTCAAATTCCCCTAATCTTTCTTTTCAGCGCTCAATTTTTGCTGTACTGATTGTGCTGTTTTTCTTTTCACTGACATCTCCGGTTTGCTCACAATCATACAAACCGCGTGCGGTGGTTATGGGATTAAACCCAAGCGACACACCAGAATTTTCGGAACAAATCTTGCTTCACAAATTGAAGTATGAATTAAGCAGCAGCTTTGATTTAAGCCAACAAATCGCATTTGAAAAAGCTCTGCAAAAACTGGAGAGTTCCGTAGATAAAAATTACTGTCTGCAGCTTAAATGTGTCCTGGAGGTGCACGCGGCATTTCCGCAGACAAGTTTATTTTTACTTAAAAGCCAAGCGGAAAATCAGCGGCTGTCTCTAGTGTTGATAGGTGAAAATCAACGTTGGCGGGTGAAGCATGAAGTGTGTGTACTCTGTGCTTTGACTCCGGAAGAGATGTTGACAAATGTAGTGCTTCGGATGCAGAGTTACGCGAGGCCTCCAATGGTAGTTGAACGTTCACAGCCGCAGACGCTTTCAACTTCAACTTCTCCGGAAGCAGTGAGAAGGAAAGCTGAGTCTGCAAAAGCAAAAAACAAAACGCTTAAGTTTTCGACCGATACTGATTTGCGGAAAAAACCAGAAAGTTCTGTACCGCAAGCCAGTTTGCCCTTGGAAGAACTGCAGTTCAAAATTGCACAAAGACGTTACAATCAGTTGATCTGGAGCAAAATAAAAAAAGATTTAATGTTCTTTCGACAAAAAAACCGTAATCAATCCATTAAAAACTTAAAAGCAAGACTTAGACTGCAGATTGATAAATACGGTAAAGTGATTGAAAGACGTTTGTTAAAAGCAAGCGGTTCTCAAAAGTTCGACAAATCGATTCTTGAGTCGGTTGATTTGCTGAAATTACCTCCTCCGATGGAGTTGTTGATCCGCCATCCACCTTATGTGGTTACGATTCTGATTCAGCCTTGACGAAGATTGATTAACTCGTAAATAGTAAAAACAACACACTTATTTGTCATTCCGGTTTCGCAGGAGTGATAACTTTTACAAAAGTATCTAAAGAATTAAATGGAAATTATTTCAGCGGAAGCGCAAATTTCTGAAATGCCTAATCCGGAAGCAGGAGCAGTTGCTGTAAACAAACCGTCTCTTGCGCCGAATGAAGCCTTGAAGTTGGTTTTTGGTGAATATGCGGCCAATACTCAACGTGCATACGCGCGCGCCTTCAGAGATTTACAGGTATGGGCAGATATCCGGGAACTGCGGGAAATGGAGGACTTCGATCCGCTCCGGATGCTTGAATATAAAAATCAGCTGAAGGCTTCAGGCAAAAAAGCTTCAACCATCAATCAAACCATGAGTGCCTTACGCAAAGTCTGCAAGGTGCTGACAGAGTTTGGTTACCTCAAACAAAATCCTTTCAAAGCCTCCGTTATCCGTGCGGAAAAAGTTGACACGGCGACCAGTAAGGGTGCTCTCCAGGTTTCGCAACTCAATGCCATGATAGAGGCAAATAAGGTCATGCAATACGATGGACGTATCGCGCCTCTGCTTCGTTTCAGGAATAATCTGGTGTTGAAATTTCTGTATCTGACCGCTGCCAGACGTGGTGAAGCAGCTGATTTACGCTGGGATGATATTATGCAGGATGGAGCTTTTTACGTAGCTGTACTGAGGTATACGAAAAGTGGAAAAGAGCAGCGGATTAAATTAAGGCATGAACTTCATCAAGAATTATCCAGCTGGCGCTCATTGTTGCAGAAAAATAACATTGACCCAACGCATGTTTTTCCATCCCTCGGCTTCCGGACACTCGGTCAAAAAATGTCTGGAAAAGGCATCAATGACATTGTCTCCAGACTTGGCAAAGCAATCGGCATAAATATTTCCGCACATTATCTGCGGCACACTGCAATCACACTTGCGCTGGAACTTGGTGAACCCTTGCAGAAAGTTCAGTCTTACGCGCGACATGCTTCCGCCAACACGACTATCCGTTACTTTCACGACCGGCAGCTTTTAGAAAAAAATCCTACCGACAGTCTGCCTTTGATTTAAAAGGCGAGTTTGGCAGCTATTCGTTTTTTGCTTTAATTTAGACGAGAGGAGATTCCTGTCAGTTTTTGTAATTTTAATCCTGTGATGAAAAAGTGTGTGCGTCTGTATAATATCTAGTACTCAAAAGCTTCCTCCTAAAACTCATTACATAAAATCCTGATATATTCGTTCCGGGATTAATAAGCTACATTCCTCTGCTCATCAAGACACAAGATTGAAGGTCTTTGGACGAATGGGGGATTTAGCTACTAAGTTCACTAAGAAGCACTAAGGGATTTTTTGAAGTTTACTGCAGACAAGTTTCTAATTTTAATTTTCAGCATTTACTCAGTTTTGCGTTAGCTGTTTTTCGCTGTTGCAATGACAGAAGCATTGCTGCTGTTGCAAATTAATCAGTTCATTGA
>JABGPG010000019.1 GCA_018645085.1 Deltaproteobacteria bacterium
TAGGGAAGGAGGGAATAATTTTGAATGAAAGAATCAGAAGAATGATAAGGATTTATAAAATCTCTTGGGATCGTGTGGAGGAAATGGAATTCTCACAACATAACCAATCCCACAACATAACTGGTACCTTTCCGAGGGATAGATGTTGGGGAGGAGAGTGAGCCCTTTAGGGTTAGCTCGGCTCTCCTCCCCAACTCTATAACTCGGGACACCATTACATATTTTGTTGATGACTACGGTCATCGAGTTTTGACAAAAGGTAGGTGAAACTCCATTTTCATATTTAGCCATCCGGATATACCGGTGGCAGATTTGAGAGCAGTCTGGAATGAACCAGCTGCGAATGAAAGGAGGAGCTTCACCATGAAAAAAAAGAACATTTATACAAACCAAAGTCAAGAGCTACTCACTCTATTTGAAGAAGCCGGAAACGGTGCAAAAGTTATGTGTGTACCAATCGATTACGCCAAAAAGGACCATGTTGCCATGTTGTGTAATGGCAATGGTCATATTCTCAGGAAACCGTTTTCCGTTAAAAACTCCCCCGAAGGGATCGAATACCTTATCGAACAGGTAACCCGATCTTGCAGCCATCGTCAAGTAGATCTTAAACATGTCTTTTTTGGTGGTGAAGACGTGGGTTCTTATGCTGAGAATTTTGTCAACACATTACGGTCTGGAGGGTGGATCGTCGCGGGTGTCAACGCCCATGATGCGAAAGAACAACGGGCAAATATGCAAGCCAGCACTGATCGCCTGGATTTAATGGGCATCGCTTCAATGCTCCTCAACCGGCGAGGCAACTGTTCTCCTGCTCAATCCGGTATCTATCGTAACCTCCGCACAGTGGTTCGTCACAGAAGAAAACTTGTTGCCATGTCAACGGAAGTAAAAAATCGAATTCATACGGTTGTTGATCGGCTCTTTCCTGGATTCCTGAATGAGAAGAAAAGTGGTATTTGGTCCTTTTCAGAGAGCTCATTGTACCTAATGGAAAACCGATTCAGTCCACACCAGATCCGTCGTCGGAAACGAAGAAAGCTCATTGAAATTTTGGAACGATGTGGAACAGCAAAACCTGAAAATACTGCGGCTAAACTTCAGGAATATGCGGCACGTGTGCTCAATACGCCAAATGAATACGTCAACACCCTTCAGCTCTCACTCGCTCAACACGTCAAACATCTTAGATGCTTGCAAGACAGCATAAACCAACTGGAACACGAAGTTGCTGTATGGCTTGCGCAAACACAGGGTGCATTCCTGACAACTTTTCGCGGTATCGGCATCGTTCTGGCTGCAGGAGTATCAGCTGAAATTGGGAACCCACATGAGCAAGCGCCATTGAACAATCTGGTATCATACTCAGGCATTATCCCCAGGGTCAAACAAACCGGTGGCTCCGAAGGTAAAACCTATACCGGTAAAGTAGCAAAACGCTGTAATCGCATTCTTAAAGACTATGTTGTTCAATCTGGCAATCACATGGGTTTACACGGTCCAGAAGAATTGATGGCCGATTACAAACGTCGTGAGGCAGCCGGACAACACGCTGACTTTGGCATTGGCCGTCGATATCTCCGTACGGCAATGTGTCTGATGCGGACCTCCCAAATATATATGCCGGAGCAACTCCGTAATACGAAAGTGAAACCGGAAGAACGGGCGGGCTATTATCTCACAATCTGGCCGTATCTCCGGAGAAAATGGAAGAAAGCAGGCGCACTCGATGCTGCTTTTGAAAAGGATCGCCCGTTAGGCCAATGGCGATGCATGGTACAGGAGCTATATGAAATAAAGCTAAAACTGTAAGCCCAGAATCCACTGAACTTAACCTTTGCGCTTACGGTTTTCGCGGTTTCGGCGGACAGGATGGCTATTTATGTAACTGCCGCAATGTTCCCCTGATTAGGTGGACACTACTGACGGCTCAGTCAAGAATGCCTCACCCTGTCCGTCCGAATTCCTTAATTATGGCTCCAAGGTGCTCTGATCCTTGAAAACTCAAGAGATCTAGTCATACCAGTTTGCCAATATCGGACATTAGGGGCAGGGTTTTCCACCTGTAAAGCCGGAATGCGAATATCTGAAAGTGCAATTGTTAAGCGCAGTCAATAAAAGTTTAAAAAATCGGCTTGAGCCGCAATGGAGGAGTTTTGCCTAAAAAGAATCAACTTTTTTCTCTTGATTTTTTCCTGGTGCTCTTGACAATATACCCATATATTGGCGGGTCAAAAGTCTGTGATATATTCAAGTCTGAGTGATTGGGTATATCTGACA
>JABGPG010000018.1 GCA_018645085.1 Deltaproteobacteria bacterium
TCTGCTGAAATCGAGTCCAGGCCAGATTGTGATGAACGCATTCGAAAATGCTCAGAAAACTTTAAGTAGCGGTATCACCTCAATCAGGGATTTAGGCGGACGCGATTATTTGGAATTTGCTGTACGTGACGCCTGCAATTCCGGACGGCAGCTTGGTCCGACAATTATGGCGGCAGGTAGAATGATCTGTATGACAGGCGGACATGGAAATGCTTTTGGACGAATTGCGGATGGACCGGATGAAGTTTTGAAAGCAGTACGTGAGCAAATTCATGCTGGTTCAGATGTGATAAAGTTGATGGCTACCGGTGGTGTAATGACACCAAGAGTTAATCCGGAAGACGCACATTATACGGAAGAAGAATTGCGAGTTGGTGTTGATGAGGGGCATCGTTTTAACCGCACATGCGCCAGTCACGCACAGGGTGCTGCAGGAATTTTGAATGCGGTACGTGCCGGAATGGATTCAATAGAACACGGAATTTTCATGACACAGGAATGTCTTGACGCCATGCTGGAAAAAGGAACATATTTGGTGCCGACACTTGCGGCGGTCAATAATATTTTTATCAATCGAGATAACGGAATTCCGGATTTCATTGTGGAAAAAACAATCCGAGTTCGTGAACGTCACCATCAGTCGATTAAAATGTTTTATGAAGCCGGAGGCAAAATAGCAATGGGGACCGATGCCGGGACTCCATTTAATGTACATGGAGACAACTGCCAGGAACTTCAGTACATGGCTGATTTAGGCATATCAAATAGTGATGTATTGAAAATTTCGACTGCTAATGCCGCAGACTTGATGGCTATGGAAGACAGAGGACAGATTCGTGAAGGAGCTTTTGCGGACATGTTGATTGTTTCCGGAAATCCGCTGGAAGATATTTCTGCGGTTGCAGACCGTGGCAATCACAGAAGTGTAGTTAAAAATGGTTCATTAGTTAAATTTAATTAAGTAGTCCAAGGAGGAGCATGACAGTGATCAAAGAGATTAAACAATTCCATGATGAAATGACAGAATGGCGACGTGATATTCACCAGCATCCTGAACTGAAGTTTGAGGAATTTCGCACTGCGGATCTGGTAGCAGCAAAGCTGGAGGAATTTGGTATAGAGATTCACCGAGGACTCGCGAAAACCGGTGTTGTTGGAACAATCCGCAACGGTGACGGACCTTCAATTGGCTTGAGGGCTGATATGGACGCTTTACCATTAGAAGAAAAAAACACATTTAAACACGCTTCCAGCAATCCCGGCAAAATGCACGCGTGCGGTCATGACGGTCACACTGCGATGTTGCTTGGCGCAGCAAAGCATTTAGCCGCCAGCAAGAACTTTAAAGGAACGGTTAATTTTATTTTTCAACCTGCCGAAGAAGGCGGTGGTGGTGGTGAATTGATGATAAAGGAAGGTTTGTTCGAAAAATTTCCGGTGGATTCAGTTTATGGATTGCATAACTGGCCGGGAATGCCTGCCGGAACTTTTGGGGTTTCTTCCGGACCAATCATGGCCGCGGCGGACATGTTTGATTTGACGATTAACGGACGTGGTGGACATGCTGCTTTACCCGATCAGTGCATAGATCCAATCGTAGTTGCGTCACAAGTCGTAAGCGCACTGCAAACCATTCCGAGCCGCAACACTCATCCTGTAGATTCTGTGGTGATCAGTGTTACTCAAATTCATGCAGGTGACGCCTACAACGTCATTCCGGACAGTGTACGGATGCACGGAACTGTAAGGACATTTCAACAGGAAACGCGAGACAAAATGCCTTCGTCCATGTTACGTGTAGCAGAAGGTGTCTGCGCAGCCTACGGAGCAACTTGCGAACTTAACTATATGTCAGGATATCCTGCGACCGTCAATTCAGTTCAGGAAGCAGATATTTCCGCAAAGGCAGTTGTAGATTTACTTGGTGAAGATAAAATCATCAGGAATCCTACACCCAGCATGGGAGCAGAGGATTTTTCATATATGCTGGAGGCTCGTCCAGGCTGTTACGTTTGGCTTGGTATTGGCCCCGGAAAAGGTGAGGCTGGTTGCATGCTTCACAGTTCAAGCTATGATTTTAACGATGACGTCCTGCCGACCGGTGCCAGTTACTGGGTGAAATTGGTGGAAAACGAACTTCCTGCTTAACGCAAAATTAAATTAATTTTTTAAATAATCAACCAGTAAAAAGTCATTATTACACCAATGTTTGTCATTCCCGCGAAAGCGGGAATCCATTATTTCAGATACTTAC
>JABGPG010000017.1 GCA_018645085.1 Deltaproteobacteria bacterium
CCAGCTCTTTTCCTTTCAAACTTGGAACACCACCTCTACAGGGAATACATGTTCCATCTGCTAATTCACTCATTTTGCACCTCCATTCATAATGTTTGAATTAATTAACTGAGACAATTGATAAATGTTCTCAAACCAGCATCAACTTTACAATTCGTCAACATTTCTCTGACCAAGAAAATTTAATAGATTTAGACACTGCTGAACGCTGCATGATATTTAATAGTTCCAGTCTTAGCACTTAGAATTTCGGATTGCAGCTCAATCGCCATAAACACCTCATCTGCAACCTTGTATTCGGATTTAATGCCGAATCCGGAAGCAGGAGAAAAACCGAAACGTGGATAAAATAGTGGATGTCCTAAAACAACAACCACAGCATAGCTCAGTTGCCTGCACTGCTCAAGACCTGCCATTACAAGTGCAGAACCAAAACCTTTGCACTGGTGTTCAGGTGCAACCGCCATGGGAGCAAGCCCCATTAGTTTAAGTTCAGGATGTCCGGACAGGATAACAGGAGAAAACATGATATGGCCGACGATCTCCAGATTTTCTTCACAAACGAGTGAAATAACAGGATCAGCCTGTGCTCTTAAAATGTCTACAAGTTTGGCTTCAGCAGATGTTTCAAAGGCTCTCTCATTGACGTTATACACAGCGTCACAATCTTTTTCTTTTTCGGCTCGTATCATCAGGATAACAGATTAACAGATTAACAGATTAACAGATTAACAGTTTAACTTTCCTGCTTTCTTTGAAGGTACAGTATCCCAGAAGCAGGGAAGCCTCCGGGTGTCATTATCTTAATGCTGTTCTACCATCTCATTATTTCATAAACAATGGTGCTGGAGACAATAGGGCAGCCCTTTGCGATTTTTTCTGCTTCATCAAGATTTTCGGCTTTAATGATGGTGAAACCGGTGGTGGAGTCTTTTCCAAAAGGAAGCTCAGTGGTTCCAGTTGCAGAAATTTCACGACCTCCCTGATGAAAACCTCCCTTGTCAACCTGTATGTCTGCAATTGATTCAAACCATTTACCCCATGCACCCATTTGTTCAGGTGTTGGTTTTTCAAATCCGTTATGTAAAATCAGATAGTCATTCATTTTCGTTTCCTTTTTAATTTTATTAAAAAAGTTATGTCCAGTCCGTTGATGCAGAAGCTACTTCTGGAGTTCCAGAAAACGGGAACAATGTGCAAAAGACTGCTTCATAAAACCTAAAGCAGCGTTCAACAGCAAGATCATAGCACTCATTCAGCAAGCAGCGAAGCTGAATTAAGCAGATGCTATGTTAATCACTCAGCGTGGATAAATAAACACAATTCTTGAAAAAACGTGTTTTTTTAATACACAGACAATTGAATGGGGAGATTGCTGTGCAAAACCAGTGAATTTAATATCAAAACACTGCTTTGTCTACAAAATTACTAATTCGGCGCTTCAAACTCACTCCGTATGCTTTCAACTATCTTCCGGAAAGCACACCCTTCCATGTGATCGTTCACCAAACCCATAGCCTGCATGAAGGCATAGGCAGTCGTCGGTCCAAAAAATTTCCATCCACGATTCTTCAGGTCTTTACTTAATAATTCTGAGGTCCTGGTGATGCTTGGAATCGGATGACTGTATTCACCTTTGCCAATATGTGGTTCAGGTGAAGCAGGTTCCCAACCCCAAATATAGGTAGCAAGACTGCCAAACTCTTCAACTAGCTCAAGGGCGCGGTGAGCATTATTAATAGTTGCTTCAATTTTACCGCGATGACGAATAATGCCGGAATTCTGTAGTAGTTGAGAAACATTGTCCTCATTATAATCGGCAATCTTGTTAAAGTCGAAATTAGCGAATGCTTGCCGGAAATTTTCACGTTTACGAAGGATGGTCAACCATGAAAGTCCTGACTGGAAGCCTTCAAGACAAATTTTTTCAAAGAGTTGAAAATCATTGGAGACGGGACGTCCCCACTCTACGTCATGATAATTGCGGTAATCCAGATGATCCTTAGCCCACGAGCAACGTGTGATTCCATCTTCAGCTGTATGTACGTGTTTATCAGTCATTTTATGAATTCATCGTTGATTGAAGTGAAGTGGCACCAAAGTCAAAGACAGTTGCTGAGCTGCATGCGTCTGTATTTGTTAATTTTGTCTTAATTTTTATTGAATTAATTAAACTAAAACTTGTATTAACAACACAGCTGCTAATGTAAACAGCAATGCTCTGATAATTTTTTGGTAGAATTTTTCATTGATT
>JABGPG010000117.1 GCA_018645085.1 Deltaproteobacteria bacterium
GCGATTGTCAGTATGTTGCTGATTAATGCCTCAAACTCTGAACAATATCCTCTGGGCGGATTTCTACCAGCATTGTGGATGGTAGCTGATCTGGGAGTGGATTCTAAAGTTATAGTGGCTGGCATTTTAATGATGGGCGGAATGACAGGTTTTTACCTGATTCTTACTTTTTGGAAGGAACGTCCGGCTGTATTGAGAAGTAATCCAGCACAGGCAACGCATACAGCGCATGACGTTGAAGCAGTAACCACGGACGAGCACGCGACTATAACCGTCAGCGGAAAGTCTTTGGCGGAGTTTCTCTAGGAAGTGTAAGACTTCCCTTCGACTACGCTCAGGGAACCACTCTAATTCCCTTCAGCTCTGCTCAGTGTACTACTCTAATTCTCTTCGACTCCGCTCAGGGTAAACGACTACGCTCACCTTCGACTACGCTCTGGGTAAATGACAGTCCCAGTGCAACGCTCTCGGGGAACGATGCAGCTCAGGGTAAATTTTCGGCAGTCAAGAAATTAAGCTTTTAAGCTAATAATGTTGTGTTCCGGACCAAAAGGAAATTTGGTGATATTTTCCGCACCGTCTTCAGTCACAACCAGAATATCGTGTTCGCGGTAACCTCCCGCTCCAGGCATACTTTCCGGAAGCATCACCATTGGTTCAATTGAGACGACCATATTCGGTTCCAGCACAGTTTCAATATCCTCACGCAGTTCCAGTCCGGCTTCACGTCCGTAATAGTGGGAAAGTGTTCCGAAAGAATGTCCATAACCAAAGGTGCGGTACTGCAGCAAATCATGTTTGATAAAAATTTCATTCAATTCAGCGGCTATATCACAACACTTTACCCCCGGTTTGATCAGTTCCAAACCTCGTCTGTGCACCTCAACATTTGCTTCCCATACTTCAAGATGACGTTCTGAGGCATGATCAAAAAATAAAGTCCGTTCCAAAGCCGTGTAATAGCCTGCAATCATCGGGAAACAGTTTAAACTGAGAATATCCCCTTTTTGAATTTTACGTGTACTGACTGGATTGTGAGCACCATCTGTGTTAATTCCGGACTGGAACCAGGTCCAGGTATCCATGATGTCACTTTCCGGATAACGTTTCGCGATTTCACGCACCATCGTCTGAGTGGAATGCAGAGCAACTTCATGTTCCGGAACTCCTTCTGCGATTGCTTCGACACAGGCCGCTCCGCCAATATCTCCGACTTGCGCACCGTTACGGATTAAAGCTATTTCTTCCGCGGATTTTATCATGCGCTGTCGCATGGTCATTTTTGAAACATCAACAATCTCTGCGTCAGGCAGTGCGGCTTTGAGTTTATTTAAATTTTCCAGATTGATGTGATCGTACTCAACTCCTATGCGGACTTTCCCCTGCATTTCCTGCTTTGCGGCTCTGAAATAATTATCACGTTCCCAATCAGTAAAAATAATATTGTCACCAAAACCACGTCTCCAGGGTTGTCCACCATCAATATTGGCGGTAATGGATTTCAGCTTATCCTGCGTCACCACCAACCCATAAGGACGTCCAAATGAGCAATAGACAAAATGATTGTAATAATTGATGTTATGGATGGAAGTAAAAAATACTGCATCCACATTTTCTGTTTCCATCAAAGAACGCAAGCCCGCCAGCCGGTTTTCCATTTCTGCGGCAGAAAAAATTGGCGTTTGTTTTTCGCCGTTTTTGATTGAAATAAGTTGTTCCATGACTAAGTTTTCCTACAATAATTGTTAAACAAAAACATTATTCAACTGGTTATTCACACAGACAAAGGTCGTACATTTAGAAATATCCTTTATTTTTTTGGCGCCAATATAAGTACAGGTACTGCGGACACCGCCCAGCAGATCAAGCAGTGTATCCTCCAAAGCACCTTTGTAAGGAATCTTCACCAGTTTTCCTTCACTCGCTTTATAATCTTTACCCTTTTTATCACTGTAATATTTATCAAGTGCAGTACTACTCGCCATGCCATAAAATTCTACAGTTTTTTCACCAGTAATTTTATTTTCCGTAATGGCCCCGCTGTTTTCATCATGACCGGCTAATAATCCTCCCAGCATCACAAAATCTGCATTTGCGCCAAAGGCTTTGCTGATGTCACCGGAACATGTACAACCGCCGTCGGACATAACCATTCCGCCAATTCCATGTGCGGCATCTGAACAGTCTATAACTGCACTCAACTGAGGAATACCAACACCTGCTACATTTCGGGTAAGACATGCCGATCCTCCTCCAATTCCAACTTTAACGATATCTGCACCGGACAAAATCAGCTGTTCCGTCATTTCCGGAGTACAAACATTCCCGGCAATGATAATTTTATCTTCAAATTCGCTACGCACCTGTTTAATAAAATCTGAAAACTGTTCCGTGTAACCATTGGCGACATCAATGCAAATGAAATTAAAATGTTTTATATTATCACCCAGCTCGTGCAGTATCTGTAAACCTTCCGCAATACCAATTGTAATGGCAATATTTTTCTTGATACTGTTCGGAATTTTATTCAACTCTTCTGCATTATGGAATTTATGCAGACATGTCAGTGTGTTGTGCTTGCTTAGAACTTTAGCAGAATTGATTGTACCAACTGTGTCCATATTTGATGCGACTACTGGTATACCATTCCAGGAAAGATCAGACCACTTAAACTTAAACTTTCTTTCAAGATCAACCTCTTTTCGAGAAGTATAATAACTACGTTTCGGTTTAATGAGAACGTCTGAAAAATCGTATTTGACTTCTTTTTCAATATGCATTTTTAATCCGTTATGTATTCTTGCGTGTTTTCAAATTCCCAAGGAAAATGAATCCAGAGATTTTCACTATCTTTTGCAACTTCTCTCGCAAAAAAATGCGGTGTAAAGTTACATTCGTTATTCCACCACAAAGAAGCAAATTTAGGAACGTCGCAAAATTCTTTAATTTCGTCATTGATCTTGTGAAAGGTTTCTCCGCCATCACAAACATCATCCACAATCAGCACATTTTTGTGCTTCTGCTCAGGTGTATAAGTAACCCAGTTTGGAAAATCACGTAAGGCTGTTTGGATCGGTACCATCGGTAACTGAAACCAGTGACTCAACGCGACTGCAGGAACAAGCCCGCCTCTGGAGACACCTACGATCACATCCGGTTTAAAATCCGATAATGACACTTGACGTGCAATTTTCTGAATATCGATCAGGCATTCCTTCCAGGAATAATAGTGTTTATTAGACATATGATTTTGAAAATAAACTATTTAATGAAAATTAATGAGGGGTTAAGAAAATCAGCAACGAGCGGTTTTGTACTTGAAACATCGGCATCAATGATAACAAGTGCCTATACTACAGTAAAGAACTTAGAGTTTAAAGCAGTGTTTTACCGCAATTAGTTTTTAGTCTGTATCGACTAAACCTGCACCGGCTCCTGACTTGCGTGACTCCTCGGTGGAAGGAACAAGACAGCGAGAAAAAAACGAATGGATAATCGGCCATGCTTCATAGACTTGAACTCCAGTTTCCAGTACAAGCTTCCTGTTTTTTTCAGAGTAACTTGTTTTGCCTTTCCATTTCTCTGCTTTGAATAAGCTACTTTCCACGGATTTAATTGTCACATCAGCTGCAGCGGACATTTGCGAAATATCAGTAGGGTCCCAGGAAGTTTTCCAGTTTCCATCCTGAGATGTCAAAACAGTACAGAGAGCACCTCCGGAATCCTGCCAGCAAATTTCCCAACTTCCGGAATTTAAAGCGCCAATCGCCGCAGCCAACAGAAAAGGATGATCAACATTTTTTACGCTAAAATACTGATTTTTATTTGAATCCGCAGATCTTGCGGAAATCCAGTCACAGACTGAAGGTCCGGCCAAAAGTGCGGATAGTTGTTTTTCTCCGGAAGACTTCAGCACAGTTTCAGCGCCATTTTCAGTTTGACTAGCAGAAATAGTGCTTTGAGCTTCGTCAAGTGACTTTAGAGCATTTGCAGAAATTGCAGCAGGATCAAGACCGCCGGCTGCAATCCAAATGGCGGAACGTCCAAAATCCTCTGCTAAACCATAAGGCAGTCCCGCACCAACCGCTGCTCTGGTGAAGAAAAACATTATCTCGTTAAAAGATAAGACAATTTGTGGAGATTTCATCTGAGCTCCTGAACAGGTATAACCGGAAATGCCCATTCTTCAGCTTCGCTTGCTGAAAGTCCTTCCGGCAGCGGCGCACCCTGAAACAAGGTGATACGTGTCCAAAGCTCTGATTTTGGATCAAATTTAGACGCACCAAAAAAAGCCAGTTTGAAACGCAGCAGATCGATGGGACGCATCTCTGCATCCACAATGTTATCCCGGATTTCTGCATATGGAAAGCGGACTACTGTCTGCACTCTACGGACAATATGACGGAATTCCGGATAATCCTGAACAAACTTGCCTACAGAAATATCAGCGGAGATGCTTTTTAATTTTTTATTCAAGAGGTAGACATCACGTCCAACAGCAAGCGGCATTTCCTGTTCTGCTCCTGGATCAGCATATCTGTCACCAAAGCGTGGTTCCAGTTTTTCTTCGGAATAGTACCAGAAGCGTCGTTGTTTTTCCGGATCTGTAAAGTCAATTTCCAAGGCCCATGAAAATGATTTTTGCAGCAATTCATTCAACTGAGTGAGACTCATAGAAGGCTCAAGTTCTGTACCGCTGGAAGTTTGCATATCATCCGCTAAATCATCTACGAGTTCACCGTGGGGTTCCATTAGGAGAGAGACTGTCAGTTCCTGGCCTTCGAGCGAAAAGTTAATTTCTGCAAAGTGTAAAATTCTCTGCCAGAGAAAGGGCTGTTTTAAATTTTCTTCATCCGCAAACCAGTTTGAAAGCAGTTTAAGGTCTTCACGAGTTTGCAATATACGGGCGGTTTGTAGTTGATCCTCTACATTCCATTCAGCAATATGTTGAATTGCCCGCTGAAGATATTTGCTGAATAAGGTCAATGTTTCCGGAGATTGTGACTCAAGTGCGATAACTCTGGAAAGCGCTGTTTCACGTGCCAGCACCCAGTTATGAATCAATACCGGATGTTTGATCAGAAAAGGAGCCATGCCCAAACCGGTGGCATTGCCGATGCCGAGATATTTGCTGATTTCCGCATTTAAGCTGACTGCCTTTTCCCCACCACGCTGTTTTGCGACATGTTCAACAAGTTCAATCGTGAACCAGCGAAAAAGATAAACCGTGAGCAATTCCACCTGAAATGCTCCTCGAGTTTCCGGACGCTTTGATATTTTCTCTCTGTCTGCACAACCGAATTTACCACTGCCGTAAACCGCTGTTGTACGCATCAGATAGCCTACAGAAGCTAAAAGTTCAACATCGGGCTGTTTTCCTGCAGACAAGCATGAGACCACATGTTCAAATAGACGCAGACTTTTATTGGCACGCGCCAGCACAAGTTCACTTGGACTGAAACGTCCGGCTTCCTGCTTTGGCGTGTTTTGGGAGAGTCTGTTTATGTCCGCTTCTGTTGGAAGCCCATCGAAAAGGTTGAAGGTCGCATCCCAGACCTCTGCAACCACACGGTCTGTCCGCATTTCCGCTGCAACTGCATTTGTAAAAGTAATCAGCGAATATGTTCGTTCCGGAGTATGGACAGCATAAACCGAAACTCCGTAACCGTCTTTATCAACGTCAAAAAGTATTTTCTCAAACTTCCATTTTTCTTTGGATATTCTGCGGGTTAAACTGCGCATAAAACTGAGGCGGGTTTGGAAAGAGGAACCCATTCTGGACAAACGCATTACTTTTTCCGGTGAACGCATTCCTCTTGAAGCAACTTGGGTTGACTCAGACATATTCGCTTTCATTGCTATTATTGCGTACCAAAAGATTTTTCAAAGAATTCGAGCCAGTTTAGCCCGGCAATGCGCTCTACTTCATTTTTGGAAAAACCTGTTTTCCGCAAACATCTGAAAATATTTTCAAAATCACGATTATCACGAAACCATACTGGCTGTTCCGGAAAACCTGCTAAATTTGCGGAGCCTTCACCGAAATCTCTTTCATTGCTCCAAGTACCGTTTCTCATCCACTCAACAACGCTGTCAGGTTGGTTTTGACATAAATCACTGCCAATACCGATCCGCTCAACTCCAATCATTTCCGCAGTCCTCGCAATCATTTCGCAGAAATCTTCCAGCGAACACGCTGATTTATTTTTCAAATGATGCGGATACATTGAAAATCCGAGCATTCCGCCGCTTTCAGCAAGTGCTTTTAAAACATCATCCGACTTGTTCCGCAACGCCTCACACCAGAAAAAAGGATTTGCGTGAGTGATGGCAATCGGTCTTGCAGAAATTTCAATGGCTTCCAGAGTTGAACGAGGCGCAGAATGGCTCATGTCAACAACCAGTCCAACCCTGTTCATTTCCTTGATCACTTGACGTCCCATCCGTGTTATTCCTGGATCATCTTCCTCATAACATCCTGTTGCCAGCAGACTTTGATTGTTATAGGAAAGCTGCATGAAACGTACGCCAAGTTGATGACAAATTTCAACTAAACCGATATCATCTTCAATCGGCGAGCAATTTTGAAAACCAAAAATAATTGCTGTTCGACCCTCTTTACGTGCTTTCAGCACATCATCTGCGCAGCGTCCCTGAAAAATCAACTCTGAATGCTGCTCAAAAAGACGGTTCCAGGCAATCATATTTTCAACCATTTGCTGAAAATCCTCGTGATAGCATATTGTCACGTGAACAGCGGCAACTCCGCCTTCATTCATTTGCCGGAATATTTTCTCTGACCAGTTGTTGTACTGGAGCGCGTCAATGATTAAAGGCGATTTTGAATTTTTCATATCTTTATTAATCGTTTGTGGAAAAAACAAATAAACTAATATTTACGCTTAATTTTCGCACCATTATAGAGAATATATGAGTAATTTTCATCAGCAAGTTTTCGCTGAGAAACCGAACCGGTAGATTTCATTATTAAAATAATTTCGTTTTTCAACTAACACCGATAATTGGCAGTTCCGGATTTGCACGAATCGATAATAGACGCGGTGCACCATTTTGCACTACAAGATTTTCTTCATGCACCATAATTCGTCCGTCTCCATAGTTAAGCGAAGGTTCAAGTGTGATGACCATGTTTTCTTCTAACACAGTCTCATCAAATGCTGCGTGCGAAGGTTGCTCAGTGAGTTGCATTCCAAGTCCATGACCATATCGTCCAACCTCACCTCCTTGGTCATCTATTTCTGAAATAACATTTTGCATGGCCTGATATAATTCACGGCAGCTAGTTCCGGGCCGTGCCGCAGACAGTCCTGCTTCGGTTGCACGCCACAGCGTATCATAGGCACGGCGTGAGGGATCATCCGCTTGTTCTATGGTAAAATTACGGTCAAAGTCACAAAAATAACCATCAAAAGTAGCACCGGTGTCAAACATCAAAATATCTCCGGACTCTAAGTGACGTTGTGAAGGTGGTGAGATAATATCACGATAACCGCCTTGATCCGCACCTCCAGCCAAATAAGGCACATCATCAGCACCTTGAGCCAGACATTCCATCCGGAAAGCCCGGAAGGCTTCCGCAAGTGCTTGTCCTTTATAAAAAATTTCACTAGCCCTCGCAAAGGTTCGCGAGGCGATTCCGCAAATATGGGCAATTTTCTCAATCTCCGCCACTGATTTCACCATGCGTAAACTGCGCAAAATATCTGTTGCATCAACAATCTCAACTCCGGGCAGTCCTGACAGCAATCGTTCGTAATCTCCAAGCGGCATGCGTAAACTAGTTTCGTGACCTTTCATGACACCCAATTTTCCACCCTGTCTTGACAATGGCTCAAGCAAATCCTGTAAGAGGCTGATGCCGTCATCTTTCGGTGCAGGAGCACCCCATGTGCGAATATCATCAATCCAGGTTGTACGCATCAACGCAGCACCAATTTCCGGAATAACGGCAATCGGCTTGTTATCAACAGGAATGAAAAGAAACCAGGGGCGTGTCGGGCTTTGCCAAAACTGTGTAAGAAAACCACTGAAATAACGTACTTCCGGCTCACTCATCACTAAAATACCGGCTAGTCCTTTGGCAGACATCAGTTTATGTAATCTCTCTAAACGCGCCTCGAACTCCCCAACAGGAAAACCTCGCACAGGGCTATCAAGCATTTTTGTATCCTTCAATAATTTTGTTAAATATATCTCTATCAGTGACGCCTTCTGAACCAATCAGCAAAACAAGGGGAAGTCTCATCCAAACCAAGTTTGGCACCTTCAATATTCCTGCTCTAGCTAGTTGTTGTTTTCAAGGACGTTAATGATCAGGGGAATTGAATCGCTGGATGGAAAAGCTGTAAGATCGAGATTATACAGTGAGAATCCTTCGCTCTTAAAACGGAATGAGCAATGAAACTTTATGCCAACACAGCTTAGGAAGGAGAAACCCCACGGAGTCGTTCTGTACGGCGTCTCAGCAACTCAAGTGTGGTCAACAGAGCAATTGTAATCAGAATCAATAAAGTTGCTGCAGATAGAATTGTAGGACTAATTTGTTCACGAATTCCGGAAAACATCTGCCAAGGAATCGTACGTTGTTTGTAGGAACCAACAAACAGTACTACTACCACCTCATCAAATGAAGTCACGAAAGCAAAGAGAGCGCCTGAGATAACACCTGGTGTAATCAAAGGTACAATAACTTTGAAGAATGTTGTGGTTGGAGTAGCTCCCAGGCTCTGTGAGGCACGAATTAAATTATTGTCAAAACCGGTTAAAGTTGCGGTTACAGTAATAACCACAAAAGGAGTTCCCAGAACGGCATGAGCCAAAATCACACCTAAATGAGTACCCTGCAGACCAATGCGGCTATAAAAAAAGAACATACCAGCTGCAGAAATTATCAGCGGTACTATCATGGGCGAAATCAACAGACTCATAAAGAGTGTCCGATACGGCATGTCTGGACGTGAAAGTCCTAGTGCAGCTAATGTCCCCAATGACGTGGAAATAATGGTTGCAAAAAATGCAATAATAATTGAATTCCGAACGGCTCCCTGCCAATTCAAACTGGTAAAAAACTCTTCATACCATTTCAGAGAATAACCTGCAGGATCAAATGCCAACATTTCCTTGGTGAATGTAAAGAAAGGCACAGCGTTAAATGATAATGGCGCAATTACAAGCAAAGGGAAAATTAAAAAGAAAAGGATTGCAGCACAAATCCCCAAAAACACATAATGCCAAATTCGCTCCGGAAGCGACAAATAAGAAGGTAGAGAACTCATTAGTTTATCCTAGCTTCATGTTGTCAATACCAACGATACGATCGTACAGCACAAAAAACGCAAGCACTATTCCCAGCAAAATCACGCCAAGTGCAGCTCCTAGTCCCCAATTCAGAGATTGGGAAATATGATAGGCGATGCGGTTGCTAATGAAAGTTCCTGAACTTCCTCCTACCAATGCCGGAGTGATGTAATAGCCGATGGCAATAATGAAGACTAAAATTGAACCAGCTCCGATTCCTGCAACTGTATTTGGAAAATATATTTTCCAAAAAGCCCGCCAAGGATGTGCACCTAGAGAAATAGCAGCCCGCATAAAAGACGGTGGAATTGTCTTCATTACACTAAACATCGGCAAAATCATAAAAGGTAATAAAATGTGAGTCATCGCAACTACCGTTCCGGTGGCGTTATGAATCATGGCCAGTCGTCCATCCTCACCTATTAATCCTACCAAAATAAGAAAATCATTGATCACCCCTTCCTGTTGTAAAAGAGCAATCCAGGAAGTGGTACGCACAAGTAATGAAGTCCAAAAAGGTAAAAGCACAAAAATAATCAGCGTGTTGCTGATACGTGTTGGTATGGTTGCCAGCAAATAAGATATCGGGAATCCAATGATGAAAGTTAAAAAAGTAATCAGTGAACTCAAGAGCATCGTTCTCAAAAATAATTTCAAGTAAATACTGTCTTTACTCGGCAAAGATTCAATGTTTCCTGTTTTTGAATCTCGTGTTAAGTCCAAAGCGGCCAGATAATAACCATCCGTGAATTTTCCAGAAAACTGTTTAATAACTTGCCAGGTTTCTACTTTTCCCCAGCGCTTATCTGATTTTATAAGGGCTTCTTTGTATGGTGGATTTTTTATTTTTTGAACTTTTCTTCCTGCTTTGCGGAACAAGCTGGAAAATCCAGAGCTTTCATAATTCAGACGTTGTCCAACTCTGGTATGTTTTTTTGCTATTTTTGCTTTTTTAATTTCTTCAACCATCGCAGCAAAGACGATTTCATCCGGTAATTTTCCAGATGTTTCATCCCAATTTTGTAGTGTTTCAACTGTTTTGGGTAAGATTCTTTGAACTATTTCATTATTTCCTGAAAGCAATAACATATCGGTTATCGGCACCAGAAAAGCAATAGTAATAAAAACAAGTAATGGAGTAACCATTAAAAATGCAATGATTTTACTGCGCCGTTGAGCACGAGCCAAACTAATTTTAAGTGGCGTGCCGTCTGCAGTTAATAATACTGAATTTACTTTAACGGTATTCATTGCAAGAATCGGTGGGGTGTTTGTAGACCGGAGAAACTGTTATGTCTCTCCGGAAGTATTAATGACAATTACTTCAACAACCAAGCGTTGAATTTAGCATCAAGCTCATCTTTGTTATCTGCCCAGAACTCATAATTGGTGAGCAAAGTAGTTTTTGCATTTTTGGGATCAGTCGGCATATGTGGTGCCATCTCGATTCCCAGTTTTCCATGCTTACCAACAAGAGGTGCAGATGAAACACGAGCAGGTCCATAAGAGATGAATTTTGACTGGTCTGCAAGCCGTTGTGTATCAGTTGCAAATCTTAGAAACTTCATGACTTCTGCTTTGTTCTTAGTACCTTTAGGCACGACCCAACCATCAAGGTCAAACATCTGCCAGTCCCAAAGCATCGCAACAGGCTGCTTTTCTTCAGCAATTAAGCTGAACAAACGACCATTGTAAGTGGAACCAACAATAACTTCTCCATCAGCCAACAACTGTGGAGTTTGCGCTCCGGCAGTCCACCAGACGACATCACTTTTGATACTGTCCAACTTTGCAAGTGCTTGATCTGCTCCGGCACTTGTAGCCAAAACATCATAGATCTTTCCTGGTTCAACACCATCACATATTAATGCCCACTCCAAATTGCCTAACGGGCTTTTTTGTAAGGAGCGTTTTCCAGGGAAACTTTTTGTATCAAAGATGTCACAAACACTTGACATTGGTCGTGATACTTTGTCTGTGCGGTATCCAAAAGTAGTCGAATACACGATCTGAGGAACAAAACACTCGGAAACAATCAAGTCACCAAAGTCCTTAGAGGCTGTTGTTCCATCAGGAGCAGCCGCCAAATCTGAATCGTGGTTGATGACTTCAACCAGACCTTCGTCACAAAGACGCATGGCATCTGCTGCAACAACATCAATCAAGTCCCATGTGACATTTCCTGCTTGACTCATAGCGCGTAATTTTGCGACTGCAGTACCGGCCGAATCATCATTGATGATTTTGATTCCAGGATTTTGTTTCATATAAGGGGCATGGTAAGCTCCCTGCTGACTAGCAGTATAAGCACCACCCCAGGAAACAACAACCAACTCGGTTGCCATTGCTTGACCGGCAAAGCCGATCACTGCCATGAGGGCACTAGCCATCATCGCACGCATAATATTCTTCATACTATCTCCTTTTATAGTTATTATGCCCAATATGGGCTGTTCGTTTGTCCCTGAATAGAGACTATTATAAAAAAAAGCTGGAAGCTAGCTACTGGATACAAGGAGTGAGTCCCATATCCACCAGCGTGATTTCAGCTTTTTAAGACACAAGCACATCTAATGCACGTGCATCTTCTGCCTTCCAGCCAACTTGAACCGTATCGCCCGGTTGCAATTGTGCGTGGTCTGCAGAGTTTGGAATCTTGACGATAAAATCATCATGACCACAAACGTTCATACGGGAGCGAATATGGTCTCCCAGATAAATCAATTCTTCAACTTTACCTGTTACTGTACTCGAGCATTGTCCACTTTCAGGATTAACCATAACACGTTCCGGACGCAGTGAAATCATGGTGTCAAAACCGACTCCCTGAATGTTGACTGCAAGTGCCTTGAGCTTTTCTCCACCCTCTACTTCAACAGTGCAAATATCTCCATCAAGACCAAGAACTTTTCCATTCAATGTGTTATTCTCACCAATGAACTGGGCTACAAACGCGTTTTCCGGTTTTTCATACAATTGATCAGGTGCTGCTAACTGTTGAATAACACCATCATCAAAAACCGCGATTCGATTGGACATAGTCAAAGCTTCACTTTGATCATGAGTCACGTATACCACAGTGACTTCCAGATTTTCATGAATGTGTTTGATTTCATACTGCATCTGTTCACGCAGTTGTTTGTCGAGAGCCCCCAGTGGTTCGTCCATCAAAACCAGTTTCGGTTCAAAGACCAATGCCCTTGCTACAGCTACACGCTGTTGTTGTCCTCCTGAAAGCTGCATCGGACGACGTGTACCAAAAGCGCCCAACTGCACCATGTCTAGAGCTTTTTTGACACGGTCTTCAATATCACTTTTAGACATTTTTCTGACTTGCAGTGGAAACGCCAGGTTTTCATTGACAGTCATGTGTGGGAACAACGCATAGTTTTGAAAAACCATGCCGATATTTCGTTTGTGTGGGGGAACGTTATTGATGGAAGTACCGTCCAGAATGATTTCACCGTGAGTCACGGTTTCAAAACCGGCCAACATCATTAGACAGGTGGTTTTGCCGGAACCGGATGGCCCCAGCATAGTCAGAAATTCTCCTCTGTGAGCATCCAGGTTTAAATCTTTGACGACAAGTGTTTCGCCGTCATAACTTTTTTGAACACCTTGAAAACTGACGTATGCATCGCTTTTACTCATGTTTTCTCAAATTATTTTTATCACAAAAAAAGAATTATCATTTTGGAGTTCCGGTATTATAAGGTTCAGCAAACAAATGTCAAACCTTTAATTTGCTAATTTTCAATAACAATGTTTGTATTGAGCTTGAAGTCCACTTAAAAGCAGAAGAATAATTAAGATGATTTTGAAGGAATCAAAAAGCGCTACTTGTTTGTAACACTGCAAGGCAGGAATTATAGTATAACGTAGATTTGATTTAGAGAATTGAAGAGATCCTCAGCGGGCATAACGTTTGAGGATAGCTAGTACTTGTCCGTAGAAACCTGTTCCAAACAGGTTAAGATGATTCAGCAGGTGATACAATTGGTACAGAGGCTCACGTACAGCATAATCCGGAGACAGTGGAAAAGCGGATTTGTAGGCAGCATAAAAAATTTCAGAGAATCCGCCAAAAAGAGAGGTCATTGCCAAATCAGCTTCACGATGACCGTAATAAACAGCCGGATCGATCAGCCACGGCTTTCCGGAAACATCCACTAAATAATTTCCGCACCATAAATCTCCATGTAGCAGAGACGGTTTTTCTTCAGTACCGGACAGGAGATCCGGAATTTTCATAATTAAAAGATCCAGCAGGATACGCATTTCCTGTGTTGCATAACCGTTTTTCTCAGCCAGTTCTGCTTGATATTGAAGTCGATTTTCCGCATAAAAAGTTGCCCAATTTTCACTGCCTGTGGTGCTTGGGATGTTTATTTGTGGAGAATCTCCTAAAAAGTTTTCCTGCAGAAATCCGAACTTATCAGCATGAAAGCGGTGAAGTTCCGCAAATTGAAATCCCAACTTTTCCATGCTTGAATCATCATTACCCTCTCCCTCTTCGATCCATTCCAGCAGCAGGAAATCCGTGTCTTTCGCCACTACTTCCGGAACACTGACTGCAGCAGCTTTTCTCAACTCCTCAAGGCCCTGTTCCTCTGAATCAAACATGTCGTAATTTCCCTGCCGTGCCAGTTTGAGAAAAAATAATTTACCGGAATTCATTTCTAATTTGCGTGAATCCGCAATACAACCTCCTGAAACTGCGGTTGTTGATTTAACCGGTTCAGCGAGTATTATTTCCAGGCGAGATTGTAAGTCAGCATTCATGTTTTTTTAAGTGTGACAAATTCCAACAGACCTTGACAGGCATCTTCGAGAAGATCCAGTACATTTTCAAACCCCTGATTTCCTCCATAATAAGGATCAGGCACTGCTGATACTTGAGCATTAATACAGAAATCCGTCATGCGTCTTATTTTGTCTGCATAATTATTACCTTGGTCATACCACTTTATTTGCTGATAATTATCTTCATCCATCGTAATAATCCAATCAAACAATTCAAAATCATCATTCACGAAAGGACGTGAAATACTGTTCAGCTCATAACCGCGTAATCGAGCGTGTTTTTGCATCCTCGCGTCAGCAGGATT
>JABGPG010000016.1 GCA_018645085.1 Deltaproteobacteria bacterium
ACTCTAATTATTCTCATACTATCTCCTAAAAATTAGGTTTAAAAAAAATGAAATTCTTACCATTAAGAATTCCATCAAACGCCATATTCTACACTTTCGGCAGACTCTGTCAACAAATTAAATATTATCTTGCAAATAAATAATAAGGCTAAGAAATAATGAAAAACGGCTTAAGCATTTGCCGACCCAAAACACAGACTAAATTCTCTTAGCAGGAGTTTTATTATACTCCAAATTCCCCATGTGTTTCAGTTGATCAATTATTTTCAATAGTCTCTGGCTTTTCGGACTTCAACCTCCATTTCGGCGTGTGAAGTCAACGTGTCTTCACAGTTTGAAATTTCCGGAACTCCTACACGCCACCATGAATGGTAACCGTCGCTCATTGTTCCCGGCATTACTTTGAGTTCAATCAAGGTTGATATTTTCTCCTGTTTTGCAGCCTGCAGCGCGTCTTTGAATTCAACTGCGTTTTCCGCGAAATAGGCTTTCACACCGAGCGCTTCCGCATATTTTTTGAAATCCACAGGTGTAATCTCACCGGTTAAACGTCCACTTTCTTTTTCACGGAAACGGAATTCATTGCCGAAACCAACGCTGCCGTGCGCCATCTGCAAATTTTTAATGCACTGGAATCCGGAATTGTCGAGCAGCACAATGTTAATTTTTGTGTGCTCTTTGAGACTGGTGAGAATTTCCGAGTGCAGCATTAAAAAACTACCGTCACCGACAATGGTATAAACTTCACCTTCGTTCCAGGCTAACTTTGCACCAAGCGCTCCAGCAACTTCGTAACCCATGCAGGAATATCCGTATTCCAAATGATAAGTTTTAGGCAGTTCACAACGCCACAAGCGGTGCAAATCTCCTGGTAAACTTCCGGCTGCACATAGAATCACATCTTCAGGTGCCATGAACTCGTTCAAGGTTCCTAGAATCTGTGTCTGTACATTTCCGGAATCACTGCTAAGTCCGTAAAGCCGGTCCACCTCCGTGTTCCATTCAGACTTCAACTGAGAAACTTTGTTTGCATAGTCAGCGCTCGTTTTATAAGCGATTATCTCAAGTCCGGAACTGAGAGCTTCCAATCCGGATTTTGCATCCGCCTGCAGCGCGGTTCCATCCATTTTGTTGCCGTCAAATGTGCTGACGTTGAGGTGCAGAATTTTCGCGTTTTCAGCAAAAGCCTGTTTTGAAGAAGTGGTGAAATCCTGCAAACGTGAACCGACCGCCAAAATCAAGTCAGCGTCTTTTGCCAGTAAATTTGCGGCGGCAGTTCCGGTAACGCCGACTCCGCCTACGCTCATTTCGTCTTTCCAACTCATTGCGCTTTTTCCGGCCTGTGTTTCACAAACCGGAATCTGGAAAGTTTTTGCAAAATTCCGCAGCGTTTCAGTCGCCAAAGAATAATGCACTCCTCCACCCGCGATGATCAGGGGACGTTTAGAATTCCGGAGCAGCTCAATTGCGTTCCGGAGCGGACGTTCATGTAAAGATCGGCGGTCCAAATGCCAAATCCGCTTTTCAAAAAATGAAGCCGGATAATCGTAAGCTTCGGCCTGTGTGTCCTGCGGCAAACACAAAGTTACCGCGCCGGTGTCGACAGGATCTGTCAAAACACGCATTGCATTCAAGCCTGCCGTCATCAGTTGTTCCGGACGTTCGAGACAGTCCCAGTAACGGCTGACGGGTTTGAAAGCATGATTTGCGTTGGCAGTATAATCCCACGGTGTCTCAATTTGCTGCAACACAGGATCGGGCTGACGTGACGCAAAAATGTCTCCGGGTAACAGCAAAACCGGAATCCGGTTGACAGTTGCAGCGGCAGCTCCGGTGATCATGTTGGTTGCTCCCGGACCAATCGAACTGGTGCAAGCGTAAATCCCAAGCCGGTTTTTTTGCTTGGCAAAAGCTGCGGCTGCGTGCACCAAACCTTGTTCGTTGTTGCCCTGAATGTAGCGTAGACTTGTCCCGCCGTATTCCAGTGCTTCGCCGATTCCGGTCACGTTTCCATGTCCGAAAATTCCCATCACGCCATGGACAAATTTATGCTCTGTGCCATCTAGTTCAATAAACTGCTGATCCAAAAAACGCAGCAGCGCCTGTGCCATGGTAAGTCTAATTGTTTCCATAAAACCTTTATTCTTAATACAAAATCGCCGTAATAATTTCTTTGATTCTCTTACTGTTTGACCATCCATTCATGTTGCGGATCATTATGAAATTTCCAAATCCGTTTTGGACC
>JABGPG010000095.1 GCA_018645085.1 Deltaproteobacteria bacterium
AGAGCTGTTTCCAGTTCCTTGATAAAAAGTCCTTTACCACCTACTTCCGAAAGTGGGCGGTCCTGAATGCGGTCACCGGTTGTTTTCAGAATTAATAATTCTACAGATATTTCAGGATGCTGTTCAAGAATATTTTCTTGCACCCATCGCGCCTGCCAGAGTGCAAGAGGACTTCCACGGGTTGCAATCTTAAAAGTGAGTTTCCTGGAACCGCTTGTCGAAAAAGCGTTGGGCATGAGTTATGATTTGATAATTTTTAGTCTGGGTTGTTTTTTCCCCGCCTGTTCCAGATTAACTGGAGTTGGCTGCAGGTCAAAGATTTTTGTTACCGAATCCAGATAGAGATGCGCGTCTTCGGCATGCGCTATTTTCTTGAGATTACGTGATGGATCGTGCAGTAATTTGTGAACCAGCCTGTGTACCATTAATTCTACTTCTTTACGTTCTGACTCAGGCATGACTTTCATGCGGCGGAAACCTTTTTCCATTTCATCTTTTGCCATGGCATGGAAGGATTTACGCAAACTTCTGATAGTCGGTACAGCTGACAAAGACTTAAACCAGAGTTCCAGTTCCGTTAATTCATTTTCGATAATCTCTTCTGCTTTTACAGACTGTTTCTTGCGTTCCTCCTGGTTGTGTGAAACGAGAGATTGCAGATCATCTATATCATAACAAAACGCACCGTGCAGTTTATTTATTTCAGGGTCAATATCCCTTGGTACAGCAATGTCTATGAAAAACATTGGGTTAGCTTTACGCTTTTTCAAACAGTGCTTAACCAGTTCCGGACTGATGATATAGTCACGTGCTCCGGTTGAACTGATGACAATATCTGCCTCATGCAGGTGACGTTTAAGATGATCAAACGGCACAGCCATTCCATTAAATTTTTCCGCAAGTTCTGCTGCACTTGAGAAAGTTCTGTTTGTCACAAACAATTGTGAAATTCCGTTCCGCATGAGATGCCTCACCGCTAATTCGGCCATTTCACCGGCACCAATTACCATCACCCGCTGTTTTGAAAGATCCTCAAAAATATGTTTTGCGAGTTCCACCGCAGCATAGCTGATAGAAACAGCATTACTGGCAATTGTAGTTTCTGTACGTACACGCTTGGCAGTTGAAAAAGCACGTGTAAAGAGAGGATGAAGAAGTTTTCCTGTCAATTCCGCATCACTGAAAGATTGAAACGAATCTTTGAGCTGCCCAAGAATCTGCGGTTCTCCAAGTACCATCGATTCTAAACTCGAGGCAACACGGAAAAGGTGTCTTACACCCTCCAAATTCTGAATGGTATAAACACTTTCCTGCAGTTCGTCAAGTTTCCAATACGCTTCCAGCATCTCAATGATTTCCTCCAACTGCTGTTCCGCGTTTACAAGATAAAATTCGGTGCGGTTACAGGTGCTGAGAATTGCGACACCACCTAATTTGAAACGTCGGCTGAGCTGCTGACCCAGTTCTAACTGCTGTTTTGGAGTCAGTGCCAGTTTATCCCGTACTTCAACAGGAGTTTTTCTGAAGTTCCAACCGATTACATTAAAACGCATAAGCAATAAAGAATTATTGGTGATCCTGCTTTTTCTCAAGATCTGTACAGTGAATTCACAAAATTAATTCACACTGAAAGGTAAATTGCTTTTTTCCCTAGTTCAGCGCATCATACTATTCAAACAAAAAAACTCAAGACAGGAAATATTTTTCATGGTTGCTTTCTTTTCAAAATGGCTGACTGCCAATCATTTAACCACATTACGGGTAGCATTGGTACCCTTCATTTATGCCGGTATGGTAATTGGTAAAGACGAACACTGGATTTTGTTCAGTACATGGCTCGTCTTTTTTTTTGCCTGCCTGACCGATTACTGGGATGGTGTGCTGGCACGTCATCAAGGAAAAACCACAAAACTGGGCAAACTACTTGATCCTGTTGCAGACAAAATATTGATTGGTTCTTTACTGGTTTTACTGGTTGGAATGGGACGGGCGCCTGCAGCTTTAACAGTAATTCTTATTTCCCGTGAATTTATTGTTAACGGTTTACGCTCCATCGCAGCTGCGGAAGGCATGGTTATTTCAGCCAGTTCCGGTGGAAAACTAAAAACCATTTCACAAATGTTTGCTGTGGGCTTCCTCATCATTCACTACCCAACCATCGGCATCCCAACCCATGAAGTTGGAATTGTCCTCCTCTGGGCTTCAACCGTCATTTCTCTCTGGAGCGGATATAATTATGTTGTGGCATATTTTGTCGCACAGCATGATGAATAACGCAGCCGCATGTCTTAAGTCCGGAACAGCTATTTATCTCTCGTCTGGACAATAATTTCTCAACTGCTATTATAGACAGATAAACTAAATACACGAATTACTTCATAAATTTATGACAACTATTCTCTGCGTACGCAAGGACAACCGTATTGTAATGGCGGGAGACGGACAAGTTTCCATGCAAAACACCATTATGAAGCCATCCGCCCGTAAATTACGTAATACTTTCGACGGTAAGGTTATTGCCGGTTTCGCGGGTTCAACTGCTGATGCCTTCACTCTCTTCGAAAAGTTTGATGAAAAACTTGAGCAGTATAATGGAAAATTATTGCGCTCTGCTGTCGAACTGGCCAAGGAATGGCGTACCAATAAAATTTTGCGAAATTTGGAAGCACTGCTGGCAGTTTCCAGTGCCGAAGCCTCACTAATTATTTCCGGAAACGGTGATGTAATCGAACCGGATGACGGACTGATCGGCATAGGTTCCGGAGGAATGTACGCTCTTGCGGCTGCGCGGGCACTGATGGATACTAAACTCAGTTCCAGAAAAATTGCTGAGAAATCTATGAAAATTGCCGCCGATATTTGTATCTACACAAATGACAAAGTTACCTACGAAGAATTGGAATATTAAACGCATGGAAACTGCTACAGAACTAAATATGACACCGCAGGAAACGGTTGATGCACTGAACCGCTACATCATCGGTCAGACGGACGCTAAAAAGGCTGTGGCGGTTGCTCTGCGTAATCGTTGGAGACGCTTGCAGCTTGATGATGATTTAAAAGATGAGATTCTACCAAAGAACATCATCATGATCGGTGCAACCGGAATTGGGAAAACTGAAATTGCGCGTCGTATTTCCAGGTTGGTTAATGCACCTTTTGTTAAAGTAGAAGCATCAAAATTTACTGAAGTTGGTTATGTGGGACGTGATGTTGAATCGATGATTCGCGATTTGACCGACTATTCGGTCAATATGGTACGTCATGAGCAAATGGAGCGTAAACAGGAAGCAGCCAAAGAAATGGTGGAAGAACGTTTGCTGGATTTGCTTCTGCCTCCCTTGGAAAGTAAAAACGAAGATTCCTCAGAAGAACTTACAACAAATCCAACGCGGGAGAAATTTCGAAAGAAACTAAGCTCCGGAGTTTTGGATGATCGTATGGTTGAACTGGATGTTTCGGAGCGGCCTTCAGGAGCGGTGATGGAATTTATGCCTGTTTCAATGAACGACAACATGGATATGAATATTCGTGACATGCTCTCAAATATGATGCCTAAGCAATCCAAGCGACGTCGTGTCAGTATTGAGGATGCACGGAAAATATTACAACAGGAAGAAGTCGGCAAATTGATTGACATGGAAGAAGTCACCCGTGAAGCAGTCACTCGTGTCGAACAAAGCGGAATTGTATTTCTGGACGAAATTGACAAAGTTGCTTCGCGCCGTAGCCATTCCCAGGGACCAGACGTTTCCAGAGAAGGCGTACAGCGGGATTTACTACCGATTGTAGAGGGTTCAACAGTCAACACCAAATACGGACCTGTTCAAACAGATCACATTCTTTTCATTGCCGCAGGTGCATTTCACCTTTCTAAACCGTCAGACATGATTCCGGAACTACAAGGACGTTTCCCAATTCGTGTTGAACTTCAATCACTTAGCAAAGAAGATTTTGTCCGTATTCTCACAGAACCAAAAAACGCGCTGATAGTTCAATACACTGCGTTGATGAAAACAGAAGGTGTTGAATTGGAATTTACCAAAGACGCAATTGATACAATTGCTGAAATTGCCTGTCAAATTAACGAGGATTCTGAAAATATCGGAGCGCGCCGTCTACACACAGTCATGGAACAACTGCTTGAAGAAGTTAGTTTTACCGCCCCGGATTTGAAAGGACAGAAAATTACTGTAACTCCGGAATACATTGAGGGTCGACTTGTGAACTTGTTGAAAAATCAGGATTTGAGCCGATATATCTTGTAAACAGAAAAAAATAACAGGATTTAAATAAAAGCAAAATAAGAATTTTTTCGATAATCACGAGAGTAACTGTTTAGCAACAAGTCATGCGTGTGTGTTCGACTTAAAACAGAAGATACAGAAGTAATTCCAAATAGGAGAAACTTTGGACTATCCAACTTTGCTGTTGCAATTAGAAAATCAATTGCAATCTCTTCACAAAAAAGGGCTGAATTACATTAACATCGAAGCTATGCCTAAGGTAGAGCTGAAACTGCTGTTGGATGGTTTAGGTGACATGATGTGCACTGAAACTGAAATAACTGTAAAACATGAAGGTGCGAACTACAAACTCGCTGCGCAAACTCAGCCTGTGCTTAACATTAAGGATGAACATAAACACCCCAGGATATATCCTCCTTCAACAGGTATTTCTGCTTTCAAGGAAGAGTTATCATCCGCAAAACAACAAACTATAACTGAAGCCTTTGCAAACATTGCATCTCAGCAAGTAGTAACTGAAAACAGTGGCTCGCTTTCAGTCTTAGCAGACAAGTATAAATCATGTCAAAAGTGTGAACTCGGAAAAACCAGGACAAATCTGGTTTTTGGCCAAGGTTTGCCGCAAGCCACGGTGATGTTTATTGGTGAAGGTCCAGGAGCAGATGAAGACGCGCAGGGAGTACCTTTTGTAGGACGCGCGGGTAGATTGTTGACCAAGATGATAAACACATTAGGTATTAACAGACAGGATGTATACATCACCAACATTGTGAAATGCAGACCTCCTGAAAACAGGAATCCTACACCTGCAGAAATTTCATGCTGCATGCCAATCCTCAAACAACAAATTGAATTAGTAAATCCGAAATTAATAGTCACGCTGGGTAATGTACCCTCCAAGACTTTGATTCCGGAACTGCCTGGAATAACCAAAGCGCATGGTAAATTGATGCAATATGGAAATTGGAAAATGTTGCCAACTTTTCACCCTTCATACCTCTTAAGAAATCGTTCTGCGATGCCTCTGGCATGGGATGATTTTAAAAAAATCCCGGAATTGGCTTTTCAAAAGTGAAGATCCCTCAGCAGCTTCTGCATTTTCAAACACACAGCTCAGAAAAATATCAATTATGATTGACTTACAACCTGTTAAGGGAACGCGAGATTTCTTCCCTGACGAAATGCGGCTGCGCAACTGGTTATTTGAAGTTTGGCGCAAAGTTTCTGAACAAGCCGGATTTGAGGAATATGATACATGTGTGCTGGAACATGAGGAACTTTATATCCGCAAAGCAGGTGACGAAATAAGCAAACAACTTTACAGCTTTGAAGACAAGGCCGGTCGGCGCTTAAGTTTACGTCCGGAAATGACACCATCACTGGCACGTCTGGTTCTTCAGCACACGAAATCATTATCATTTCCAATTAAATGGTTTTCGATGCCGCAATGTTTTCGCTATGAACGTATGACCAAAGGTCGGCGGCGTGAACATTTTCAGTGGAATGCAGACATCATCGGCCAACCTGAAATGGTTGCAGAAGCCGAAATTCTAATGCTGCTTATTTCTGCTTGTGAGTCAATGGGACTTACGGCAAAAGATATACGAGTGTTTATCAATGACCGCCGCATCTTAAATGCAATCCTAAGTCAACTGAATGTAGCGCAGGAACTGCATAGTGCTGTGCTCGTTATCATGGATAAGCGAGACAAGATCTCTGCTGAAGCACTCGGAAAAATGCTTGAAGAAGTTGGAATGTCATCTTCTCAGGTAGAGCAGTTAAATGAATATTTGTCAAAATCCGACCTACAGGAATTGAAAGACAGTTTACAGGACACAGAGGGTATCGATGAATTACAACACTTGCTGCAGTTGATGGATACAGCAGGATACCGCGATTATCTACAATTTGATATTTCGATCGTCAGAGGATTATCTTATTACACAGGTGCTGTTTTTGAAGTCAACAGTCCGGAAAAACAACACCGTGCAATTTGCGGTGGCGGACGCTACGATTCTCTGCTCTCGACATACGGTGGAGAAACCGTACCCGCGGTTGGTTTCGGATTTGGTGATGTGGTTATTTTAGACGTACTTAAAGAATTGGAACATTTTCCGGAACTACCACGTACACTGGATTACACAATAATTCCTTTTGACAGTGAACAGGTCGGTGCTGCCTTGAAAATAGCAGTGGAATTGCGTTCAAAAGGTGCAACTGTGGATTGTAATTTCAGCATGAAAAAAATGAAAAAATCGCTGCAACAGGCAAATGAATCTGGTGCTAAATTTGCGATCTTGCTTTTTCCGGAAGAGATGTCTCAAGACAAGGTGGTGATCAGAGACATGCAGCTTCGTGAACAGAAGCCTATAAACATTACAGATTTAATATCTTCAGTGGAGCAAGTTTCTTGAGTATTTCTAAAACAATATCAACTCCTTCCTTCAGACTGAACTGGTTGATCATGATCCTGCTGTTGGGACTAGATCTAGGCTCAAAAATATGGGTCAGAACGAACGTTCCTCTTTATGAAATTACAGAGCTGCTAACAAATTTCCTCGATTTAACTCATGTTCAGAACCGTGGAGTAAGTTTCAGCTTCTTTGCGGATATTGAAGATTCTTTTCGCATTCCACTATTAGTTGGAGTATCTTTAATAGCAGTAGTCGCAATGATATTTTATCAAACACGCTACTGGAACGAGTTGGACTTTTTCACCCGTTCCGGACTTGTTTGTGTTTTACCGGGTGCGGCCGGAAATTTAATCGATCGCGCAGTATATGGTTATGTGACTGATTTTTTCCACTTTCGTTGGTATGAAACAAGTTTTTTCGTCAATAACCTTGCCGATTGTTTCATCAGCCTCGGAGTTGTCTTCTTCATCATCCCTCTTTTGTTTTCAAAAAATGATAGTCATACCTCAAAAGCAACTTGACTCATTTTTACAGGGCAAAAAAATAATCCTACAATTTTTTGCAGCACTTTTCCTGCTGCTCAGTTTCTTCCTCTCTTCTGTATTTGCGACTGAAAACACAGTTTATATCAAAGGTCTGGGTGCGGTATTACGTGAACAGCCTTCAATTCAAAGCAAAAAAACCTTCAAACTTAGTCGAGGCACAAAAGTACTGTCGATAGAAAGTAAAGGGATTTGGCAAAAAGTTGAATCCGGAGTTAGTCAGGGATGGCTTCTGCGTGGTCAAATATCAAAATTTCCTGTTAAAAGGAAAACGCTGATTTTAGCACAAAAAATTCAACTCCTGTCTGCATCAGGACGCAGGGTACGCTTACGCACCTTTTCGGCGGTAGTTGGAGTAAAGGGATTAGTGGACAGCGAAGGTAAGAAAATCAGCCCCTATAAAACAGATTATACGGCATTGGAATGGTTGGAGCAACTACCCTCGAATGAAGAAAACTCTGTAATATTTTTATCATTCACAGAGTAGAAAAATATGGCACATTTTAATAAATATCTGTGGTTACACATTTTTATATTTTCATTCGGCTTTGCTGTTTCAGGACAAGCTCAAGAATTTAGACTGCGCGCGCATCATATTTTTTGGAAAAATCAGGAAGCGGGTACTGATCGCGAAATCGATTTTGGCCGTGGAGTTGCTGCTAAAATTCTAGGAAAATATCCTCTCCTGCGAGACGAGCGCAAGCATAAATACATTTCCCAAATTGGTACCGGAATTACCGCACAGTTGGGACGTCCGGAATTAAGATACTATTTTGGAATTCTTGAGACGGACGAGATAAACGCTTTTGCGGTTCCAGGCGGCTATATTTTTGTCACAATGGGAGCCTTGAAACTAATGCGTAACGAAGCACAACTCGCCGGTGTATTGGCTCACGAACTGGCGCACGTAGGTCAAAAACACATCGTCCGCAAACTAAAACTTCAAAGTACAGACAGTTCTTTGACTTCCGGTATTGCACAGGTTTTAGGCAGTTCAACACTTGCCTCAAAAATTGCTCTGGAACGCCTGAATGATCTTGCCTTTAAAATGCTGATGGAGGAAGGGCTTTCCAAAGAAGACGAAGAGGATGCAGATCAAAAAGCATTAGAAATGCTGATCACTTTAGGTTATGACCCGCATAGTTATCTCAATTATCTCCAATCCTTAAAACCGCATCTAGCACAGGGAGGAGCTGAAGTACTTTCTAAAACTCACCCCACAATTGAATTTAGATACCGGAGCCTGAAGGAATTTATCAGCAGGCATCAATTAGACAATATTCAGGGAAAGAAAAATGAAAAGCGCTTTAAGAAAATTATGGCTAAATCTTAGTCTTTTGATTTTCATCAGCTTTTCTGCAACTCAACTGCACGCCGATGATGCTCACTACAAAAATATGCTGATTGGTGAACGAGCGGCAACAATGGGTGGGAGCTACGTGGCTATTTCAGACGATAGTACTGGATGCTATTACAATCCAGCAGGTATCGCCTATGCGGTTGGAGACAGTCTTTCCGGTAGTGGTAATATGCTGCACAAACTGAAAACGGTCTATACCGAAGCAATTGGCACTCAGGACTGGATCCGCGAAAGTGAATCGCTGGTGCCTAACTATTTCGGTGTGCTCAAAAAATACAAAGATTATTCATTCTGTTTTTCATATGTAGTACCTGAAGCTTTTATAGAACACCAGGATCTGCTATTTGATAATCCTCTGAGCACTGTAAAAATATATTATCAAAGCCTGCATTCAGAGGACATTACATACCTGATGGGACCGTCGGTAGCAATGAAATTTGGAGAAAACCTTTCTATTGGACTGACTCTTTATTATCAATACCGCAGTTTTATGCGTCAATTTTACAATTATTTGGAAAGTACTGATGGTAGTTATGAGGTGATTTATCAAAGTTTAAAACTGAGAGAAGACGGTGTGATGCCAAAATTAGGCCTACAGTGGAGTCCATGGAGTCTGCTAACAGTGGGCATGGCAGTAGATCAAGCTGTTCTGCTCAACTCGTCTTTTCAGGGAGACATATCATTTCATAATACCGACAACAGTACAGGAACTACAATTCCGACAACCATGATGATGCGTGTAAACTCAGCAGAAAAACGCAAGTTTCCACTGCATTTGGCTTGGGGGGTCTCTTACTTCCCCACACCTTCTCTGCTCTATACTGCAGACCTTGATTATTACCAGGCGGCCGAAAACGGACGTGCGGATATTATGAATTATTCAGGCGGCACTGAGTATTACCTCAATCCGACAAATGCAATACGTTTCGGTTTATTCACCAACTACACAAACCTTCCTCTGCCGGATTCATCAACAACTGCTCCGTACGAGTATCTTGACATCTATGGTGCAAGTTTTGGCTACACTTCTTACTCGTCCTCTTCTTCTCTCACGGTAGGTGCAATTTACACTTCAGGTTCCGGAAAAGCATGGTTGTACTCAGGCAGCACAGAAACAAGAGCGCTGACTCGTGAATCGCTCACTCTCGTGTTTTCCGCGAGTTCAAGTTTATAAAATGCAGTGCACCCCCGCTAAACAGCAGGAATTGAGCGTATCTGCAGGGAGGTACAAAAACCTTCTCCGGTTAGAATGTTTGCCAACACAACTACTTTTTCTGCTGGTTCAAAACCTTCCTTTTTATGAAGAACACTTAACGCATCCTGAATACTGCCCTCCGGATTTTCCTGAAATTCCATCAGAAAAGGAAAAACTCCTCTGTAGAGAGTCATCGAAGATAGTACACTGGGACTATTGGTAAATGAGTAAATATTAATCTTATGTGGACGAAGATTTGAGAGATAGCCTGCTCCACGACCAGTACGTGTAATCACCACTACTGCGCGGATTTTTAAATTTGTGGCAATTCGGATTGCGGATTCCGCAAGGTGTTGTCCATTCTTGCCTTTTAGTAAATTATCTGTAAAATTCACTCCCGGAAAATCCTCGGTACGTCTCGCAATTTTTGCCAGAGTCTTGACTGAACGTGCAGGATATTTACCAACAGAAGTTTCACCTGAAAGCATAATTGCATCAGTTTGTTCAAAAACAGCGTTTGCAACATCCGTTACTTCTGCTCTAGTTGGAACAGGATTTTCAATCATCGATTCCAGCATTTGAGTCGCAACAATCAGGCGTTTACCGTATTTTGCACATAAGAAGGCAATCCGTCTTTGAATTTGCGGAACCTCTTCCATCTCAACTTCAATTCCTAAATCACCACGTGCGACCATCACACCATCCGCTTCCTTGACGATTTCTTTGAGACGGTCAACACCTTCCTGATTTTCAATTTTAGCAATGAGTTTGATATGCTCAGCACTTTCTCCGAGCAGTTCTCTGACTTCACGTATCGTTTCTGCATTTCTAACAAATGACAGCGCGATTATGTCTACATTCTGCTCAATTCCAAATAAAATATCACGCTTGTCGGTTTCTGTAATTCCGGGTAGTTTAACGATAGTTCCGGGCAAATTAACGTGCCTATGTCCCTTCACATAACCGCCGTGGATCACCTCACACTCCAGACCTTTTTCGGATTTAGCGAGAACCTCCAAACACATCAAACCGCCATCAAGCGAAATACTGTTGCCAATTTCCAGATCTTCAAGCAGATGCGGATAGTTGACATAAAGTGAACCTTCTTTCTCCTCATTTGGAGGGGTATTAACGTTGACACGTTTTCCTGGAACAAGCTTCATTTCCCGGTCGCCTGTCCTGATTTCCGGACCTTGTGTATCGAGTAAAACTGCGATTGGAAATTGTCTGTGCTTATTCAATTCACGTATTTTTTCGATAATTTGCAGGTGAGAACTATGTGTTCCGTGAGAGAAATTCAGACGTGCGACATTCATCCCCTCCTCAGCGAGTTCCGCCAACATTGCTGACGATTCACTGGCAGGACCAATGGTGCATATAATTTTTGTGCTTAGCATTTAAGTGGACTTTCTATTATTAACGGGCTGGACTCAGAATTTCTTCAATCAATGTATTGACCATCTCTGTACTGTTTACAGTTTAGAAATTGCTGAAATATATAAGGTTTATAGATTGATTTTCCAAGAAGCATTCGTATGCATTCTTGGATACCTTCAATAATTGAAGGATGGGGGTGGATCAATTCGGCTAATTCATCAATACCCTTTTCGGTGGCAATCAGCAAAGCAACGGCCTGAATCGCACTTGAAGCATGTTCACCAACTGCACGTAAACCGAGGATTCTCATTTGTTCATCATCAGTAACCAGAATTTTGAAAAAACCCTGTGTGTTACGCATTGCCACTGCACGAGGAATGCAGCGGTAATCATAGCTGGCAAGACGGTAATTCAGTCCCGCTTTTTGTGCTTGCTGTTCATTCATTCCAACTCCTGCTACTTCAGGATTGAGGAACATAATGGTGGAAATATTTTCATAAAGCATCTGACGTTTTGGTTTACCGTATATTTTTTCTACAGCATGGCGTCCCTCAAGTTCACCTACATTAACCAGTGCAATGTCTGCAGTAATATCTCCAACTGCGTAAATGTTAGCAATGCTGGTTTGAGTGTCATTGTCTACAATGTGTCCTGCAGCACTCAGTTCAACGTCTAGTTCACGCAAACCTGTATTTTCTATGTTTGGTATGCGTCCCACCGAAACCAGTGCTTTTTCCGCATCATAAACCTCTTTCCTGCCGTCAGGATGTTCCAGAATGTATTCTACCCGACCGTCTACGATTTCCATTTTTTCGAGTTTCGACTGCCGATGAATCAGCACACCGTTTGCTTCCAGATTAGCTTCAATCACACGCGCCAGGTCAGGATCTTCAAAAGGTAATATACGCTCGTCTTTAGAAATTACATGTACCTTTGTTTTATTAAAATTGGAAAAGATGGTCGCAAACTCACAACCGATTACTCCTGCACCTACAATCACCAGACTTTCAGGGAACTCTTCCAGCGAACTGATACCGTCGCTGGTCATGATGATATCTTCATCAATTGTAATAGAGGGGATTTTACGGGGGCGACTTCCGGTAGCAATTATGACATTTTCCGCGAATACTATTTCTTTTCCGGAATCTGTTTCGAGTTCAATTTCATTTGTACCGATTAAATGAGCATTTCCTTTGACGAAACGGAAAGCTTCCGGTCGTTGTTGAATGACCAGTCTGAGGTGTTCTTCTAGTTGATCTGATCGCTCAAAAACTGCGTCATTCACTTCCTGCAGAACATTTTTAAAATGCACAATCGGTTCTTCCAAACCGTAATGACGCATTTTTTTACAGAATGAGGAATATTCTTTGGAAATTTCCCAAAATGTTTTAGATGAAAGCGCACCGTCATAAATTCCGGCACCACCAATTCGGTCACGTTCAACAAGCAGAACACTTTTTTTAAAATCAACCGCACGCATAGCGGCGGCATAACCGGAAGGGCCTCCGCCGATTACACACAGATCATATTTTTTCATTCAACAGATTCTCTCTCAATTCCTTAAATTTTTTGACTTCGCTCTTTAATTTCATGATTCAGAATTCGATCATTTTCAGAATAATCGACAGGCAGTTCAACCACATGAACTCCGGGCGTATCATGACATTTTTTTAACAATGGAACAAAATCCTCAGTTTTTTCTACTCGATATCCGTGCGCTCCGTGACATTCCGCAAATTTAACAAAATCTGGATTACCGTATTCCAGACCGAAATCCTCAAATCCCAAATTTGCCTGCTTCCAACGTATCATTCCATATGAATTATCACGTAAAATCAGACAGATTAAATTCATTTTAAGCCGAACCGCGGTTTCAAGTTCCTGCGCGTTCATCATGAAACCTCCATCTCCGCAAATCGCCATCACTTTGCGGTCCGGATGAACCATGTGCGCTCCCATTGCAGAAGGTAAGCCTGCACCCATGGTAGCCAATGCGTTATCAAGCAAAACGGTATTAGGTTCATAAGCTTTGTAGTTACGCGCAAACCATATTTTGTAAACGCCATTGTCGAGCGCGATAATGCCATTGGAGGGCATTGCTTCTCGAACATCTGCGACAAAACGCTGAGGGATCATCGGAAATCGTGGATCGTCTGCACCTTCACGAAGGTGAGCATCAACTGCTTTTTTAACCTTTAAGGCATAACTGAAGTCCCACGAACCCTGCGGCATGATTCTCTCTTTTATTTGCCAAATGCTGTTCGAAATGTCACCGATTACTTCCAGTTGCGGAAAATAGACTGGATCAACTTCCGCAGATGAGAAGTTAATATGAATTACCTCAAATGAATCACGTTCCATAATGAACGGAGGCTTTTCAATATCATCATGTCCAACATTGATAATTAAATCTGCTTTCGCAATCGCACGGTGCAGAAAATCATTGGCGGATAGTGCGGCATTTCCTAAAAACAAAGGGTCACGTTCGTCAAGGACGCCTTTTCCCATTTGTGTACTGATGAACGGAATTTGGGTTTTATCCACAAAAGAACGCAGCATACGCGCGGGCATTTTACGGTTGGATCCTGCTCCAATTAACAGCAATGGGCTTTTTGCGTTTTCAATCATATCCACTGCTTGTTTAACAGCCTTCCCTTCTGCAATTGGTCGGCGAGCCCGACTACGTGGCAAGGGCTGAGTTTCAGTAACTTCCTCTCCGGCAACATCTTCCGGTAGTTCCAAATGCGCTGCTCCTGGACGTTCTTCCTGAGTAATCCGGAATGCTTCCCGAACACGTGACGGAATGTTATTGCCGCTCACAATCGAACGTGTGTATTTGGTTAATGGTTTCATCATTTCCACTATATCCAAAATCTGAAATCTGCCCTGCTTACTGTGCTTAATTGGTTTTTGACCAGTTATCATCAACATCGGCATAGCAGCAAGTTGAGCATAGGCAGCAGCAGTCACAAGGTTCGTGGCTCCTGGTCCCAGAGTGGAAAGGCAGACTCCTGTCTTACCGGTGAGACGTCCATAAGTAGCAGCCATAAAACCTGCAGCTTGTTCGTGACGGGTCAAGATCAGTTTGATCGTTGAGTCTTTCAGTGAATTGAGAAAATCCAGATTTTCTTCACCTGGAATTCCAAAAATATATTCGACTCCTTCTTCCTCAAGTGCTTTGATAAATAAATCAGATGATTTCATAATTTTTTTCTTTATCAGTTTT
>JABGPG010000167.1 GCA_018645085.1 Deltaproteobacteria bacterium
AGGCGAAATTATCACCCTTATTTTCTCCTATAAAGCACCTATTTTTCAAGGTAAATTATAATTTGAATTCGTAATTTTGGATTCAAAATGAAAATTTTAATGTGAATGAGATAATCAATTAGAAAAATTTCAGTGACCGCGGTTAGAAATGTCAAATTTTTTCATTTTTTCCCATAAACTCTTACGACTGATTCCCAGAGTGGAAGCAGTGTCGCCGATGCGCCATTTATTTTTCTCCAACATTTGTAGGATGCGCCGTTGTTCGCAAACTTCCAAATAGCTTTTCAAATCAGCAACCGCTTGTTCTTTAGTGGAGGTAAGCTCAACGCCGTACACATCCAATTCCGAGGCTCCTATGGTTTCTTGTCCAGAAAGGATACAAGCGCGTTGAATGCAATGCTTCAATTCCCGAAGGTTACCTTTCCAAGGTTGATCAAACAAATACTGTTCTCCACTATGATTCAATACCCGCCTTTCACCCTGTTCGCGTGCGCAGAGTTCCATAAACTTACTTGCAAACCAAAGAATGTCCTCTTGGCGTTCCCGCAGGGGAGGGATATGGATATGAATGACATTGATGCGATAAAACAAATCTTCGCGAAATTTTCCGTTTTCCACTAAAGCCACTGGGTCGTGATTTGTCGCACTGATAAGACGCAAATTGACTGGGATCATTTTTTCACCGCCGATTCTGCTGATAGAACGCTCTTGAATGGCGCGCAACAGTTTAACTTGCATGGACAATGGCATATCGCCGATTTCATCTAAAAAAAGAGTTCCGTTATTGGCTTGTTCAAAAACACCTCGCCGCGTGTGAATGGCACCGGTAAATGCCCCTTTTTCGTGTCCGAACAGTTCGGTTTCCAACAGACTTTCCGGAATGGCGGCGCAGTTGGTGGCTATAAAAGGTTGGTTACCTTTGTCTCCAGAACAGTCGTGTAAATAACGGGCCGCATATTCTTTGCCGACTCCGGATTCACCGGTGAACAAAATACTGACATCATGCTTTCCTAAATTGCTCAACATCCTTTGGATTTTTTGCAAGGGCTCGGAAATACCTAACATTAATTCAAGCGGCGGTTCATCTTTTTCTGGAAATAATCCTGGACACAAACTCCGTAATTTACTCAAAAGTAAATCCAGATCAAAGGGTTTGGTGATGTAATCCTGTGCTCCCAGTTTTAGTAGGCGTACCGCTTGATCAATACCACCATAGCCGGTAATGAACAAAGTTGGCGGTGGCGGTTCACCGCATTCAATGAGTGATTTGAACATGCTTTCACCATCCATATCTGGAAGACGAATATCGCTGATCAGCACGGAGTAATGTTCTTTTTTAACTGCATCCAAAGCACTACGCGCATCTTGAAACCAATGACAGGTTAATCGTTCAAGTGTGAAACGATGCGCCAGCGATTCCCCCATGATGGGGTCGTCTTCAACCAAACAAATATGCACCATAATTATTACGAATTAGGGATTATTCAGAGAAATGCCTACCGAGAATGAGACTGTTCCATCTTGATTATTAACAACAATTTCTCCTCCGAGTTGACGGACGATTTGGTAAGTAACCCATAACCCCAAACCGATTCCTCCAGTATTATTGTGGGCAAAAGGTTCAAACAGCAATTCCATGGATTCATCGTCCAAGTTTCCTCCTTCATTGCGCACAGTAATCAATAAATTTTCATCTTCTACAGCACAAACTTTGCAGAAAACAGTACTCTCTTGCGGTGCAGCTTGAAGTGCATTTAGACAAAGATTCATTAAAATTTGCCGAATTTGAGTCGAAGGTAGTGAGACCGGTGTTGCTAAATTATTTTCCCAAACTAAGTTGATGTTCTTTTTATTAATGTCTGCATGAAGTAAAGTACGGATATCCTCAACATCTTGAAAACTCAATGGATGACTTTCCGGAATACTCTCCACCAGTAAAGCCGAAACGGTTTCTTGAATTTGCCCTAATCCGCGTTCCAGCAAATATAAGGTTTTTTCCGGCACTCCTTCTTCATGACGGTGTTGCTTGAAAGTATTGATAGCATTGAGCATTCCGCCAAGAGGATTATTAATTTCGTGAGCAACACCCGCCGACATTCGACCGATTGCCGCTAAACGTTCGGAAACCAATACTTGTCGCTCGAATTGCTGTTTGATCCGCAAATCTTCCAGCATTTCCCTAAAACGTGTACTCAATAAACCAATTTCATCATCGGCATCTTTCAAATTGTATTCAATTTCATCCGGCGGAATTTGACCGACCATAGCCATACAATTTGAAAGTTCCACCAAAGGTTCGGCCATATTTTTGCCCAAATACCATCCCAAAGGCAACAAAATTAACATCACTCCCAAAGACGAGATGCTGACATTCCAAACAATTTCATAATATCTCGGTAAAAATTGCGAATGGGCGTAGCCTATCAATAACACACCCAACCTTGCCCCGTATTCGTGGATTGGGTGCACCACGTACATCCACAAAGTTGCACCTTGTACAATCGGACGGGCTTCATTATTATTGTTTTGCAATAGCGATTTATTCAAACTGGCAAACTCCGGATTGAGATTTTCCAAAGAAGCCAATACGGGAAATTGTCGAGGTTGGTTGGAGGCAAAAACTTTGTATTCTTCGTCGAGCACTACCAGGAGTAATCCGCCGTCTCTATCGGCTGCCTGTCCGGTGTCCGCCAACAAGCGATAAGCTCTCCAGACGTCATCATGTTTTAAGGATAATTGCAAGGTTCCAGACAAAGCGGCTCCCACTTCAACAGCGTTCCGGAAGATATCGCGACGTAAATTTTCATACGTCTGCCAAACCAACGCTGTGGTAACAATCATTCCAGTCAGTATTATGACAACACTGAAACTCAGTGGGATTTTGTAGTGGTAGGAAACATTCCGGAACATCGTTTCAGTAGCCCGTTACAAAAAGCAAAGATTCGCGGATGCCGTCAAATAAAGCGTCATCACCCTCAACAAACCCGTCCAGATTTAATTTTTGCAGAAGTTGAATTCCGTTTGGGTCTTTGTTCATTTGAAGCAATGCGGACTGTATAAGTAACAATTCATTTTTTGGTAGAGAAGGGCGAGCAACCAACGGCGGAAAGCCGAATTCTTGAGAACGGTTCAATATCCGGGTACGTTGGGTCAATTCAGGATGTACAAGATTGAGTGTTTCCCAAACATAGCCATCCACCGCGCCGCCTTGCGCCAATCCGGAAGCAACCGCTGAAACAACATCCCGATGCGACCAAGTAAAAAAAGTTTTTGCAAAAAATGTTTTTGGATCTTTGCCTTCTCTACGCAACATGACATTGGGGACCAAATGACCAGAGTTGGAGTCCGGATCAGAATAGGCGAACACCTTCCCTTTCAAGTCTAAGATTGAATCAATGCCAGTGTTGTCGCTTAAAGCAATCAAATATGATTGGTAGAGTGGCTTTCCTCGATAAAGCGGTACAGCCAGCAGTTGCAATTTTTGTTGATGTTGCACATAAGGACGACCGCAAACCCAAGCAATATCCAATTGTTCTTGAAGTAACATTTCCGTAATTTCGCCGTAGGTACGCCGTTGAAAAAAAATGACGGGACGCTCTAAATGTTTCTCCAAAAATTTTTGCCAACGCTCCAGAAAATCTCTCTGATTATCCAAAATGACAGGAGTCAATCCGAAGCGCACTGCTGATTCCCCCCCTAAAAGTTGTCCGGAAAAAACTAGATTTAGAAACAGTAAAAAAACCAAAATACTGAAACGGCAACATTTCTTGTTTTTAACAACGACTTTCGCCATTTGAATGTTGATGTTTGTGAGTTTGAAATTGAAGGAATTGTGCGGTTCGGCGACTTGCTGTGATTTTACTCCATCGGACTTGTTTTGTCCACAGGATTAAGTTTATGTCAATCTGTTGGAGAATAGACGCTGGACTTTGTGGAGAAGTTGCGGAGGAAGCGATGAAATTTCTGTTCCGCCTTTCGATACAATTTCTCTTCCTCTTTCTAATTTGTGGGCGGAATGAAGAAAAATTTTATTCAGTCTAAACGTATCCGTTCCAAATTGACAGCAATCGAGATTTTGGCCAAAATTGTGTAAAGCATCAGGCCGATAGCCCAAACTCCCATAGAAATTTGAGCCTCAATAAAAGTTGGAGAATATTCATAAACTTCTCCCAACGGTGTTGGTATGAATCCCGGCACGACTAATCCCATGCCCTTCTCAATCCAAACGCCCACCACCAGAAAAAGACAAGCTAGTGTCAGGAAAATCGTATTCTTTTTTAGCGGCAAAACGAAGATAACTAAAGCACTGATATTCAAAAAAACTGACGACCAAATCCAAGGAACCAAAGCAGTTTTACCGCCCAATCCGAAAAAGAGGTAAGCCGCAGAAGCACTATGTTCGGTTTGATGATAAAACTCTGTGAAGACCTCCGCTAACAATAAAAAGAGATTGATTTCTAATGCAATTGTGATAATCATGGTCAAGCGTTTTATCGCGATATCTTTAACCGGGAAAACTTTTGTGTAGCGCATCACAAGCACAGTCAACAAGAAAAAGGCGGGGCCTGCGGAAAATGCCGACGCAATAAAACGCGGAGCCAAAAGTCCCGTGTGCCAAAACGAGCGTGCAACATTGGAAGAAAACAAAAAGGCGGTTACGGTGTGAATGGAAAGTGCTGAGATAATTGAAAGTATAACTAACGGGAAATAAATTGAAAATTTAGGCTCTTTTCCTTTGTATTTGGAAAATAGGAGATAGACCGAAATAATCACGGTCAGAAATAAATAAACATTCAGCACTAATACATCCCAAGCAAGCATTGATTTTGGAAAGTTAAAACGTCCGATAAAAGGAAGCAGATGCCACATTCGATCCGGACGACCTAAATCTATCAGCACAAACATCATGCTCATAACGCAAGCCGCAATCGCCAAGCCTTCGGCAGGAATGACAATTTCTTTGATGTCCATATCGTGAAAAATATAAGCCGGAATAATCAACATAATTGCAGCGGCGGCAATCCCTACCAAAGAGGTGAAACTGGCAATATAAATCCCCCAAGAAACTTGATCACTCATTCCCGTTACAACCAAGCCCTGCTGAAATTGTTGCAAATAAGCAGAAGCACCAATCAAGGCCACAACCGTCAAAAGACCCATCCAACTCCAATAAAGTTTTCCTCCCCTAAAAATTTCCTTGACTCCGTCAACGCAAAAGCGAATGAATTCCATGATTTTTTCCTGTGATTTGGATGTTCAAGTTAGTCGCTGTAATACCAAAATTTCGGTTCTGTTTTAAGTTCCTCTTTTAAGCGGAAAACCTTTTTATTTTCCAAAACATAGCGGATTTCACTTTTTGGATCTAAAATGTTTCCAAAAACTCTGGCGCCTGTCGGACACGCTTCCAAGCAAGCGGGCAATTTCCCTTTGCGTGTTCTTTGGAGGCAGAAGGTGCATTTTTCCATCACGCCGCGCATTCGTGGACGGTTGCTCAGATAATGAGTTTCGGGATTGATTTCTTCTTCCGGAATACTCGGTTCGCTCCAATTAAATTTCCTCGCCCAATAAGGACAAGCCGCTGCACAATAGCGACACCCGATACACCAGTTGTAATCAATTACGGTGATACCGTCCGCTTCTTTCCAAGTCGCCTCGACCGGACAAGCGGTTACACAAGGCGGATTTTCACATTGTTGGCACTGAATCGGAAAATACTTTTTTCCGGTATGAGGAACAGTTTCGTGGTTGTAATAATGGTCGGCTTCCTCAAAATTCATCGATTCATTTTCCAGTTCCAATACGCGAATGTATTGAATCTTTGTATCGCGATTTTGATTGTTCTCTTCAACGCAGGCATCAACGCATTTTCGATAGCCCTTGCATTTGGAAATATTCAAAGCATAACCGAACAAAACTCCCTCAATCGGAGGAGTGTTGCTGATTTGAATTTGCTTGCCGTGTTTTACTTTGGCTTTGCGTTCGAGACGGGCGAGTGTTTTTTTCATTTCCTTTTTGCTCATCTCTTGGTAATGTTTTTGAAAAAACTCATCCAAGGCGTCAGAAAAACCACCAGGCTCAGCATTACTTGCGGCAATCGTAGTCGAGGCCGCTCCGGCGGCGGCAATAGTTCCGGCGATGGCGGTTTTCTTAAAAAGTTCTCTCCGGGAAACATCGGAGTTTTCCGGAGCCTCAACTGTTTTGACGGGATTGTTTTTTTCGCTCATAAGATCAATGTTGTTTTGAATAAATAAATTTATCCCAAGTTTTTCGAGGCCCTTCCGGATGAACAGATTTGACTAAAATTTGCCCTTGGCGTGCCGGTGGTGGCGGGTTGGGCGGAGCAGGTTCAAGGGCAGGTGTATGAGGGCTATGGCATTCTGTACAAAGCAAAATCGTGCGTTCACCGTTCCAGTTTTCGGTGCGTTTGCCGTGTGCACCGAACAACCAATCCTTCTGATTTTGCGAATGACACTGACCACAGAGTAAAAAGGATTGATCAAAATGAATCGACTGTTTTTTTAAACCGACCAAATAATCGGGTCGGCTTGTATCGTGGCAGATGGTACACCAAAACTTTTCTGTGCCGTGTTCTTGTTTGATGTGCTCCAAGTTAATGTTGGTGTGTTCTTTACGCAATTCCCGAATGATCGGTCTCGGTTTTAGCTCAACGCCGTCGTGGCACTCACTGCAAAGAAAGTACTCCGAACTTCGCAATCGGCCCTTGATTTTGAATTCTGGAAAGCCTGCATACTTGACTCTAAAAACAGGAAAATTTGGCAATAATTCTGCTGATTGTGGAAACTTAAAAACCTTGATTTCTTCTTCATCTTCATCATTCCAAGGCATTGCTTCATCATCGTCCTCATCTTCATCATCATCGTCCTCATCGCCCTCCTCTTCTTCTTCTTCCTCTTCTTCGCCATCGCTATCATCTTCATCTTCTATTTCATTTTCGACAACTACCTCATTCCGCACAGGACGTTCCGGTTCTTGCCCCATTGACAGGTTTGACTCCGAGAAAAAAAAGAAAAGAACTAAAAAACCAAAGCTGTAAAACCGAAACGTCTGGTGCGTAGTGATTCTTTTGATGTTCATTTTTGAGTTTTGCTATTCAGTTTAGTTGTTCACTACCAGCCCAAAATGTTAAACATGTCGTCATCTAACGTCTTATATTGCAAACAAGCTGGACATGTCAAAGATTCGTTTTGAGGTAAAAAAGGTTTTTCGCAAGAATCACATTTGGTTTTTCCGCGACTGAAAAGCACTCTTTCCTTTAAGGGAAAATCATTTTTTGTCAAAGCACGAATTTCAAGCGAATCATGTGGACAAAACTGTTCGCAATCAGTGCATCCCAAACAATTTAACGGTTCAAAAAACAGTTTCGCCTCAACTCTGTTTTCCATTTTGAGCAAGGCTTTTCCGGGACAGCGCACCGTGCATTCTGTGCAAAGCTGACAGGTTTCTTTTGCTGAAACAAAATGAAGCGGCAAATTTTCCGGAAATTCAGGAGGCAACAACGCTTCTCCGTGTGTCAAATATAAGGATTTAAGTGCGTTTCTTCTTTCCGGAGCAGGAGTTTTCATTTGGGGATTGTCTTCTGCATCCGAAAATTGCCTTGCCACTTCCAGCACTCCACGATTACCGGCACGCCGGAAAAGGTCGCGTCGTGAGCGGGAAGCCTCTCGTATCAGAGGAATTATTTTATTTTCTTCCTCTGCAAAGGAATCGGGTTCAGTCATGATACTGAGTTGCCCTGAGATACCGAGACTTCCCAACCAAGCTCCGGATTCTGCAACACGCTTCCGGATGAAACTCAGCCCTTTCTCAAAATTACAATCGCGGCAGTGGCTGCAATCCAAAGTAAGATTGCCATACTTTTCCACCAGCCTGATTAAATGAACTTCATCCAAAACAGCCAAACAAACCGGTGCGTGCGACAACAAGGAAGGCGATGAATCTTGTGGAATTCCACCGCAAGTCAAGACTGCACCGTCAGGCTTACTGTGCGGCTCACTCTGTATTTCCGTTTCTTCTGTGTCTGTTCCGGAAAGCGTTTTGAAAAATAATCTGTTGAATAGTTTGGGGAAAACAAAGACAGAACTTTCGCAGGCTGCAACACACAATCCGCAGGCACAGCATTTCAACCGGTCAAGTTCCGGTTCTTTGTTCAGTTGAACAGCATTTACCGGACACGCATCCGAACATTCTGTACAGCCTAAATTTTGTACAGACTGATTCCTACATCTCTCACCGAAAATCTTCAATTCACCCAAAAGGGCAGAATTGTCAGCTAGTTTGAGATCAACCTTTCCCGAATCAGCTTTCACATCCTTTTCCTTCAATCCATTGCGGAATGCTTGGGGTTTCCAGCGGCCCACGCTCTTCCATCCACGCATCAATCCCTCCGTTTAATACATAAACTTCCTCAAACCCCAATTTTCTAAAAACACGATACGCCTTATCCGAGCGCACACCGACGGTGCAGTATAGAATAAGTTTTTGTTTTTTATCGATATTTTTAATATTGTCGGCAATCTCCTGCAGCGGAATGTGTTTGCTCCCGGGAATACGGACAGCTTGGTTTTCCCAAGACTCACGCACATCAATCAACATGTAACGGTCTTTATTTTTACCGCTGGTTTTTTTAATGGCAACTTCAGCAGACAAACGACTCTCCTGCGGAACGGCATGACTTGTGTTCCAAAACCAGGACCCCGCTCCTCCCCCCAGCAGGATGATTAAAAAAATGTATAATTTTAGATATTTCACAAAATTTGTCTGAAAAATCCCCGGATTAGTTTGTAGAAAATTCCATATCCAATTCAAATTCTTCGGCTTCCATTTTGAGAAATTCTGCCGTCAATTTGCCAATTTGCCGATAAAAAGGATGGGAGGCCCAGCGTCCGACTTTTGTTGAAAATTCAGGGCCCCAGCCCAAAAGATGATTTTTGAGAAAAGAACGCTGAAACTCATGATAATTTGCTGCTTGTTCTATTTGCTGCTTGAGCCGGTACTCTGCTTCTTTGCGGGCCAGTTTTCCCATTAAGTCAAACTCGACCCCCAAATGATCCGGAAACTCCGAGCTGTTCTTAGGAAGCCCCAAAGAGCATTTGGTGTAAAATTTTTCAACCAGCAAAGTTGCTTTGCCTTCCAAACAACCGGACTCCCAAACCGATTCATGTGGAGAAAAAACTGGTTCTTCGCCTGTTACAAAAGTGTCGCAATAGGCATGAGCTAATTGTTCCAGAAGTTCGTTTTGGTTTTCTTCCGCCAAAGCTTCTGGAAAATTTATGCCCAAATCCAAAAATACTTCTGAAACTTCAGTCGATTTCAGTGCCTGGACTAAACCAGAGTCCGGTTCTTCCAGATAAACCCGCGAAAGAAACTCGTGAATATCGGCGCGACTGTCTGCTTCTTCGGCCAATTCGGTCTGATTGGGTTGTGTGGATTCTGACATGAGAATTTTCATTTAGAAAAACAAACAAAAGCCGGGCTGGATTGCGCCAACCCGGCCTATTAAAAACACAATACTTAGCCCATTCGTCAGGCGGTGGTATTGTGCGGATCTTCAAAATCACGCAGTTTTGCTGTTGTGCCAAAAACACCTCCAACCTCCGTATGTCTTTCGTCACGAACATTGGTTTTAGCAGTTGTGTTATGAGCGTCTCCACTATCTCGAACTTTGGTAGCTTTGGAAAGTGCTTTTTCAAAGGCTTTCCGCGCTGCACCCCGGTCGGAATGCGTGTCTCCGTATTTATCGCCAGCTTTGGCTTTGGTAACTGTAATCACCGTGTCAAACCAGCCCATACCTCCGCCGATGGGGTCAGTACTGACCGGAATTATTTGGTTTGGATGTACACCGGTATCATCCCACCAGGTGTTTTGCACAATATCCGGATCCTTTGTCCCACCGTAGTTGCCAACGGTTGCTTTGTTTGTCATTCCGCTGGAAGTGGCGATGGCCACTACTTGCGGATGAATGGCTTCTGTAACCCGCGCTTTTGTGACCATGTAGCCGATTGGACTTGTTATTCGGATCAATTCATCGTCTCCGATTCCGCGAGCCTTTGCGGTTTCAGAATTGATCCAAGCCGGATTACGATGGTGAAGTTCCTGCAACCACTTGAGATTTGGAGTACGGGATTGAGTATGAACATTTGGTTTGTATGTACTCAACAACAGTTCATCAGACTTCATCCGTTTATGATCTTCAATCGGTTCATAATGAGGCATCGGCTCAAAACCGTAATGCTCCCACTCCGGAACATTAACTTGGAAAGTGCGTGAAGGAGTGCCGAAACCTCGAACGGCTTTTCCATCCACCATCAAACCAACAGACTTGCCACCTTTCATCAAAGTACGTCCCTCCAAAGTTGTTCCGGCCAAATCACTTTCACTGAGCGCCTCCTCATGTGCGCCAAATTTAAAGTTATCCTCCTTTTTCTTATCATAAAAAGGCCAAACTCCATACTTTTTGAGGAGCTTAAATCCACCTGCGGCTTTCAGTCCTGGAGTCGCTTCAAGCTGATTTTTGACATAGCTTTCCGCTGAACCGTAGCTGAAATACTTCTTGACACCACGTTTGCCGTCGGGGTCGATTTTTTGCGCTAGTTCATAGATCGTATCCCGGAAAGCTTTGGCATTGCCGAGAGGCTTAATAACAGGTTGTCGCAAACCGACCCAGCCTAAAGCTGAAGAAGGCATTGATTCCGGATCCCAGCGTTCCAAAAAGGTTGTATCCGGCAAGATGATGTCGGCATACTCTGTGGAACTGTCCATATTAATGCTGAAAGAAACAGAGTAGGGGATGTGCTTTTCACTCGATAAAAGTTCTTTCCAAGTGTCTCCGTCCGGCTGAGTGTAGAGCGGATTATGACAATAAAGCATAAAGACATTGATCTTCTGCCTACCTTCCAAAATGGAATGAGAAACATGGTGAGAAACATGATGACTGGCCAACGGATATTCCGGTGGATACTTCAAAATACTGTGAGGTGGCTTGGGTGGATGCGGTCCCGGTCCGCCGCCAAAACCTAAGCCGCGCGGCAAATTGAAGCCGCCGCGTTTCTCAATATTTCCGGTAACAACATTGAGCATCATCGTGGCTTTCTCCGTATAAACCCCGTTTTGGTGCATGGAACTACCGCGATAGGTGTAGGTCGTGGCCGGGCCAGCGGTTGCAAATTCAATAGCAATCCGGCGAATGGTATCCGCAGATACCCCACTTTCCTTTTCGGCAAATTCCGGAGAGAATTGCTTGAGATGCTCGGCCAACTGATGCGCCGTAACATTGGTATATTTGCGGATAAATTCTGTATCCGCCAGTCCTTCCTGCAAAATTACATTACACATCGCCAAGGCAACAATACCATCGGTTGCGGGCTTCAAGGGTACCCATTCATCGCTGATTGCCCCCGTGTTGGTCATGCGTGGATCAAAAGTAACAAGTTTGGCCTTGTTCTCCACTTTCCCGTCAATCAAGCGTTGAATGTAGGGATTGTGAAAATAAGCGGCTTCCGCTAAATTACTTCCAAAATTGAGGATGTATTTGGTGTGAGCAAAATCCGGTGTTTCGATGTCCGGTCCCCACGCATGTTCCATAGCAACTTTTTTATTGCACTCGCAAATGGATGTGTGATTATTAACTGTTCCGGAACCCAGCGCGTTCATAAAACGATAAACAAGACCGTGAGTCCGGTTGCGTCCATACTGAAACATGATGGACATTGGATCAATGTCCATCGCCCCCTGTATTTTCCCGGCGACTTCGCTCAAGGCCTCGTCCCAAGAAATGCGCTTCCACTTACCGCTACCTCTGGGGCCGATCCGTTTCAACGGATTCAAAATTCGGGTTGGGTCATAGACATGTAAATGTCCGGCGTTACCTTTTGCACAGAGTTTCCCACGATTTCCAGGATGATTGGGATTGCCCTCCAGTCTTCGGATTCTACCGTCTTCGACATAGGCAATTCCGCCGTCCTCGATATTACAAGTAAGACAGGTATATGGAATTTCCTGATTTTTCTTTCCGGTGGGAGAAGCACTACCAGTTTGCTTCAACTCCATCAATGCCGCCGCCTTAGCCTTCATGCCAAATTGGCTCCCAACGGTCAACGCTGCTCCTGCAGCACTCCCCAGTTGGATAAATTTTCTTCGTTTAAGTTGCATGGTATCTCCTTTGAGTTAAATGCAAAAAATGATTAGCCACTGAAATTTTCGACGGCAATTTCTGTAGCATCCGTGGGAGGCAATTGTTGTGAACCTTCCAAACGTTCTGCGGTTATGCGGTCTAAAGCCACATAATAAGTGTTTGGTGTTGTGCCTTCTTCCGGTTTCAGAACATGAGTTGAGTGAGTTGCCATATATTTAAAAACATCGCTGGTCGAGTCATTGACATCGCCAAAAATCCTAGCCCCTCCGATGCAGGTCGACACACACGCTGGTTGCAATCCGGCATCCACACGATGCACACAATAATCGCATTTTTGGAATACATTCTTTTGCGGGTGCATAAAGGCGTTACTGTAGGGACAGCCCTCAATTGCGGCCTCCGCCACTTTCCCTTTGCACTTCGCTTCATCCCAAACAACAATGCCGTCATCACGTTTGGTAATTGCATCTTCATATCCCTCAGGAAGTGCCGCTTTACAGGCTGGTTTATCGCAATGATTGCACAAAACCGGAAGAAATATTTTCTTCATATTGGGATAAATCCCTTTTTCAAGTTCACGGACATGATTCCGAAAAACTCCTAAGGGCACATCGTTTTCAGCCTTGCATGAAGTCATACAGGCTTTACAACCGATGCAACGGTTGATGTCAATCACCATTGCATACTTTTTTTTCTTAGCCATCTTTCCGTCTCCTTATGATTTGTTAATCAATCATGTTCACCTCTAACCCCCCCCAAAAAGTCAACGAACATGAAATTTCAACGCGAAAATAAATCTGGGGTGGGCTTTATCATTTTTCATACAGCCATTCACTTCCCTTGCGGGGAGGATGTTTTTTCAGCAGGAAATGCTCATGCGTTCCTTTCTTGAGTTTCTTTTTGTAATCAAACGCATATTTAGGATCAAGTGCGGCATTGAAAGGACTATCGTCATTATGACATTTTTCGCAGACCTCTTTTTGTCCGTACTTCATCCCGGCCTTAATGACTTCATCGCGGGGGAAGTCATCTTGTTCATATTTATTTTTTACCTTCTGATATTTCTTCCCTTTCCCATGACATGCCTCGCAACCAACGGCATAAAAACTTTTCATCTTTTTCTTGTTCCCGATAGAATACCCGCCTTTATCTAGTCCGGTTGTGTGGCACTTCAAGCATTTCTTATCTTTGAGGTAATTCTTGTCCGGATCTAGTTTGGCTTTAATTTTTTCCTCGGCAAACTTACCGGGCATCAAAGTTATCATAGCCTTGGCATGACGCATCTTTTTCCAAGACTTGTACTGTTGTTTATGGCACTTTGTACAGCCCTTTTTCTTTTTATGGCCCATGAATCCTGCGGCCTCTGCAACATGTGGCAGAGCAAGAAAATTGCCGATAACAGCTGTGGTGAACAGTATAATAGTCAACAAAATAAAATGTGGAATCCGTATTGTGAGCATAATTTCCCTAACTGGAAGCTTATAAATATCAATCAAGTTCGTACTTCTGCAACGTGCATTCCCTGACTCTTCATGCTGAGCAGATAAATCCAAGTTTCAAACTGGAGAATGTGTTAGTTCTTCTTAATAAAACGGAGGTACTACTAGCGGATTATTTTCAAAAAATTTATCATATATTATTTGTAAAGACATGATAATACAAATGATCATATCGCATGTAGGTTTTATTATATGATACTAGAACCGGATATTCACAGCAAAAATAAAATGAGGAAAAGTCTGCAAAAAATAAACATATTTTTTGCGGAAGGCAGATTCTTTTGAAGAATGGAAGTTAGATCAGCTGACGCACATGTTACAAAATTGTAACATGGTATTCGTCGAAAATATCGTTTAAGTTACCAAGACGTAACGGATGATTATTCCACCAAATGATACTGATGATTCGCTAAAATATATAGCTTATTGTCCGGCAATTATCGGGAATAAAAGCATTTGATTTTGTTCAAGATTGCAGCTTCATCGTCGGGTTGATGCCATGCGATTTTTGCTTCTCTTCGGAACCATGTCATTTGCCTTTTTGCATATTGTCGGGT
>JABGPG010000015.1 GCA_018645085.1 Deltaproteobacteria bacterium
AGGCGAAATTATCACCCTTATTTTCTCCTATAAAGCACCTATTTTTCAAGGTAAACTTTGATTTTGTTCAAGATTGCAGCTTCATCGTCGGGTTGATGCCATTCGATTTTTGCTTCTCTTCGGAACCATGTCATTTGCCTTTTTGCATATTGTCGGGTACGTTGCTGAATTTTTTTAACAAGTGCCTCCCAATTCAGTTTGTCTTGAAGATGTTCCACAATTTCCCGATAACCAATCGCCTGCAGAGCTTTCAGTTCAGGTGGATATGATTCCAACAGCATTTCGACTTCTTCGATCCAGCCGGATTTCAGCATTTTATGGGTACGTTGATTAATCCGTTCATAGAGCACGCTCCGTTCCCACTCATATGCAACAGCAAGCACAGGATAACGTGCTTCCGCAAACGGTTGCTGCTGCTGAAAATCGGCTATGCTGGTTCCGGTGGCCAGTACAACTTCCAGACTACGCATAATCCTCGAAGTGTCGTTTGGATGCAGCCGCTGTGCAGTTTGCGGATCATGTTTTTGCAACTGCTCCCAGCAATATGAGGTGCCATGTTCTTCCTGCAGGCTGATAAGTTCCTTGCGAATTTTTTCTGGAATCTCCGGAATATTACTGATTCCGTACATCAACGCACGGTAATACAAACCTGTACCACCGACCAAAATCGGCAGGTGCCCACGCTGCTGAATTTGCTGAATAATTATGGAAGTATCACGTTCGTATTTTCCTGCCGAATAATTTCCGTCCGGATCAATCAGATCCAGTTGATGGTGCGGAACCAGTTTTTGTTCTGACAATGTCGGTTTCGCTGTGCCGATATCAAACTGACGATAGACCTGCATTGAATCGGAGCAGATTAATTCTCCGTCAAATTCCTGTGCCAGACGCAGCGCCAAATCACTCTTGCCACTTGCAGTTGGACCGGCTACTACCACAATTGCTGAGGTATTATTCATTGATAATTAATTTGCTGATGTAAAACTGATGACCTCGTAAAAAGGCATAATGACAACTGTTAACGAATTTGTCAAAACTGATGGCTTAGTAAATAGTTGTCATTCCCGCGAAAGCGGGAATCCAGGAACTTGTAAGTGTCTGAATTAATGGATTCCCGCTTTCGCGGGAATGACAAACATTGGTGTCATAATGACTTTTTACGTGACCATCAAAACTGATGGCTTCGTAAAAATTCTAAACTAATTATTTGTCATCTCGAACTAAGAGAAAGATCTTAATAACAGCAGGACTTTAAATAAAACAGATTTCTCGCCTTGTAAGCAATCACCCGTTTTTTTGACTTTTTACTGGTTCATCAAAATTGAAAAATTTGAAAAATGTATTTTGGAGCAGACTAACTCCAATATTTTTGCTGAATTTTTACTGCTAAAAAGGATTTAGCTTTCATAAAGTTCTTGGTTGAGTTTTATTTCTGCTTTAAAATCTGCACGAACCTGCATAAAAAAATCATTGTAACGTCCGTCCTTTAAATCAGCAAAGGTCCGGGATAATTCACGATAACCGTCTTTGTCTTTGAGCAAAACAGGATCCGCCCAAATCCCGTCCCGCAGATATATTTTTTGCGCACCTTCTTTTCCGGAAAGCAAAACTACACGGTGAAAATCGAGATAACCTGGATCAAGATTAATTCTTCTTTTAGCGTCAAGGCTCAGCTGGTTTTCAATTTCCTGAGTCTTGTGTTTCCAGTCAACAGCAGACTCGAGGCTTTGCAGACCCTCTACACTCAAGAAACAGCGTTTCAGTTCACTACCCATTTCCCGGGCATAATAATCCGTTTTGTCAAAGGGGAATTCTGCGGACTGTTGCTGAATGATCCAGTTCAGTTCAAGCAGCTTTAGCTTCGCCTGCTCCAGCCAATGCGGATCTGAATACAAGGCACCTATGATCAGTTTTGCAAAAAAATCATTACTCATTTTTGTTTTAGCTTTGAGATTATCATTCTGTATTTTAACTGAAACAGCAGAACTATGCCACTTATAAGCGTGCCCTGGTTTGGACGGAAAGTCCTGTCTGCAGCGAAATTTATTGTCTCAGCAGTCACTAAAAGCAGACGGAATGGATTGAGCAATCTTTCATTTTATGCTCTGATGGAGACCTAATAAAACAACTCAAGCAGGTAGAACATTTATAAATGAATTCGTCAGACAGGCAAAATGCTCAATCATCTA
>JABGPG010000141.1:0-3776 GCA_018645085.1 Deltaproteobacteria bacterium
GTGAATGAATGAGTTACTGCAAGCAGTAAGATCATTTCAGTTTTGATTTCTACTAAATATCAAATTAAGACACAATTCTTCTTCAAGAGTCACGATGATTGCCAAAACATTTTCTGCTACAGTTTTAGGAATCGATGCTCATTTGATTGAGGTAGAGGTCGATGTTACGGTTGGGATGAGCGTTTTCAATATCGTGGGCCTGCCGGATGGTACGATCAAGGAAAGCCGTGATCGTGTTTTGTCGGCGGTCAACAACTCCGGATTCAGTTTCCCTGTGCGCAGGGTGGTGGTAAATCTGGCACCTGCGCCTTTGCGTAAAATCGGTTCCGGTTTTGATTTGCCGATTGCCTTGGCTTTATTGGGCACGATGGGCTTGTTTCCTCCGGAAAATCTTAAGCGTGCCATGGTGGTGGGGGAATTATCACTCGATGGTGAAATCCGGCCAGTGCGCGGCATTTTACCAGTTGCGGTGGCAACGAGGGATCATAAATTAGAGCAGTTGATTCTACCAAAAGCAAATGAAGCCGAAGCAGCAGTAGTCGAAGGAATTAGCATAGTTCCTGTTTCAACACTCTCTCAAGTGGTGCAGTATTTAAAGGGTGATTTAGAAATCACAGCAGTTGATTATGAACCACAATCGTTATTTTCACAGGAACAGTTTCATGAAGAGGATTTTCAGGATGTAAAAGGGCAGGAGCACGTCAAGCGGGCTCTCGAAGTTGCGGCCGCGGGTTCTCACAATTTGCTGATGCTCGGTCCTCCTGGTTCCGGAAAAACGATGCTCGCCCGACGTATGAGCACAATCCTGCCGCCTCTAAGTTTTGACGAAGCACTGGAATGCACTAAAATACACAGTATCGCCGGTTTAATTCCTTCCGGAACAGCATTAATTTCAGCACGTCCTTTCCGTTTTCCGCATCACACAATTTCACAAGCCGGATTGGTCGGCGGCGGTAGTATCCCTGGGCCGGGCGAAATATCATTATCACACAACGGAGTTTTATTTCTTGATGAATTTCCGGAATTCCCACGCGCAACTCTCGAACTGCTCCGGCAGCCTTTGGAAGACGGTAGCCTGACGATTTCACGCGCAGCGATGTCTTTGGAGTTTCCTTGCAAATTTATGCTTTTGGCTTCGATGAATCCATGCCCTTGCGGTTATCATGGAGCTCCAACCGGTCAAGGTGAAAACCGCCGAGAATGTAATTGTCCTCCTCAGCAAATTCAAAAATACCGTGCCAAAATTTCAGGACCTTTGCTGGATCGAATTGATATTCACCTTACCGTGCCTGCAGTTGAATATGAAAAATTGGCAGAAGCAAGACAAGGGGAATCGTCCAAAAATATTCGGGAACGTGTTGTCCGCTCGCGTCAAATTCAGCAGGAGCGTTTCCAAAATTCCTCGACCAGAAACAACTCAGGAATGACACGCAAGGAGTTGGAAAAGCATGCCCAGCTTGCTGATGCTTCAAGAAAAATGCTGGAACAGGCGATGACCAAAATGGGCTTGAGTGCCAGAGCTTATGACCGTATCCTCAAAGTTGCCCGTACGATTGCCGATCTGGCGGAGCAGGAAAACATCGATACTCTCCATGTTGCAGAGGCCATTCAGTATCGTAATCTGGATCGACCACTTTAAGGTTCATCAAATGAGGAGCCACTGCAAAAATCAGATTTGAATTTTCACTTAAACAGACTTGAGTGTTTTTTAGCATCTTGACAGAATCAGACTTTTTCAAAAATCAAAATAAATTATCATGAATTATACTTTCCCTTTTACGGCAATTGTCGGTATGGATCTGGTTAAACGGTCACTGCTTTATCATGCAATCGATCCTCGACTAGGCGGTTTATTGCTGATGGGACATCGAGGTTGCGCAAAAAGTACTGTGGCGCGGGCCTTTCGGGAAATTTTACCACCTCCGGAAAATGTTGAAGAAGCACCTTTTGTGGAAGTTCCTCTCGGCACAACAGAGGATCGCCTACTGGGTTCAATTGACGCATCACGTTTACTTGAAAACGGAGAATGGACTGCACAAACAGGTTTGATTCAACAAGCAGATTCAGGTGTCCTTTACATCGACGAAGTCAATCTGCTGCCTGATCATCTGGTGGATTCGATTCTTGATTCTGCCGCCAGCGGACAGCACCGCATTGAACGTGATGGTCTTTCCAAAACTGTCAGCGCCCGCTATATTTTGATCGGCTCAATGAATCCGGAAGAAGGCGATTTGCGCCCGCAATTAACTGATCGCTTCATGCACGGAATTCTGGTGCATGATAATTTTAGTGTTGAGCAGCGTCGCGAAATTGTTCGTGTACGGATGGATTTTGACGATGATCCGCAATTGTTTTTGGTTGAACATCAAAAGAATCTGGCACAGCTGAGAGCGAAAATTATGCAAGTTCGGCAACAATTGAAAAATGTTGAAATTACGGAAAACCTGCGTACTGAAGTTGCCGAGAAAGCGACTGCGTTAAATTTGGAAGGAGTACGTGCTGAACTCGGAGTTTTGCGAACTGTACGCTGCGCTGCGGCATGGCGTGGTGAAACTTCGGTTTCTGCGGATGATTTAGAGGAAGCCTGGATTTTGTGTCTCGGACATCGGCAGGAAAATCAACCACCGGAAAATCAAAACCCGAAACCTGAAATCAAACTTCCGCAACCTCCTGAATTCAAGCCGGAATCAAAGCGTTTGCAAATGCCGAAAACTTCCGCTTCTCCAACTTCAGCCCAGACAGATGAAATAGTGCTGGAATCTTCGCAAAATATGGCTCATGCGGAACTGGCTTCATGGTGGCAGAGTCCGGAACAAAAACAGTCTCCGGCTGCCTTTGTTTCCGGAACATCGCGTCCTGTTCCCGCTCACGTTTCTCATGCGCGTCTCTGTTGGAATTCTTCGCTGAAAGCTTCGCTGTTGAGGGGCTGGTCTCCGGGAAAAGCGTGGCATCTCCGCTTTCGCAAACCGGCAAGGCGGCCTAATTTTTGGTTGTTTATGGACGCAAGCCGCTCTACCGGAAGCATCGGTAGCAGTCCATCCTCACGTTTTTTGAATGAAGCACGTAACGTAATTCAAACACTTGGCGCAAAAACTTTCGGCAGCCGCTTTCATGTTTTGGTTTTGCAAAAAGGAAAAATTAGCTGGTGGATAAAACGCGGAACTGCACAAGCTGTGCAGAAAAATTTGGCACAACTTACGGAAGCAGCCGGAAAAAGTCATTTGACTTCTGCTTTGAATCAGCTGCGTAATGCTATTCAAAAACAAGGTGTTTTAAGTGGAGATCGTGTTTTGCTTTGTTCTGATGGCATGCTCAGTCCGGAGTCTGAAAAAACTGTTCCGGAAAGTAAAAAGCGGTTCAGAAAGGCGCTCTTGAGTCTTTCTGAAAGAGTCCGGAATATTGCGTGGATTCATCCTCAGTTACAGCGCGGAATGCGCCATTGGCTTCCACGACTGGTCGAGGGGACAGAAGTCCGCCTGATTGCTTTGGACTGAAATGCGAGACCCAAACAATCATAAACACAAAGGATTCATCGTCGCTGGAATGCACAGCAGCGGCGGAAAAACCGCAGTTACATGTCTGCTCCTTGCCGCATTACACCAGCGAAAATTAGCGGTACAGCCTTTCAAAGTTGGTCCGGATTATATTGATCCGGGATTCCATTCCCATTTCTCAGCCAAAGCTTCTGTAAATCTCGACCCGTGGATCATGGGACGTGAGCATGTTGTTCAGGCCGCGGAGCAATTTACGGAAAATGCTTTTGGAATAGCGGAAGG
>JABGPG010000141.1:3876-6467 GCA_018645085.1 Deltaproteobacteria bacterium
CCGGAAGTACGATGGAAATCGCACGTTGGCTCGGCTGGCCGATTCTGTTGGTGGTTCCATGCCGGAACGCGGGACGTTCAATCACTGCGGCAATTAATGGTTTTATCGCGGAAGCAGGTGGAGAAGAATTATTTTCCGGAATCATCCTCAATCAGGTCAACACTGAAAGTCATGCGGAATATCTGCGAAAAGCATGTTCAACCTTAGAAGTTCCGATTCTGGGTGCACTGCCTGAAATTCCGGAACTCAACTGGCCGGAGCGGCATCTCGGTTTGCAGCCCGGAGTTGAACAAAAACTTGCGGATGCAAATGAACTGGCGGAAATTGCCGAAAAATATTTTGACCTAAATCTGCTTGTTAAAAAATTTCCAGCGCTTTCCGCATCAGTCAAACAAAAAAATACTCAGCACAGCACTCCACAAAATTTCAGCAAACGCATCGCCGTGGCGCAGGATGAGGCGTTTCATTTTTACTATGCCGCTAATCTGGAATGGCTCCGACAGCAGGGTGCGGAAATCGTTTCGTTTTCGCCTCTACACGACAGTCATGTTCCGGAAAATGTGGATGCCCTGCTTTTAGGCGGAGGTTTTCCGGAAGTATTTGCAGAAAAGATTTCGACTAATAAAAGTATGCTCAGCTCGCTTAAAAAAACGGTGGAATCCGGAATGCCGACTTATGCGGAATGTGGTGGTTTGATGATTTTAGCGGAATCAATGAAATTACGATCCGGACAAAATCTAGCGATGGCAGGAGTTATCCCGGGCATGGTTGAAATGACAAAACGGCTACAACATTTTGGCTACTGTAAAATAGCTTTGCCTGAAAAGGGAGAGGTGCGTGGTCATGAGTTTCATTATTCACAATGGTCTGCCGAAACGAACAGAGCCAATCTTTGGGATGTCACGCGTCATTCAACAGGAAATTTCCGCAAAGAAGGTTTCCGCACAGCCAACCTGCATGCCTCTTATGTTCACCTTTATTTTCCGCAAGCCGCCTCACTGATCGCTGAGATTCTGCGAATATATCCGAAAGAATTAGCAAAATGTTAATTGCAGAACTGGCTGCGTTGAGTGCGGCTTTTTGTTGGGCGCTTGGAGGCTTAATTTCAATTGGTCCAATCCGAAAATTAGGACCGCTGGCCTTTAACAGGGTGCGGATGTCGCTTGTCTTTATGATGCTGGCCGGAGTTTCACTGCTGACCGGAGCATGGCGTGATTTTCCTTTGGATACAATTCAAACGCTGATGATTTCCGGACTCATCGGAATTTTTCTGGGAGACACAGCGCTTTTCGGTTCTCTGCAGCGCTTGGGACCAAGCCGTACTTCTGTCGTTTTTGCACTCAATGCACCGATGACGGTGATTATGGGCTGGTTTATTTTGGAAGAACATCTGCCCTGGCTCACACTGCTCGGTTGCGGAATTGTGACAGTGGGCGTGTTGATTGCCATTTTGGGTCGGCGGAATAAAGAAGAACCGCAAAGCATGGATTCTACTCAAGGGCGGCTGCGTTATGGAATCGCACTGGGTTTGCTGGCAGCATTTGGACAAGCCGCGGGTTCAATCATCGCACGTCCCATTATGGCGGAGGGAGTCGATCCGGTTACTGCGTCCGCAATCAGAGTTGGAATCTCGGCACTTTGTCTGCTGTGTGTCGGTTTTATTCCTAATCCGCTTTTCAGACAGAAAACCCCGTTCACGTTGAAACTGATCGCTATAATTATGTTCAGCGGATTTTTAGCAATGGGAATCGGCATGACTCTCCTTTTGTATGGTTTGGCTCTGGGAGACGCTGGAGTTATAACCACACTTTCCGCGACAACACCAGTGATGATCCTACCCTTGCTCTGGATTAGCACTGGTGTCCGACCACCCTTAATGGCATGGGTCAGTGCGGTTGTAACTTTGAGTGGCATCGTGCTGATAACTATCAGTTGGGGATAAATGCGTTTGCGGGAGTAGTTTTTTACTTGCCATTTAATTTGCGGGCGTTATAATCACTACTTTCAAGGTATGCTTCACGAGACTGCGTTTATTGTCTTCTTGTGAGTTAAAAGCAGGGAATTCCGTGTGATTCGGGAACTATCCTCGTAACTGTAATTGGAAAAAATAAAAACATAAGCCACTGAAAGTAAACGCAATGTTTGTTTTTGGGAAGGCGTTTTTGTTCACTTCCATAAGTCAGGAGACCAGCCTTGATATTTCCAAAACAGACTATTCGAGGCAAATAGTAAATGGAATCAACAGCTTGCTGTGATCCCACTATTCCTGCTTGTCTCACCGGTTTGTTACAAACTGTAATCCATTTTTCCAGGAGATTTATATGACAACTAATACGATTGCTGCAGTAGCAACAGCTTCTCTGGACACGAGTGATGCCGGAGTTTTTTCGCAAAGGATGACAACCGCGGTGCTGATGCTTTCGGCAGGTGTGGTTCTTCTTTTTGCGGTTGGATTCGCTCAAGGTTCCGGCAACTTCATGCACAATGCGGCTCACGACACTCGACATGCGGCCACTTTTCCTTGCCATTAAATTTCATTAAAGGAAAAATCAAATGATTTCAAAAGCATTGACGACCGTTCTTTTGACAGG
>JABGPG010000141.1:6567-13934 GCA_018645085.1 Deltaproteobacteria bacterium
ATTAAAGGAAAAATCAAATGATTTCAAAAGCATTGACGACCGTTCTTTTGACAGGTTTTATTGCGGGAATTTTATATACAGGTGCGCAAATGCTAAGGGTCACACCGCTGATCCTTGAGGCGGAAAAATATGAAATAGCTGAAATTGCTGTTCCGCATTCTCATGCGGCATCCGGAATTACGCATACTCATGTCTTGAATGGAGTTGCGCTTGATGTGCACCAAAGAGTGGCAACAACTCACGAGATTTTGCCTGCTGCACACGACCATGCCGGAGTTGCTCATGATCATGCTGCAGAAAGCTGGGCTCCAGGAGATGGTGCGGAGCGTACTTTTTATACTGCTGTTTCAAATATTGTCACCGCAATTGCTTTCAGTTTGATGCTCGTTGCCGTTTATTTACTGCGTGGAAAAAAGGTGGACATGAATTCAGGTTTGCTTTGGGGCGCAGCGGGATTTGCTGTTTTTGCCTTAGCTCCGGCTTTAGGACTTCCTCCGGAACTTCCCGGAATGACTGCTGCAGCTCTGGAGTCACGTCAACTCTGGTGGATCGGAACAGTACTCGCGACTGCGGTCGGTATTGGCCTTTTTACGGAAAGCAAATCAATCCTGCCAAAAATTGCAGCTCTTGCTCTGCTTGCGGCACCGCACTTGATTGGAGCACCTCATCCATTCCTGTTTGAAAGCATTGTACCTGCAGAACTATCCGCACAATTCGCGGTTGCGTCTCTGGTTACCTCAGCGTTTTTTTGGCTGGTACTGGGCGCCACTTCCGGATATTTCTATAAAAAGCTGGTTCTGGAATCCTCTGGTGTTTTTGTCAAAACTTCTCCCTTAAATCCACAGTGAACGTATCCGGGTTACGGCTTTTGCCTAACCCAGCTTACGAGAATTCCTCTACAGGATACCAGCATAGGTGCAGAGTCTATTTAATTCCCTAGATTGTACTTGACTGACAAGTTTAAGATTAAACAAGCAGTGACATTTTTCCTAGAACTGTTCACACAAATTATTTCCTACAGACTCACCTAAACTGTTTGAACACAAGATATTAAGCAGTTTCACTGGATTCCCTCTTGAGCAGGAATGGCAGCTTTTAAGATTCCAACAATTTTAGAGAGAAAAATAATTTTGTGTTATGGTGATTTAGACGTGAATTTTTCAACTAGAAGTGCTATATTTTAACGTTTGTTTAATAATTCACTTTTTGAGGAGTAATTTTCATGTATCCATTTGTTTCAGTCGCCTATGCCCAATCCGCTGGAGACGCGGCATCACAAAGTCCTTTTTTCCAATTTATCCCACTTGTATTAATCCTTGGAGTATTCTGGTTTCTGATCATCCGTCCGCAGCAAAAAAAGCAGAAAGAACACGTGCGCATGGTGGATAGTCTGAGCAAAGGCGACAAGGTTATCACCAATGGCGGTATCTTTGGTACGATTGTAAAAGTCGGAGACGACCGAATCACCCTTGAAATTGCCAGTAAAGTTCAAATCCAAATTGAGCGTCAGCAGGTTGCCCGGATGGATAAGAAAATTGCTGAAAGCAAAGCGGATAAAGAAGATGATGATGCTGTTGAAAAAAAGGAAGAAAAAAAGAAAGTTGCGAAGAAAACAACTAAAAAAGTAAGCAAAAAAGATAAAGAAGAAGAATAAGCAGCTTGCTAAACCTGAGCTAAATTTAGCATTTCAGCAGAGTCTTTGAGCATAATATTTGAACATAAACCGAGCAGCATTTTTGTTTGTTTTGTAAAACCGAATCTCACAATCTGTAAATTTACAACCGAAATACATGGACATAAAATTCAAAGGAGGCATCATCCTGATCGTTTTGATTGCCGCCCTTTATTACGCATTCCCAACTTACAGAGCATATCAACCAGGAGTTGATCCACAGACAGTGGATAACAAAGTAAATCTTGGTCTTGATTTGCAGGGAGGGATGTACCTCGATATTGAAATCAAAGTAGAGGAAGCGGTCAAGGAAATTATTCGACGTACAGCAGTTGAACTGGAAGATTTGCTGATTGACGAACAGGTTGATTTTGTAGAGGTACGTCAAACGGCAGGTTCGCTGATTGTTGAAATGGAAGCCGGCAAAAAAGTAAACCTTGAGCTGGAGCCGTACGACCGTTTTCTAGTCCAGTTTGATCAGCAACCGGAAGGTGAACTGACTTACTTAAGCCTCAAAGAAGATGAGGCAAACCGTATTCGTGAAAGCGCGGTTAGTCAGGCTTTAGAAGTTTTGCGAAACCGTATAGACAGTTTGGGCATCAGTGAACCTTCTCTGCAGAAGCAAGGTGCAAACAACATTGTAATCCAGCTGCCGGGCTTAAAAGACCGGGACCGTGCCATTGAATTGATTGGCCCACAGGCAGTTTTACAGTTTCAAATTGTTAACAGTAACGCTACCCCAAATACTTACAACCGGCTGACGGAGGTTGTCAAATATCAAGAAGTCTGGGATAAGACAACCAATAAACTAATTTCCAAACGGCCTTATGTATTGGATAAAAAGATTTTAATGACAGGTGAGTTTATCCGTGACGCCAGGGTGCGCATTGATTCCAGAGACAACAGCCCATACGTAGCGCTTTCTTTCGATTCAATTGGCGCAGATCTTTTCGCAAAAATCACACGGCGCAACGTGGGACGCAACATGGCGATTGTGTTGGATGACAAGGTGCAGTCAGCACCGGTTATACGTGAAGCCATCACCGGCGGTGAAGCCTCAATTTCAGGACAGTTTACAGTCGAAGAAGCAGATACCTTAAAAATTGTTTTGCGCTCAGGATCTTTACCTGCTCCGATAGAAATTCGTGAAGAACGCACAGTCGGTGCAAGTCTCGGAGAAGATTCCGTGGAACAGGGTTTGACTTCACTGATGATCGGTAGTGTGCTGGTTTTAATTTTCATGATATTTTATTATCGACTGGCGGGAGTATTTGCCGCAGTTGCATTAATATTCAATGTCATTTTAATCATTGCAATTCTTGGTGCGTTCGGCGCTACCCTGACTCTGCCTGGCATGGCAGGAATTGTGTTGACGATCGGCATGGCGGTTGACGCGAATGTTTTAATTTTTCAGCGTATTCGTGAAGAATTAAAACGTACAGAAAATCCGCGTGCAGCCATTCAGGAAGGTTTCGGTAAAGCATTCCGTACTATTCTTGATGCGAACATTACCACACTCTTTGCGGCACTCGCACTTCTGCAGTTTGGCACAGGACCGATCAAGGGCTTTGCAGTTACACTTTCAATTGGTATCATTGCCAGTATGTTTACCGCAATTGTAGTAACACGTTTCTTTTTTGATATAGTTTATTTGCGTAAAACAAAATTACACAAACTCAGTATTTGATTTAACTAACTCTGTAGATTTTTCTCTAAACAGACTATGCAATTTTTAAATTTTAAAGAAGGCCAATTTATTGATTTTCTCAGTTATAAACGTCTTGCCGCAGTTTTTTCCGCCTTACTTATTCTTGCGGGCGTCGCTTCGATAGTCGCGCACCAGGGTTTGAAATACGGGATTGATTTCAGGGGAGGAACGAATGTGCAAATTCAATTTTCGACTGCACCTGACCTGGATCAATTACGTCAGTTCTTTGCCGAAAAAGGGATGAAAAACGTTGTTCTGCAAACTTTTGGAGATGCAGCAGACAAGGAAATTTTACTTGGACTTCCTACCGGCAGCCCGCTTGGTACAGGAGAAGAGCTTACTTCAGAGTTACGCAAAATTCTGCTGCCGCAACATCCAAAACTTGAAATTCGGCGTATCGAAACAATTGGTCCGAAAGTCGGTGATGAATTGAAAATCAGTGCAGTACAGGCCATTTTGATTGCACTCGGACTTGTTCTGCTTTACATCACCATTCGTTTCCAGTGGAGACAGGGCGTCAGCGCGATTGTCGCCTTAGTACATGATGTGCTTGTCGTTATCGGGATGTTTTCCATTTTGGATAAAGAATTTTCCTTAACCGTTGTTGCTGCATTGCTGACGGTGGTCGGATACTCACTGAATGACACAATCGTGGTTTTTGACCGTATCAGGGAAAATCAGGGTAAATACCGCAAAAAATCTTTTGAAGAGACAATCAATCTGAGTATTACGGAAACGCTGAGCAGAACCTTAATTACTTCCGGAACAACATTGCTTGTGGTACTCGCCTTGTTTTTACTGGGGGGAGAAATTATTCACGATTTCGCCTTTGCCTTACTCGTTGGTGTGTTGATTGGAACATACTCATCCATTTATGTCGCCAGCCCTGTAGCCGTGTTTTTGACAAAGTTGGCTCCGCCTGCCGGAACTGCTCCCGCAACTACTTGAGCAGATAAAATGTCTTCTTCCGGATTTAAACCGTTTGGGGCATTAGCTGTTGTGGGCCTCGGATTGATCGGAGGTTCATTCGCCAGAGATGTGCGGCGTTTGGGATTGGCGCAGCAGTTGATTGGATACGACATTAACGCGGCATACCGTAAAGAAATAAGCTCGCTAAATTTAGTTGATTATCTCGCCGCTGCTCCGGATGAAAAACTGGCGGAAGCGGAATTGGTATTGCTCGCTGTTCCGGTAAAAGCCTTTGCCGAAGTACTCACGCAGATACGTCCCCATCTTTCCGCATCAGCAATTGTCACAGATGCAGGCAGTGTAAAATCTCCTTTATTAAAAATCATGTCTGCTCCGGAGTATGCAGAAATGCGCTTTGTCGGCGGACATCCAATTGCAGGATCAGAGAATTTCGGTCCAAGTGCCGCACAGGAAAAGCTGTTTTCCGGAAAACGTTTTATCCTTACTCCAAGTGAAAAAACAGAACAGGTTGTAGTCGAAAGAGTGCGCGGACTTTGGCAAGCGTTAGGTGCGGTTGTCTCAGAGATGGACGCGGAGACTCATGATAAGATGTTTGCCTCGGTGAGCCACTTGCCGCATCTGCTGGCCTACGCGAGTATACAAGCAATCGCCAATTCGGAGACTCCTGACGCGCTTGGGCATTCCGGAGCAGGGCTGAAGGATTTTTCCCGGATTGCCTCATCAAGTCCGGAAATGTGGGCAGATATATTTCTGGAAAATAATCAGAATTTGCTGCTCAGAATAAATACTTTTAAAGATGTCCTGTCCGCGCTTGAAAAAGCTGTTAGGGAAAAGGATAAGCAAAAGTTAATTGAACTTCTTAGGCAGTCAAAAAATGAACGTGACCGCTGGATGAGCTAGTTCAACGTCAGTGTTTTATTTTAGGCCAGTATGTTTCAAAATCAAAAACTGGTGAATGGCTGCCCTGGTGACAATTCGCGCAAATCATTTTTGGATCATTATTCGCTGGTTTGATATTATTGTTTTCCAGATGCGTCCTCGCTGGGCCATGGCAATTCTCACACTGCACATTTTTTAAATGTGGAGTTGTCTGCAGACTCAGGAAACCAGTACCACCTGCGAATTTCCTGTCTTCTACAGAAGCATTTTCCGGAGCCTCCCACGGTTTAAGTCCAACAACATGACATGCTAAACATTCCGGATCAAAATGTTTGCCTTTGTTTTCAAGAGTGGCAAAAGCATGAGCATGCCGGCTTTTTTGCCAAATTGAGACAATCTCCGCGTGACATCCTGCACAGACTTCATTGCCGACAAATGGAGATTCGTCACGTTGTTTATCCATCCTGTCCAAATTACTAAAAAACAGTTCTTTGACCGCATCATCATAATTGCGGAATGTTTCCGCTAATTCAGGAGCATCTTCAAAGCTGCCTCTCAACCAGGTCAACGACAAACCAGCAGGTACAATTTCATTATTCTCCGGAACGAACCTTCCTGATGCAGATAATTTTCCGCTGAAGAGTCCCTGACCTTTTGTTGGAATCATCGGGAAGACCGAGGAACTGGTCTTCATTTGCATCACCTGCTTCAACTCGTCATCATTGGTACTGCCTGCGACAATCAGCTCAAACAAACCTGAGTCTTCAAATTTTTTCAGTTCTTGTGCATTTCCACGAAATAAGAGAATCCGAAACGCATCTTTCGTTTCTGCAAATTCAACTTTCCAGCGTGCTATCAATTCCGGATTGACGGATAATATTTGCGGCTGCTCGTTCTGATTAAAGTAAACCAGTTCCGGCGATAAATATCCGCTAATATTGATTGTCTGCCCGCCGGTTTGAAAAATCGTTTTTGAAGTTAAAAAAGGAAGCTTGAGGCTTTGATTGCTAATTAAATACGGGATTTCCGGATCAAGTGCGTGCAGTCCATTCTGCCATTCGTTAGGCCCCACCAGCACTGCCTGCGGACGCAGTATCTTGAGCGCACTCTGAATCAAGTGGATTTTTAGATCACCCTGTCCGGAAGGTTCCGGAAAATTATTGCCGAGATCTAAGTAGAAAAGACTGGAATGCAGAGACTGCTGCTGCTTAAAAAAAGTGAGCCTGCGCGGAAGCCCGCCCATGTCACCTTCTTCCGCACAACCGCAGGGTTGGATTTCTCCACGGAGATCACCTGAAAATATTAAGAGGGGATTATCTGCAAGACTGAGGTTTGGAAAAAATATACACCAAAGAAAAAGAGCTGCAACAATACGCTGCATATTAATTTTCAGCAATGCAGATTAATTCACGGAAACTGACTTTTCCGTCACCTTTAACACTACTACTTTCCGCACCAATACTGTTGGTGTTTTTAATAGCTGTGTAGAGTGAACTTTCCGCTTTTTCGTAGGAATCAGTGTATGTTGTCGCAGGACTGTCAGTAGCAAAAACCAGTCTGGCATTAGTCATAGTGTAACCACTAATTTCTACTGCACTCAAACTGCTGTCAACAGAACTGGTTAAATCAGTCAGGCTGAGCAGGTTTTTGCTTTTTAAATCAGTTGAGGAGGTGCTGTTGTCTGCCGAATTTTTAACAAGCAAATAAAGCAAATCAAAGCCAGTTACCGCAATGCAGGTGCCGCTGTTCGTGGCAGTAGCGCCATTATCCAATTTGCTCAGTCCGGCGGAAAGACTTACGCGGAGACTGTTTGTAGAACTAATGCCGAGCGAGGTAAAATCTGCATCAAGCGCAGTTGATATGCTGGTCAGTTCACTGACCATATCAAGTCTGCTGCTCAAACTACCTCCGCCGGTGATGTCAGTCATGCTGTCAAATTTGAAGATCGGTATGATTTCAGTGATCGTAACACCATCCGCAATTGCTTTCGTAACACAATCACTGCCTGAACTTGGATCAACTGTATAATTGTCAGAATAGGTGACACATTTACTCATGTCGCTATTTGAAATATATGAGGTGCTACCGGCCACAAGTTCGTAGCGACTGTAGGCACTCAAACCGGTACCACCTCCAGAACTACTTACGCCGGAAGTATTAGAAAAGGCACTTGTTTCA
>JABGPG010000014.1 GCA_018645085.1 Deltaproteobacteria bacterium
GAGCGGGCAAATCTAGGTATAATAGTGCTTAGCTCGGATCAAACACTGGAGTATGAATTTCGCACTCTGTTGAACATTGAAGGTGTTACGCTTTATCATTCGCGTATCCCAAATGAGATGGAGATAACGAAGTCATCATTGGCAAAAATGGAAGCGGACTTGCCGGTAGCCGCGGCTTTATTGCCGGAGTCTTTTAACTTTAGTGCGATTGGTTACGGCTGTACCTCTGGTGCAACAATTATTGGAGAAGATCGCGTTGAAAAAGCAATTCAGCGTATACATCCTGAAACTCCGTGTTCAAATCCTCTGACTGCCTGCAAAGCTGCTTTGCGTGCGCTGGGACTCAAGAGGATCGCGCTGTTGACACCTTATGATCCGGCTATTACCGCCGAAATGCGGGACAATCTCCTAAAGTCCGGCTTTGAAATTCCCGTAACCGGATCATTTTTTGAATCCGACGATTTTATTGTCGGTAGAATTTCCTCTGATTCAATTCTTACAGCTATTGAAAAAATTGGTGCGAGTGCTGAATGTGACGGTGTTTTTGTTTCTTGTACAAATTTGAGAGTAGCGTCAATCATTGAAGAAGCGGAAGCACGTTTAGGAAAACCGGTGACGTCCAGCAACCACGCGCTGGCCTGGCATTTACTGCGCCTGTCCGGAATTAAGGATTCCCCTGAAAACTTCGGCAGCCTATTTCAAAAACAGTTAAGTGTTAAGTCTTGAATAATTAACTCTGCAAAACAAAGTTCAAAAATGTCAAAAACACATTACGATACAATCATCATCGGCGGCGGCTCTGCAGGTTGTGCCTTGGCCAGCCGCTTGAGTGCTGATCCTTCCCACAAAGTACTGGTTCTGGAAGCAGGACGACCGGATTATATTTGGGATATTTTTATCCATATGCCTGCCGGTTTAACATTTCCAATCGGTAACAAATACTATGACTGGTGTTATGAATCTGAACCGGAACCTTTCATGAACAACCGTCGTGTTTTTCATGGACGTGGTAAAGTTCTGGGAGGATCGAGCAGTATCAACGGCATGATTTTTCAGCGTGGAAATCCAATGGACTATGAACGCTGGGCCGCTGATTCCGGGATGGAAAACTGGGATTACGCACACTGTCTGCCCTATTTCAAACGCATGGAAAATTGTTTGGCGGGTGGAGATGATTTCCGTGGTGCTGAAGGACCCTTGATCATGGAAAGAGGGCCTTGTGAAAATCCGTTGTTCGGTGCCTTTTTTGAAGCAGTTCAGGAAGCAGGTTATCCCTTGACCGATGATGTGAACGGTTACAAACAGGAGGGTTTTGCGCGCTTTGACCGCAACCTCCATCGAGGCCGGAGAATGAGTGCGGCAAGAGCGTATTTGCATCCGGTCAAAAAGCGTCCGAATCTCACTGTTCAGTGCCGCACACTGACTACCAAAATTTTATTTGAAAATAATAATCCTGGAGGGACAACCCGTGCTGTTGGAGTAGAGTTTTCCAAAAGTCAGGGACGATCCGAAAAAGTTTATGCCGGTGAAATCATTTGTTGTGGAGGTGCAATCAACTCTCCGCAACTTTTGCAACTTTCCGGAATTGGCAATGCCGCAGAATTGGAAAAACTCGGAATTGATGTCGTGCATGATTTGCCTGGAGTTGGTGAAAATATGCAGGATCATTTGGAAGTCTATATCCAATATGCCTGCAAAAAACCGGTTTCCATGGCTCCCGCCTTGAAATGGTACAACAAACCATGGATCGGTTATCAATGGCTTTTTCACCGTAAAGGTCCAGCCGCCACGAATCATTTTGAAGCCGGAGGTTTTATCCGCAGTAATGAGCAGGAAAAATATCCAAATATCATGTTTCATTTTTTACCGCTTGCAATCCGTTACGATGGTTCTTCTCCTGGTTCAGGACACGGTTACCAAGTCCATGTCGGCCCGATGTATTCGGATGCGCAGGGTTCCGTCAAAATCCAGTCCACTGACCCGAGAGTTTATCCAAAACTGCGCTTTAATTATTTATCCACTGAGCAGGATCGTCGTGAGTGGGGCGAAGCGGTGCGTTGCGCACGTAATATCTTGAATCAACCGGCCTTTGATCAATATAATGCCGGAGAGTTGTCACCCGGGCCGGAAGTTGAAAGTGACGAAGAAGTTTTGAAATGGGTGGCAAAAGATGGCGAAACCGCGT
>JABGPG010000158.1 GCA_018645085.1 Deltaproteobacteria bacterium
AAAATAAAAAACTTCTCTAAAAGCTCAATTTTAGACCGAAAACAGCTGGGGTTTTATTCTTTGGTAAAGGTCTCAGCTTTCAGTATGTGTTTTAGAGCTTCACCAAGTTCCGGGTGTAGAAACTTGTAGCCGCTTTCAACAATTTTTTTGGGATAAACACGGATAGGGGTTAGTAGCAACTCATCTGCCATTTCGCCAAAAGCAAGTCTGGCCACTACGGCTGGCAATGGGAATATCGTTGGCCTTCGCAAAACACGTCCCAGGGTTTTTGTAAATTCACGGTTGCTGACAGCATTCGGGGCTGCAAAATTTACAGGACCACGGATTGAATCATCGGCAATTATATGTTGGATTATTCTCACAGCGTCATCGATACTGACCCAGCTGAAATACTGTTCCCCGCTGCCGATAATACCGCCAAGTCCCATTTTAAAAGGCAGGAGCATCTTTCTAAGTGCACCTCCTGAACTGCTGAGAACCGCGCCAAAGCGAGCGTTTACTACGCGAATCCCAGCGTCTTCAGCAATATTTGCTGAATCTTCCCACTGCTGACAAACCCCTGCCAGAAACCCGCTGCCCGACGCGAAGGACTCGTCAATAATCTCTGTTCCGCGCTCACCGTAGAATCCAACAGCGGAGGCGGAAATAATCAGCTCAGGTTTGAAATCTGTACCGGCAAAATAAGCGGCTAAAAATTTTGTACCGTGAACACGGCTGTTCAGGATACGGTCTTTCTTTTTTTTACTCCAGCGACCGTCTGCAATATTCTCACCTGCTAAATGAACGACAGCATATTTTTCCCTGTTGCGAGCTAAATCATTTATACAATTTTCCAGGTCCCAAACAGGTGATTCCGGCTCAAAATTCTTACGCTGCAAACGGATTACAGAATGACCGCCCGCAGTCAGGAATTTGCTCAGCGCGGATCCGATTAATCCGGATGCTCCTGTAACAAGGACTTTCATTTTTATTTTTGGTGAAATTCTTCAGCTGAACTTTGGCAGTCCCCAATATTCCGGATCAAAGTCCTTCAGCGAAGACAAAATTTGTGAGGCATTCCGGTAGAGAGAATGATCCATATTAGGATCCGGAACTACAACCACTGACATTCCAGCTGCTAATGCTGCTTCGGAACCGGAAGGTGCATCCTCAAAAACAAGACACTGCGCTGGATCTACTCCGAGACGTTCTGCCGCTAGCAGGAAAATATCAGGTGCAGGCTTCCCCTCTTTCAATTCAGGATCATCTCCGCGGACAATCTGCTTGAATTGGGAAAACCACTGTTTGTGTTTTTCATATTTTGCCTCAAACATTGGAGACGAAGAACTGGTGGCTAGTGCCTGCGGAATTCCGCTTTGAAAAAAATGTGTTGTCAGAGCTTTTGCGCCCGGCAAGGCCTGCGTGTCCCGGAATCGCTCCAGCAAAACGTCTTTTCTTGAGTCCAGATAATCCTGTGCTGTAATAGGCAAATCCAGACTATCAACTATAATCTGTGCTGCCTGAATTGATCTGCGTCCAATAATCTTTTTTTTGATCGACCAGTCAAAAACCTTTCCGTATTCTGCAACTATTTCTTGAGTGACTTCAGTGTAAATGCCTTCTGTATCGAGGAGAAGACCATCCATATCATAAATTATGCAGGAAATTTCAGGCGTCATTGTTCGGGCTTAGGTTGGTTTTTCAGGAGGTTCAAAATAATGCTGTTACAACAGGAAAGCTAAGGCAGTTTTAAAAAAACTTGGGTGCGTATTTTCGCAAATCAACGGTTTCTTTTTTACCGTTACTCAGTTTGTAACTTATAGAATATTCATTTACCCACTTCAGTTTTAAACGGTGACTAACATCCTGAACCTGGAGATTCAAGAGACTTTGAATTTTTTCAAAGTTGCGGTTGATGAGATGCAGCCTGAAAGTGTAAACTCTTTGAGTAATTTGCTGTCCGCTTGAATTGGTGCGTGTAATATCTTTTGAATCCGTAATATGATAAAAAATTGCGTGATTCGTAGAAGTCGCCACACCGGCACCGGTACGGAGGTGTGTAAGCAGGGGGAGCACTTTATCCTGAAATATCCTGAAAACTCTTTGAATGCCAAAATCGCGGTTTGTGTACTGGTAGAATTCCGGATCAACCTTCCAAAATCTTGCATCTCCGTCTGCATCATTTTTAACGATGTCCAGTCCCAATACTCCATTTTGTGCACGGTAGAGATAAACGTAACTTTTAGTATTTTTTATGCTGGTAATATTAAGAATCACCCGTTGAGGGTGAGAATCTAAAAGTTTATTGTCGAGGTAAATTCCGTTGCCCATCCTGTTCTCAGGATAAATTTGGTACGGGGAAAGGTCTACTATTCCCCTGTGTTCGGAATCTCTGGAAAAAGTTTCTACTGCTGTAACTCCTTGAGGCAGCAGGAGTAAAAGTAGTGCTGTGAAAACAAAAAACGTATTTGCTTTAAGCTGCTGCATGTTATTTTTTGGCAGTCTTAACTTTTTCTCAGCATTGCGGTGAAGTATGCAAGTCAACATTATTTATAATATTTTATTGTGTTGGTGTAGAAAAATCCTGAATCCGCGTCTTTTTAATTGAAACGAACCGGTAATCGAACAGCCTCTGGATCTTCATCTTTTCCGGATTTCTGCTTCAACTGCGGAGTGGATTTAAGACTTTTTGTTATTGGATCGATTATAGCAAATTATTATACTGAAGTCAGTGAAATAGTGCTTGAGCAACTTGAGTCCTGTGTCGCTTGATACTAGAATAAATGTTTAGAAGTTGTCCTGAAGCACCAAAAATCGTCTGATTTAATTAAAACGCTCGTACTCCAGCTTAAAAAATGTCTACCAGTAAAACTGTAAAACCTGCTTCCAGACCGTTTGTGATTGGCACAAGCGGGCACATTGATCATGGAAAAACAACTTTGGTCAAAGCTCTCACAGGAGTGGACACAGACCGTTGGGCAGAAGAAAAAAAACGCGGGATCACAATTGACCTTGGATTTGCTCATTATGAGGACGAACAGGGAAATCAGCTGGCATTTGTGGATGTTCCGGGACACGAAAAGTTTATTCATAATATGCTCGCCGGCGTGGCAGGAATGGATGCGGTACTGCTTGTTGTGGCTGCAGATGAGGGGGTGATGCCTCAAACACGGGAACATCTGAATATCTGTAATCTGCTGAAAATTAAAACTGGACTTGTGGCAATTACACGGATTGATTTGGTGGAAGACTCTGATATGGTAGAGCTTTGTCAAGAGGAAGTTGCTGAATTACTGGAGGGCACTTTTCTCGAAGGCAAACCGGTGATTCCGGTTTCCGCTACAAGCGGAGAAGGATTAACTGAACTTCGGCAAGCATTATCAAAACTGGCCAAACAAATTCCTGCAGCTGAAATTGAAAAACCATTCCGCTTGAATGTTGACCGTTCCTTCACGCTCAAGGGATTTGGCACAGTCGTTACCGGTACAGTGCTCAGTGGATCAGTCAGACATGATGAAGAAGTACAGCAATTTCCGCAACAACGCAGTATTCGAATTCGCGGACTGCAGGCTCACAGTCAGACAGTTAATGAAGTTTTTGCCGGACAGCGGGCTGCTCTTAATTTGGCTGGAATTAGCAAAGAAGAAATTCAGCGTGGTGATCAACTGGCAAAGGAGGAGTCATTACTCACCAGTTATATGCTGAATGCCTCGCTGACTCTGCTTGAGGATGTCTCATCGGCTTTGAAAAACAGAACACGTATCCGACTTCATTTAGGCAGTCAGGAAGTTTTTGGCAGGATTGTTCTGTTAGAGGGTGAAACTTTGTCAGCGGGAAAAACAACACTGGTTCAGTTCCGTCTGGAAAGCCTGGTCAGTGCGAGACACGGTGACCGTTTTATTGTCAGGAGTTATTCACCGATGTTTACTTTAGGTGGAGGAATGGTGATTGATCCTTCTCCCAGCAAATCAAGAAGAGTTCTGCACGAACTTCCGGAACGTCTCCGGCGTCTGCATGCCGGTGACGAAAATGTACGATCTGCGGAGGTGATCTATCTGCAGTCTGTGAAGGGTGTGATTGAAGCAGAATTTTCGGTCCGTTCCGGTCTTTCTGCCAAACAATCCGCTAAAGTTCTGCAACTTCTGCAAAGTCAGCAACAGGTGCTTTGTGTCGATCCCTTTTCAAAACGTTATCTGCATGTTGAACATGTTGAACGTATCGGTGATTTTTTGAGTAAAGTCTTAACTATCCATCACAAAAAATTTGCGGATCGTGAAGGTATGTCACGATCCGAACTGGCCGGGAAGCTCTCTTTGATTTTCACAGAAAAAGAGGTTGAAATTCTATTAAAATACATGGTAAAGCTGGGCAAGTTTTTACAAAACGGACAGTACTTCTCTCTTACAGAACATCAACCACAAGTTTCTCAAGCACAGGAAGCCGGTTTAGCACGCTGTCTTGAGTTGATAAAAGCAGGCGGATTTCGGCCTCACCGCCGTACACGTTTGTTGGAAGAACTTGAAATGAACGAAAAAGAAGGTGTGGCAATGCTCAAATCAGCGGTGCATTCCAAACGGCTTGTGCGTGTCGCGGATGACCTGTACTATGCACCGGAACAAACAAAGGAAATTTTAATTAGTCTGAAGAAATATTTGCAGGATAATCAAAGTATTACTGTGATCCAATTCAAAGAATTATTAAACATTTCTCGCAAACACGCTATTGATTTGCTAGAGTATTTTGACAGTCAACACCTCACGATACGGGAAGATAATCACCGTGTTCCTGGTTCAATTTTAGCTTCCAACGAATAAAAGAAAAATTGGATAAAAAAGTGATTTTACATCGAAACGCAACTTTCCCGCTTATTTTCTGTATGCTGCTGATTCTCTGGAGTTTGCAGACATTTTCCGGAAATGCGTTTGCCCAAAGTTTACTGAGTGACCGTGCGTGGTTAGAGCAAAATACTGAGCTTATAGACGAAACAGAAACCGAAACTGCTGTTAAGATAGAACCTGACGGACAAAAAACTCCATTGTTGCCTTCAGACTTGTTGTCTGCACCTGCAGCACTCCTTGAAGCGGAATCTGCTCAAACTGAAAGTAGTTTCCAAAACGTCATAACGCCTTCATTAACGCCTCCAATCCCCACTCTTCCTTCGATAAAAGCGGAAGAAGATGACGCAATATTTTCCGGTTCATTTTTCAGCAAACTATTTCCTTGGTTTACCACAAGTGATCAAGAGTCTGCCGATAATTCCGCCAACAACTCTGCTACGGATAACGAAACGTTTGAAACACAACCGGAATGGGCGGACACGGAATTTGCCGGAGTTTTTATGCTGGTAGCAGAAATTGAAAGGCTGCTCATTTCAAATCCGGATGCAGCGAGGGAAAGGTATCTGGAAATTGAATCCCAGTTGGAAGTTGAGGAACGTACACGCCTCAAAGTTCAACTGCTTTATCAACTGAATGAGTGGTCATCTGCAGAAATCCTGGCAGAAGCGTTTTTGAGCGAACGACAGCAAAGTCCGCTTTCGCCTTTAATTTTTTATTATTTGAACAAGGCTCTCCAGTCTCAAAATAAAGCACTCAGTCAAAATCTGGTTTTGCGGGAACGTACCGCTAAAACTTTAGAACCAAAACTGCGCAGTGATTATTTGCGTATGCTCAGTGATGAAGCGCTGCTTCATGGTGATCTTTTCACCGCAATTCAATATCGACTTGATGAACTGAGTAATGTGGAAACCGCAAAAATGGCTGATCCGGAAAAACTAATCCGGTTGCTGAAAGAAGTTCAGTTTGTTGAAGAACTACATAATATATCAGTGGATTTTCCAAATTTAAGCTGGCTGCAGGAGCAAATACCATCGCTGAAACTCGAACTGCTCGTTCAACAAAAACGTTACCGAGAAGCTCTGGAAATTGTGGATCTGCGACTCGAGTTGGCTCGCGTAAACGCGGACTTGGAGCAGATTGAACTACTTGAACAAATGCAGAGCAACTTCACCACTGCCCTCAATCTTAACCCTCGCAGAATTGGTGTAATTCTACCTTTGAGTAGTTCCAGTGCAAAAGTAGCAGGACTGGCCCAGGAAACGCTGAATGGTTTGTGGCTTGCTCTGCGTGCCAATGAAAAAACCGTGCTAAGTGAAAATATCAGCGATAACACATCTTTCCAAAATTTTGAAATTAGTAGTAATTTTCTGCAAACTGACAATGTAACAGTTGTCGCTCAAGCAAATAAAACTGCAGGTCCGTGGGAACTTGTGGTCAGAGACTCACATTTGAATTCTGAGAAAACAAAAAGCGCAGTCCGCGAACTTGTGGAAAAAGAACGTGTAATTGCCATCATAGGACCTCTTGCCCGGAAAACTTCAGAAGCGGCCGCGGAAGAAGCAGAGAGGTTACGTGTACCGTTAATTTCCCTGTCACTGACAGCCGGTATTCCGGAATTAGGAGACTACATTTTTCGTAATAATCAAAGCTGGAAACAGGAGGTTCAGGAAGTGCTGGATTATGCTGTGAGTGAACTGCAGGCGTGCCGTTTCCTGATTCTTTACGCAAAAACTAGAGAGGGTCGACAAAAGATGCGCCTTTTTTGGGAGGCAGCAGTACTTAAAGGTTGTGAAGTAGTCGCAGTTGAAGGTTTTAAAAATGAAGGTCAAAAAAGCCTGGTGAATGAGTTTGATACTTTCACCGGTAAAAGTCAGCGTATAAGCGCTAAAGAAAAAAGTATTTTAAAGGAACTCAAAGAAAAGGAAGTTCCAGTCCACAACTTTGATGCGGTGTTCGTTGCCGTAGGTTCTGGCGGGGTGAAAAATTTGAGACTTATTTTTCCTTATAGTGCAGTTTACAAAATGAAAAATATCGCTTTCCTTGGAGACAGTGGTTGGAACGATGCTGCACTCCCGTTTGCACCCGGACTACGCGGGATCAGAAAACCGGTTTTTGTGGACAGCTTCTTCCCGCAGGCTAAAACACTTGCCATGCAACAGTTGCTGAGACTACACGAAAGAATTTTATATCGGCATCAAAATTATCTGGGGCCAACACCTTATACTGCTTATGCCTATGATACCTTGTTGATCTTGATGAAGCTGCTTGAAGAAGAACGAAACCAAAGTCACCGGGAACTGCGGAATGCGTTGGCAAATATGCAGATTTTTCCGGGTGTTACAGGTAATTTACGCTTTGATGAAAAAGGGGAAGTTCAGCGGGAAATGCAGCTTCTGACTCTGCGTAGAGGAAAAATTCAGCTGTTGAAATAATGATCTTTAAAGGCTGAAGTTGTGCAGGCTGCAGATTCTACAGCCTGACTGGAACATGCTTACTTGACGAAGAGAGATTCCAGATCTTTAAACGGCACCTGTTCAGGACGTACCTTTTGAAGGGGTTGGGTTACTTCTCCGGAATTTTTAGCGATGTCTAAGAGTGAAGACTCCGGGTAATTAGAATTTTGTCCTCCACCAGACATGCTGTCATCAGCACTGTTCAAGCGTTTTTCGGGTCGAATTTCCGCGTGAAAATTACGTTTGGTCTGTGCTTTCATCTGTAAGTTGTGATCCTCAAGAGGCTCCTCAACGAGATCCGCTACTTGACGCAAACGGTAACTGTATTGTCGGCTGACTTCAAAAAGTCGCCCACCCGGAATGCACTCAGGACTGTCCTGGAATGAACCAAAATCATCTACAATAACAGCATGTTTTAGTGCTTCTGGACTTAAGTATACTAAAACAGGCGATGTATCAGCTTCGGTTACTTCCTCTTCCTGAGGTTCGAATTTGAACCATTTCATATTACCTCTTCTCAAAAATCTTATACAGGGAAAGTTTTGCATTTATAGACATATCTCTGCGAAAAATATGCCAAGCACCCTCTTATTTCTAAATCATGATGCGGCTTAATTACGCTAAAATATTTACCAAATTAGACGCTTGTTTTTTACCACAATAAAACTTATCAAATTAGTAAGATAGCTTTGATTATATAAGTGCTGTAAAATTACTGGTATAATTGCTGATTTAAATACTTCAAGAGAAGATTAGAGACAGTTAGCAAAATAAAACAGTAATACACTACGCGGCTAAATCAGCAATCCCGAAATGGAAAATATATGCCGAGCTTGTTCAGTCGCAGTCGGATTTTGAGAGTTGGGAGTTAAATAATTGATATTAATACTGCCGTTTAAGCAATATATTTCGCTCTCATTCAAAATAGCACGAATTTATGTTTTTTTGATGACAGCAAATTAATTCCTGATCGGGCTGGATTTCTTTATATTTGTATATTAAGATATATGTCAATTAATGGAGGTTGATATGGAGAATAAAGTGAGCAAAAACGAAGCATTAAAATGTGAACTCGCCCTGTTATTCGGTGAACAGGAAGAAAATATTGAGATAGCAGCCCAGAGTCTAAAGGTTTTGTCCCATCCTGCACGCTTACGGATAATGTGTGCTTTACGTGATGGTGAACAAACTGTGCAGAATTTGGAGTACTATACAGGCATCAGGCAAACAACACTTTCTCAACACTTGTCTTTACTGAAAAGCCGTGGAGTGTTGGTTTCTCGACGCGAGGCAACATATTCTTTTTATCGGATTTCAAATAAAAAAATAATCGAATTATTTGACCTGATAAAAGACGTTTACTGTACTTAAAAACAAAATTGATATGAACAATAACGAGAAGTCGTCTTTTGTATTTCGACAATTATTTGATAAAGATACCGGAACTTTCACCTATCTGATGTTTGATTCTGACACTATGGAGGGATTGATCATTGATCCGGTTAAGGAGCAGTTTGACCGTAGTCTGCAGTTCATCGAAGAACTTGGTATTGAACTCAAGTATGTGATTGACACCCATGTCCATGCAGATCATGTAACATCTTCCTGTATGCTGCGTGATGCGACCGGAGCAAAAAGCGCTTTTGGAGAAACCTCTGCAGTACAGTGTGCGGATCTTCTACTCAGCGATGGAGATGAGTTGGAATTTGGACGCTTTAAACTCAAAGCAATTTCAACTCCAGGCCACACCGATGCCTGCACAAGTTTCTATACAGAAGGCAGACTTTTCACTGGAGATTCTTTGTTGATTCGCGGTTGCGGAAGAACGGATTTTCAACAAGGAGATCCGGAAAAAATGTTTAATAGTATTACGCAGAAATTATACGCTTATCCGGACAGTACCCTCGTCTATCCTGGACATGATTATCTTGGCCGAACAGCTTCCTGTATCAGGGAAGAAAAATCATTTAACTCCAGAATCGGCAGTGGACAAACCCTGGAAAAATTTGTCCAAATCATGAACAATCTTAATTTACCTAAACCAAAAAGAATTGATGAGGCTGTTCCGCTAAATATGAAATGCGGATATTCGCTGGAACTTGGTCATGTCAATGAAGATAATTTCACGATGCATGATTTACATCAGATGCTGGACAAACTTAATCCCACTGAGAAGGTTATTGATGTCCGGATGCCTAGTGAATACAATCAGGGTCATGTGCCGGGAAGTTTGAATATTCCCATGGGAAATGAACAGGCGTTTATTGACGAAATACGTGGTTATGACAGAGTGTTTTTACACTGTCATTCCGGACGTAGGGCGCAAACGGTCTACACTATGCTCAGTATGCAGGGCTTAGAAAATCTGGTTTGTATAAACAGTTCCGGTATGGCTGACTGGCAGCAGGCAGCTTTTCCGGTGGAACAGTGAAGGTAGTTCAATGAAGCAGAACATTTTGTGCAAATTAATTTTATCGTTGACAATCTTTTTGCTGCCGTCAATCCTGTTGGCCGGAACTTCTGCTGAATTCATTATGCCATGGTGGGGTTGGCCGACAATCTTGTTTTTTACAACTTTTTTGATAGGCATTTTTGGTGTAATGGCAGGCATAGGCGGTGGAGTTTTGTTCGTTCCTTTAGCCACCAGTTTTTTTCCGTTTCATATTGATTTTGTCCGCGGTACTGGACTTTTCATTGCACTTGGAAGTTCTTTAGCAGCGGCTCCGCATTTGCTTGAAAAAAATCTGGCGAGCTTAAAACTTGCTATGCCTTCCGCTTTGGTTGCTTCTGCCTTTGCCATTATCGGTGCCTTTCTGGGACTCTGGCTTTCCGCCTTAAATCCGGCTTATATTCAGGGCAGTTTAGGGGTTACGATTATCGCTATCGTCTTTATCATGCTCTTTGCGAAAAACTCGGAAAACCCGTCCGTTACACCCGGTAATTATTTAACGCAACTGTTGCAGATAAACGGGATTTATACTGAAGAAACTACCGGAAAAGAAATTCGCTGGACTGTGCACAATACCACGAAAGGCATGTTGGGTTTTGTAATTGTGGGATTGTTGGCGGGCATTTTCGGTTTAGGAGCAGGCTGGGCAAATGTCGCAATTTTAAACCTCGTCATGGGTGCACCGGTTAAGGTCGCAGTCGCAACGAGTAGTTTTGCACTCTCTATCACTGACAGCACGGCAGCCTGGATTTACATGAATAAAGGCGCAGTTTTACCGATGCTTACTGTACCTTCGATGGTCGGCATAATGCTGGGTGCAAAAATTGGTTCAAAGCTGCTGCCGAAAGTTAAGCCTTCGGTGATACGTAACATGGTAATCGGTGTCCTCTTCTTTGCGGGTGTCCGATCCTTAATGAAAGCATTTGGGATTTGAACTGAAACTGAGCTCTTTAATGGAAAATACTTCAGCCTTTGAAAACGCGTCCGAACAGCAAATATACGCAAGAATAGTTTACCATATGAACCATCTTGGTTTGTTTGTGCTTGTCGTTGGTTTTGCTTTGTATTTGACGGGAATGCTGACGCCTCATGTTCCGCTGAAAGATCTCCCTCAATACTGGTCTCTCCCTTTGGACCAATATTTAGCAAAAACAGGTGCGCCTACAGGATGGCAGTGGATTTCAGAGCTGGGCTACGGTGATGTGGCACCACTTTTAGGTGTTGCTGTTTTAGCTTCAATAACACTTGTTTGTTACCTGGTTTTGTTTTTTAAATTCCTGCAGAGAGGCATCAAACCTCTTGTTGTGATTACTGTGATCGAGTTGTTTTTAATGTTGCTCTCAGCCTCAAATCTGATTCAGATTGCCCACTGATTTTACTCCTGCCGAAAATAACCGATCGGCAAACATTTAACTTTTCTAATTTCCGCTCTCATTTAAGCGGTTTTGATAAGCAGCAATCCAGGCGTCCCGGTATTGAGGAAGTTTCTCAAGACGTTTTTCAAGGTTGCTATTTTCTGTTTGCGGACGCATCGTGAGATGTAAGGTGTAGCGTAGAATGTCCTGCGGCTTTTGAACGCAGTAAAGCAAAAACGGTAAAGCGTCTGTACCTTTTTCCTCATAAACCAGCCAGAACAGTTTGACGATGTGGAAATGGTTTATTCCACGTGAACATTGCCGGTCAACAAACTCCAAAATTGACTTCAGGTAATTCTCAGTCCGGAAACCTTGCGGGAGAGTTGCTGATGCAGAATCTTGCTGATAATAATGCATTGTCAAAATAGCAGAGATAAAATAGCTCCAGGCTTTACTAAAATCATCCAGCGGTACCAACTGCCGAGCTGTCTCATTGTCCTTGGATTTCGGAAGTGATTGCTCGCTGAGATCCAGCATTATCCCAAGCGTGCTTTGCAAACCTTCAAGCGCGGGAGCTCTATATTTCAAAACCGCCAGCAGCTTTTTTAAGCGCTGAGCATCCGCACTTTCTTTAAAAGAATCAATCCTATTTTCTTGAAGTGCAAGTGTCCATTCACTCAGACTGTGAAGAGCGGCATAAAGTTTTGAATACATCGATTCAGCATAACTTTTTTCCAGTCGTTTTATTTCTTTTGACCACTCTTTGAGTGGAGTTCCGGAGGGCAGCATTTTTATCAAGCTCAGCGGAAATCTTTGCTGGATACGCTTCAAGTCCGGGTTTTGCGGCATCTCCGGAACATAAAACTGAATGACTTTCTTATCCCTCCGAAGTTCCTGCATACGTGATCTTATTTGAGCACCGACTCCTTCCATATCAGCGGCCTCCGGTGCTTGATTTAAAAGCTCATGCAGTTCCTCAATAAATCCGGAAAGTGCGGATATTTCTTCCAGTTTGTTTTTTACTGAGCGGATGTAATGGGTGAAACGTTGCTGATTGAAATTTTCATAAGCCCGGCGTTCATGCGGTAAAATGAAATGCAGTTGTGTATTTAGTTGCTGAATCCGTTCAATCAGAGTCTGATTAAAAATTTCCGGATTTGTGCGGAAAGTCTGTTTGAATTCGCTAAATATGGAATCCAGCGTGTGCTGTTCCTCGGTTGACAGAGACTGAGATTTCCACTTTTCCCGCCACTCCGAAATTAATTGTTTGCGGATTTTTACACCTTCTTTTTTCAGCTCAAGCATGTATGATTTTGCCACACTTTCGCAAAATGCCTGCAGACTTTTTGAGGGGAAGTTAAGTTCTTCAACCATGAACAATATCTCCGGAACTGCAGCACTGCTTTGTTTTTGCCGGTTTACGCTTTGCCGGTAAAATTCGAGAGGCAAAATTTGCTCATTGAAGAAAATATTTCCGCATAGTTTTGAAAATAAATTACGTGTAATGTTTACAATCAACTCCGCCGAGTTCAGTTCTCCGGGTAAAATAATCGTCACTTCATAAGAACGTGTCGTGTTGTTGACTTTCAGACGTGATGCGGGAAGCGTGACATTTTTCGGTAGTGCTGATCCAATTTCGCTCTCGTATGTTTGCTGATCTAAAAAGCGTAACAAATGACCTGCGTGAGGGAGTTGCAGACCAAATTTTCCCGAAAAATCCAGGATTCCCGGAAGTTTTCCGTTCAAAAAGTTTTTTGTCTTTTCAGAAATTGATGTTGAAAATTCTATGCGGAAATATTTTGAAGGCTGGATTAGTTCTTTTTGTTTGTCGTAATTTTGGAGATGGGATTCTCCTATCGTTCGCAGTTTAGGATCAAAACGCTCCTCAAAAGATTTGTCGATGCTGTCAAAAGACTTCATGAATAATTACCCTTACAGGGTGTGGTTCACGAACAGTGATCAATGCTTGCGTACAGAAGCTATATCTTCGTTCCATTCCCTGAGTTGATGTGGACCTTCAAGCGAAGTTTTTATCTGGATCAAATCATAAAACTTTTTTTCTTCCAAATCAACACTGGGATACCTCCTTCTCAAATAGCTCCAGAGGTTTAAATAGTTTTCTTCTATTTGCCATTCATCACTCTTTGGCATCTGCTCTGACTTAGGGCTGTCAATAAAAGGGTAGAAAACCTTGCTCATGTTATTTTCTCGAAAACTCTGTTTTATTTTTTCCCAAATTATTAGCCTTTGCCTAAATTTGGATTTTCGAATTAGTCGCCAATGTTGCTCTAGTTTTTTGCGCTCTTAGTCTACATGTAGCAAAATTGTGGCCTGAAAACACAATCCGTGATGAAAAAATTGTTTGATTGTTATAAAAACTAAGTGAATATACTGTTTATATTGAATTATATATATTTGCAAAAAGTAATAAAATTTTTCAGGCTACTGCAGAAATATCTCCAATATTTTGAGCTTACTCTCAAAATTATTATTGAATTATGCGGGTGAATTATCTTATTCGCTAATTTAAATAAACTCGCAAAGACACTGTAATTTCGGGGAATGAATTTA
>JABGPG010000082.1 GCA_018645085.1 Deltaproteobacteria bacterium
AAAGTTTGGATGTGTGCCCAACCTGTTGTTTTTCCGAGACGTTTACCAATTTTATCGGTGGATCGCTGAAAAACCGTAACTTCCCTTTTTTTCGGTTTGCGCAGAGCCATTGCTTTTTCGGAATCCAGAATTCCATAACCCTGTAAATATTCCGGAACATCTCCAGAAAAAGGTGTTTTTGCTGTTAAATAATGTGCGACATCAATGCCGATTCCTCCTGCACCGATTATGGCAACTTTGTTTCCGACTATACATTCACCGTCCAGTACATCCAAATAACTCAGTACTTTAGCATGATCGGCTCCTTCGAGTTCCAGTGCTCGAGGTCGTACTCCGGTGGCCAACACGACTGCGTCATAATTTCCTGCTACAAGAGTCTCCTGATTTACGGTTTGCCCCAATTTGAGTTCTACTCCATATTTTAGCAGCATCACACGATAGAACCGCAGCACTTCATAAAATTCTTGTTTGCCTGGAATTTTCACTGCATAGTTTATTTGTCCGCCCAGTTCAGCACGTTGATCAAACAAAGTTACTTTATGACCACGCATCGCAGAAATGTAGGCAGCGGTCATTCCTGCTGGACCGGCGCCGATAACAGCAATATTTTTTAAAGTTGTCGCTGGTTCGTAATTTAATTCTGTCTCACGTCCCGCACGAGGATTTACCAGACAGGTTGCAGTTTTCATTTGAAACAGATGATCAAGACAAGCTTGATTACAGGCTATACAAGTATTGATTTCATCCGGTTGGCCAGCAGCCGTTTTGTTGACAAAATTTTCATCCGCTAATAATGGACGCGCCATTGAAACCATGTCCGCCAGTCCGTCTCTCAAAAGGCTTTCTGCAATATACGGATCGTTGATACGGTTCGATGTCACGATTGGAATCTTGAGGTGTGGCCGTAATTTTCCGGTAACCCAGGCAAATGCAGCACGTGGAACCATCATGCCGATTGTGGGAATCCGTGCTTCATGCCAGCCGATTCCGGTATTTATGAGAGACGCTCCCGCCGTTTCTACACGTTGTCCGAGTTCTACTACTTCTTCAAAACTGCTGCCGTCTTCAACTAAATCAAGACAGGAAAGGCGGAAAATAATTAGAAAATCTTCTCCGGATTCCTCCCGTACACGTTCTACAATATTGAGTGCAAAGCGGATTCTGTTTTCAAAAGAACCTCCCCAGTCATCGCTGCGTTTGTTTGTACATTTGGCAATGAACTGGTTGATCAGATAACCTTCAGAACCCATTATTTCTACACCGTCATAACCAGCCATTTTTGCCAGCTTTGCGCAACGCACATAATCTTCTATGGTTTGTAAAATTTCTTCATGCGTTAATTCTTTGGGCCGATAAAAATTGATTGGCGCGGTAATCGGTGAGGGCGCGACGCAGGTTTCCATCATGCCATAACGTCCTGTATGCAAAATCTGTAATGCTATTTTTCCACCGTTGTCATGAACTGCTTTTACCAGCGGACGGTGAAAATCAAGTTGATCTTCGGAAACTAATTCCGCACCTTCTTCAAAAACACGACCAGTTGCATTAGGTGCAAATCCTCCGGTTACTATGAGTCCTACTCCTCCACGTGCACGTTCTGCGTAAAAAGCCGCTAAACGTGATGAACCATCCGGCTGTTCTTCAAGTCCGGTATGCATGGAGCCCATCATGACTCGGTTTTTCAGGGTTGTGTTGCCAACTTTTAGTGGACTGAGCAAAGTTTCAAAAGCCATTTCGGGGATAATGTTTGGGTTTTAGGTTTTGGAATTTGGGATTTAGGTCAGTTCTGCAACCCGCACAAGCTAAAGGAAGCTAAAACAAACTAAAGCAGAAGAGAATAAACTTTATGCTCTGAAAGCATTATGTTCAAGAGGCTTTCAGCAGTTCTGCCTGGTGGTGAGCCACCAGAGGTTCAATCACCTGTTCCAGTTTACCGAGCATTATATCTTCAAGTTTGTAGAGAGTTAGATTGATACGGTGATCCGTCATACGTCCCTGTGGGAAATTATAAGTCCGGATACGTTCGCTTCTGTCTCCGGAACCAACCATCCCGCGGCGTAATTCTGCGTTTTCGGAATGTTGGGCTTCAAGTTCTTTTTCATAGAGCCTTGCTCTGAGAACTTTTAATGCTTGTGCCTTATTTTTTAATTGGGATTTTTCATTTTGGCAGATGACAACCAGACCTGTTGGCAGATGAGTTATCCTGACTGCAGAATCTGTTGTGTTCACGCTCTGTCCGCCTGGACCGCTTGAGCGATAAACGTCTATGCGTAAATCTCCGGGATTGATTTCAATCTCAACATCTTCCACTTCAGGTAAGACTGCGACAGTTGCGGCTGAAGTGTGGATGCGCCCTTGTGTCTCAGTTTTCGGTACACGTTGGACCCGATGTACTCCACCTTCAAATTTCAAGTGACTGAAAACATCTTTGCCTTCAATTGAAAAAGTGATTTCCTTGAAACCTCCTAGATCATTTTTGCTTTCATTGAGAAGTTTGATGCGCCATTTTCGGCTTTCACTAAAATGAGCATACATTTGGAAAAGATCTCTGGCAAATAATGCCGCTTCGTCTCCGCCAGTACCAGCGCGAATTTCAATTATAGTGTTGCGGGAATCGTCTGGATCTTTAGGAATGAGTAACAGTTGGATTTGTTTTTCCAGTTCATCCAACTGTTGTTTGAGTTGCGGAATCTCCTGTTCCGCCATTTCGCGGATATCCGGATCTTCGTCCTTTGCGTCTGCTAATTCACGGTTGTCTTTTAGTTCATGCTGAATTTCAAGATAACTGCGATAACACTCAACAATTTCCTGCATGCCTGAGTGTTCCTGGCTTAATTTCCGGAAACGCTCCTGGTTCTGAACTACGTCGGGTTGTCCAAGTTCGTCTGTCAGTTTTTCAAAGCGTACGTTTATTTCCGCAAGTTTATCCAGCATCTAAGGTCATGCACGCTTGTAGCGTCTGTTGAATTTTTCAATTCGTCCGGCAGTATCCACTAAACTTTGTCCTGCACCGGTAAAGAAAGGGTGACAGTTTGAGCAGATTTCAACTGTTGTTTCACCACCTTTTGTTGACTGTGTGTCCCAGGTAGTCCCGCAGGCACAGCGGAAGGAAGTTTTTTCGAATTTTGGATGAATTTCAGGTTTCATTTTCTATTTACTTTTAATGGTTAATATTTTTTAAAATTTAATTACTTATCCATCATATTGAGGAAATTAACATTTTCTTTGAATTTTTCCATTTTATCAATGAGAAATTCCAATGCTTCAACAACATTCAGTTGAGAGAGGACTTTACGCAGGACCCAAATCCGGTCAAGGTCTGGTTTGTCAACGAGCAGTTCCTCTTTACGTGTGCCGGATTTGCTTAGATCAATTGCAGGGAAGATACGTTTTTCAACAGGTTTTCGATCAAGCACCAGTTCCATATTACCGGTTCCTTTGAATTCTTCGAAAATCACTTCGTCCATTCTGCTTCCGGTATCAATCAGCGCCGTCGCGATGATGGTCAGTGATCCGCCTTCTTCAATGTTTCTGGCTGCACCGAAAAATCTTTTTGGTTTGAAAAGCGCATTTGAGTCAACACCTCCGGAAAGTATTTTTCCACTGGGAGGAATAACCGTGTTGTAAGCACGTGCGAGTCTGGTGATGGAATCCAGCAGGATGACGACGTCCCGTTGATGTTCGACAAGACGTTTTGCTTTTTCCAAAACCATTTCAGAAACTTGAACGTGGCGTGTTGCCGGTTCATCAAAGGTTGAAGCAACCACTTCTCCGTTGACTGAACGACGCATATCAGTAACTTCTTCCGGTCGTTCGTCAATCAATAAAACAATTAAATCAACCTCTGGATGATTCTCAGTGATGCTGTTTGCAATCGACTGCAAAATCATTGTCTTACCAGTTCTTGGCGGAGCAACAATAACTCCACGCTGACCTTTACCAATTGGTGAAACCAGATCAATAATACGCGTAGTTAAATCATTGTCTTTTCGTTCAAGATTCAGATGTTCGTTGGGATGGAGCGGAGTGAGGTTGTCGAATAGAATTTTTTCAAATGCCTTATTCGGATCACGGAAGTTTATTTCTTCAACTTTAAGTAATGCGTAGTAACGCTCGCTCTCTTTTGGAGGTCTGATCTGACCTGCTACCGTATCACCGGTACGTAAATTAAAACGCCTGATCTGAGAAGGAGAAACGTAAATATCATCCGGCCCCGGGAGGTAGTTGTAATCCGGTGCTCTTAGAAATCCAAACCCGTCCGGAAGTGCTTCCAGTACTCCTTGACCGTAAATGATTCCTTTACGTTTCGTCTGTGCCTGCAGTAAAGCAAAGAGTAGTTCCTGACCACGCATACTGTTCGCGTTTTCAATATCATAGTCGCGTGCAATCTGAATGAGCGAATTGATATCTTTTTTCTTCAACTCAATTAAATTGAGTGTGTCAGGTTTAGTATCATTATCTGAATTTCTTTTTGTATTGTTGCCGTTGTCATTTTCCGGCCTATTTTTAGACATGTGTGGTTTCTCAGGAGGTTAATCAATGATGGGATCTCGATAAAAGAGAGACCATACTATGGTGTGTTAGTTTAAATGGGAGGATGATGATTTTAACGTAATTGCAGCAAATTCCAGTTACAAAAAGCGTAATTAATGATTAAAAAATAAAGTGGGCAAGAAAGTGTCTTGAGTGGAAATACTTGAAAATGAATTGAAATTATCAAAAGTAGGTATTTACAAGGTCGCTAATATTCAAACTTTTGTCAAGTGTTTTTTTGAAATACTGTTTTTTGCAAATCAGTTATACGTACAAAAAAGCAAATATATCCTAAACTAAATAGTATATTAACTGTTTTTTTTCCTTTTTGGAAGATACAAATCCGTGATCGTACCTTCAAAAGCCTCTGCGGCAAAGGCCACGGTTTCAGACAGTGTAGGATGAGGATGTATCGTCGAGGCTAGATCCTCTGCGTCACAGCCCATCTCAATCGCCAGTACACCTTCTGCAATCAAATCACCGGCATTTGATCCGACAATTCCAACACCTATGACACGCTTAGTGCCTTCTTCAAAAATAACTTTGGTCATTCCTTCACTGCGTCCCAAAGACAAACTGCGTCCACTTGCAGCCCAGGGGAAAGTTCCTTTTCCATAAGCAACTCCCTCCTTTTTTGCCTGCTCTTCTGTAATTCCTGCCCAGGCTACTTCCGGATCAGTATAGGCCACGGAGGGAATCGTGCGTACATCAAAATGACTTTTCATTCCTGAAATCACTTCAGCCGCGACTTTTGCTTCATGCGTCGCTTTGTGCGCCAACATTGGCTGTCCGACAATATCACCTATGGCAAATATATTTTCGACATTCGTGCGCATTTGCGAGTCAGTCTTGATGAAACCTCTATCATCTACAGCAACCCCGGCTTTTTCGGCAGCAATACGCAAACCATTTGGGGTACGTCCCACTGAACTGAGAATACGATCAAACATTTGTGGTTTTTCCGGAGCATTTTTTCCTTCAAAATGAACTTTCAAACCTTTTTTGAGAGCTTCCACTTTTGTTACTTTAGTTTCCAGCCAGATATTTTCATACTGTTTGGAAATACGTTTTTGAAACGGCCGCACGATGTCACGGTCTGCTCCTGCCATCAAACCGTCGAGCATTTCTACTATGGTGATTTTTGAACCTAAAGCATGATAAACCGTCGCCATTTCGAGACCAATTATTCCTCCGCCCAGTACCAGCAATTTTTCCGGAATATCAGTCAGTTCCAATGCACCTGTTGAATCTATGATACGTGGATCTTCCGGTAGAAAAGGTAGTTTCACCGGTTGTGAACCTGCGGCGATAACCGCGTTTTCAAAATGTATGGTGCTTTTTTTAGCTTTTGCATCAGTGACAGAAAGATGATGCTGATCCATGAACTCACCAACACCGCTGACGATTTGCACCTTGCGCTGTTTGGCCAGATTTTTCAAACCAGCAGTCAGTTGATTCACAATGCCGTTTTTCCAGTCACGCAGTTGAGCCAGATCAATTTTTGGTTTAGCAAAAGAAATTCCATGCTCACTCATCGACTGAGTTTCGTCGATGACTTTTGCAGCATGGAGCAGAGTCTTGGAAGGTATACAACCCACATTTAAACACACTCCGCCGATACGTTTATAACGTTCCACCAAAACTACTTTCTGCCCCAGATCAGCTGCTCGAAATGCTGCAGTGTAACCACCGGGACCGGAACCTAACACCAGCACATCACAGCTTATGTCCGCTTTTCCGGCATAGCTTTCAGTGGCTTCCGGAGACAGGGTGGATTCTACACTATTTTCTGCAGAGTCTGCTTTTTCATTTGTCTGCTTTTTATCTTTATCAGATGAAACTTCAGTCTCTTCCATTTGCAAAATTAGCGTACCCGCAGAGACTTTATCACCAACCTTTACTTTTATTTCACGGACAATTCCAGCAGTTGGTGAAGGAACTTCCATGGTGGCTTTATCGCTTTCCACAGAAATAAGTGGATCTTCCGCAACAACCGTATCGCCAATTTTACAAATGATTTCGATAATTTCCACATCCTGAAAATCACCAATATCCGGAACTTTTATGGCAGTGAAGCTCATAGTGACATCCTCCGCAAATCACCAAGTATATTGCACAGGTCAACCATAAAACGCGCTGCCTGAGCTCCATCAATCACCCGGTGATCATAAGTCAAATCCAAAGGCAGCATCAGACGTGGCAAGAATTCTTTACCGTTCCAAACAGGCATCATTCTGGATCGTGTTACCCCGAGGATTGCAACTTCCGGAGCATTCACCAGCGGCGTAAAAGCAGTCCCGCCGATTCCGCCTAAACTGGAAATACTGAAACAACCACCCTGCAGATCACTGCTTTTTAATTTTTTAGTACGCGCACGTTCACCAAGCTCGCCTAATTCTTTTGCCAGTTCAAGCAAACCTTTATGTTCCACATCCCTGATTACCGGAACTACCAAACCGTCCGGAGTATCGACTGCAACACCAATGTGCAGATATTTTTTCAGGACTAAATTTTCACGGTCAACAGTTAATGATGAATTGAAATTAGGATGTTTGCGGATTGCCACTGCAGATGCTTTCAGCAAAAAAGCGAGCGCAGTGACTCTCACGCCCTGCTTTGCGGCTTCGTCTTTGAGTGATTTACGGAAATATTCGAGTTCCGTAATATCAGCTTCATCGTGATGAGTCACGATTGGCAGGTTAAGCCAGCTTCGATGCAGATTTATGCCGGTCTTCTTTTTGATCCGTGAAAGCGGCAGTATTTCAACTGGACCAAACTTGCTGAAATCAATCTCAGGCATTTCCGGAATACCTGTTCCGCTCGACGCAGCATTTCCGGAAGCTATTCCGCCCAATGCCTGCTTTACAAATTCCTGTACATCGTCTTTGGTAATCCGCTGCTTGCGTCCTGATCCATGGACATGGCTCAAGTCAACGCCTAATTCACGGGCGAATTTACGGATAGAAGGACTGGCATGCGCCCGTAAAAAATCTTTTTGTTCAACAGGCATAACCACTGGAGGCGGACGTCGAACACGTTCTGCAGGACTCGACTCGGAACTTACGGATTCTGCTTTGACACTAGCAGTTTCTGCTGTATTTTGGGGTGCAGTTAGGGATGTTGCGGAAGTTGAGGGTGATGATTCCGGGATTGCTTTCTCAGTTGTTTCTGCAGAATCCTGTGTTGATTCTTCCACTTTTAAAGTTAGAAGCAGGTCGTTCTGCGAGACTTTATCTCCGGCTTTTATTTTCAAATCTTTTACTGTACCGGCAAATGGAGAAGGCACATCCATTGAAGCTTTATCACTTTCCATTGTGATCAAGGGATCTTCCACTGCAACCGTGTCCCCGGACTTGACCAGCACTTCAATAATTTCAACTGCGTCAAATTCACCAATGTCTGGAACAAGTACCTCTTTGATTCTGCTCATGCGCTTTCTCCTCAGGACAACAATGGATTATTTTTTTCGGAGTCAATTCCGTATTTTTTTATGGCAGCCTTTACCGTTTTAGCTGAAATACCGCCTTCTCCCACAAGCGCATTTAAAGCCGCAACTGTAATGTAATAACGGTCAACCTCAAAATGTTTACGCAGGGCTTCTCGCGAATCACTCCGGCCGAAACCATCTGTTCCAAGCACAGCATAAGATTTAGGTACATAAGCACGTATCTGGTCTGCAAATAGTTTCACATAATCTGTTGCCGCAACTACAGGCCCTTCAGTACTTTCAAGACATTGTGTTACATGACACTGACGAGCCTTTTTATCCGGATGCAACAGGTTCCAACGTGAAACTTCATCACCGTCTCGTTTCAATTCATTAAAACTGGGGCAACTCCAGATATCCGCCTGTACCTTAAAGTCTTTTTCCAGTAATGCCGCGGCTGCGATAACTTCACGCAGAATAGCTCCTGAACCTAATAACTGTACTCTTGTTTTGCCCTTTTTAGCTTTATGAAACAAGTACATGCCTTTTACAATGTCCTTTTCCTGACCCTTGCTGAGACCGGGATGTGAATAATTTTCATTCATCGTGGTGATGTAATAAAACACATTTTCCTGTTTTTTAAACATACGCTGCATTCCGTCCTGCAGAATCACCATCAGTTCATATGAAAAAGTAGGATCATAAGAAACGCAGTTAGGCACATTGCCGGCCATGATTTGACTGTGACCGTCTTCATGCTGCAAACCCTCACCGTTAAGCGTGGTTCTTCCGGAAGTTGCACCAATCAAAAATCCTCGTGCTTGCATATCACCTGCAGCCCAAACCAGATCACCAATCCGCTGAAAACCGAACATAGAATAGAAGATGTAAAACGGAAGCATCTGCATTCCGGTGTTTGTATATGCGGTTGCGGCTGCAATCCAGGAAGACATCGCACCATCTTCAGTGATGCCTTCTTCCAATAATTGACCGCTCTGATTCTCCTTGTAGTACATGAGTTGATCACGGTCAACCGGTTCATATTTCTGCCCCTCATGAGCGTAAATTCCGATCTGGCGGAACATCCCTTCCATACCAAAAGTTCTTGCTTCATCAGGCACAATCGGCACCACTCGCTGACCGATATTCTTATCTCTACACAATAAGGTCATTGCCTGCACGAGTGCCTGAGTTGTTGAAATTTCCCGATCTCCGGTATCTTGTAGTAAACGTTCAAAGGTAGACAAAGGTGGAATAGTCAGCGAGTCACCTTTTAATCTGCGCTCAGGAAGATGTCCTCCGAGAGAAGTACGACGTTCCTGTAAATAAGCCAGCTCAGGAGCGTCATCCGGAGGTCGGTAAAACGTCATTTGTTCCACTTCTTCGTCTGAAATCGGTACCCGGAAACGGTCCCTGAAACTTTTCAGGTCAACCATTTTCATTTTTTTCTGGGAGTGAGTAATATTTATTGCTTCTCCGGAACCGCCCATTCCGTAACCCTTGACCGTCTTGGCTAGAATCACTGTGGGCTGAGCTGTGTGATTAACGGCAGAATGATATGCTGCATAAATTTTGTGTGGGTCATGACCTCCGCGGTTCAGTCTCCAGATATCCTCATCAGACATATTAGAAACCATCTCCAGCAGTTCAGGATATTTGCCAAAAAAATGAGCCCGTGTATACGCACCGCCTTTTGCTTTGAATGCCTGATATTCTCCATCAATTGCTTCATCCATGCGTTTACGCAGTAAACCTTCTGTATCTCTCGCGAGTAAAGGATCCCAGTAAGAACCCCAGATCACTTTAATCACATTCCAGCCTGCTCCGCGGAACTCACCTTCAAGTTCCTGAATTATTTTGCCATTTCCACGTACCGGACCGTCGAGTCTTTGTAAATTGCAGTTAACTACAAAAATAAGGTTGTCCAGTTTTTCACGCGCCGCCAGTCCGATTGCTCCCAGAGATTGTGGTTCATCCGTCTCACCGTCTCCCAGAAACATCCAAACTTTACGTCCTGATGTGTCCGCCAAACCGCGGTTATGAAGGTATTTGAGGAAACGTGCCTGATAAATTGCCATGATAGGCCCCAGTCCCATTGAAACTGTTGGAAACTGCCAAAAGTCATTCATCAGCCAGGGATGTGGATATGATGGAACTCCCTGACCTTCTGATTCACGGCGGAAGTTGTCCATTTGCTTTTCAGTCAACCTCCCTTCTAGAAAGGCACGGGCATAAATTCCTGGAGCTGAATGTCCCTGAAAAAAAACTAAATCACCACCGTGATCTTCAGATGGTGCACGCCAAAAATGATTGAAACCAATATCGTAAAGTGTAGCAGAGGAAGCAAAACTTGCGATGTGCCCGCCTAAATCAGCTGAGTCACGGTTAGCACGCATGACCATCATTGCTGCATTCCAGCGGATAATGGAACGAATCTTCGATTCCATTTCCTGATCACCTTGTGAGCGTACCTCAAGTTCCGGAGGTATAGTATTCAGATATGGTGTGTTTGCGGAATAAGGACTGCCTGCACCAGACAAAACAGCCTGGTCTGCTAATTGACGCAGAAGGAATTGTGCTCTTTCATGACCATCCCTTTCAACAACTGCTTCCATTGCCTCAACCCATTCCAGAGTTTCCTGCGGATCTAAATCATTTTCGTTATTTGAAGTCATTGTTGAATCTCTTCAGTTGGAGTTAGGAACCTGCACTTTGAGTGACGTAAACAAACAAATATACACGATGTGTCATTTCGACTGGAGGATAAATCTTAATAATGCTGGTTTTTAAATATTTTTAATTCCACTATTGTCATTTCGAAGAAGTGGATCAAGTCTGCTTTAGCTATTGCAGCAAAAGAATTAAGGTTTTGCTGTGAAAAATCCCTGCTGATTTGACATTTGAGCTGCTATTTTTAGTGATATACCTTGAAGATCAAGGATGAAAAATGCTTAACCGCCGGTGCTGTTGCTTTCATCCTTTTTTTCCACAGTAGAAGACTCAGAATTAAATGGAATATTTTTTATCGGTGGTCTTCTCCCCATACTCTTCAACATTTCTGCAGAGTAGACAAGACCTTTTCTTGGAACTGTGTATTTTTTTGAGCGTATATTTGACATATTTTTCGCCTCCCGACTGACACTTTCAGAGTAGAGTTTATCAGGTTTCGCAGGCCCTGTCTCACGTGCTCTTGTTGTGGATATTTTCAGCGCATCACGGCCAGAATCTTCAGAATATACAATTCCAGCTCTGGCAGGTCCTGCCTTAAGCGCCCTGCTTTTGGTCATTTTCAGAGCACCACGGCTGGTGTCTTCAGAGTAGAGAGCATCCGGTTTGACTGGTCCTGTATCACGTGCACGGTTTTTTGAAATAGAAAATGCTTTTCTGCTGATTTTTTCATTTTCTTCAGAATTTAATCGAGGCGGCTGATAACGTTTGATTGAGCTGATTTTAGTATAAGAAGTTTCATAAGGTTTTTGCACAAACCAGCGGTTTTTTTTAACCATACTGGCAGTTATCAAACCAGCATCTACCATTTTAACTGAGGCAGTCTTTGCTCTACCGTTCTTGCTTTGGGCAACGGATTTTCTGATAAGATAATATTTTATTACTCGTCCATTTGTTTTTTGCGTCGCAACCCTTGCTTTTCGTTTATTAGCCTCTAAACTATTTGCATTCTTAACGTATCTTTGAAGTTGTTTGTCATGACTCTCTGCTTGTAGTTTTGCACCAAAAAACATAATTGCTGAAAAACAAATCAGACTGAAAATGATAATTTTAAGAAACGACATCAACAGCACGGCTTGCGTTGACAAGCCTGTACGCACAGAGTATTTAGCTATGGAGTTGAAGTGTAAACTGAAGTTCAACTTCATCTTTCGACTCTTGCAAACATTAACATGAGCTGTAATCCTGTCAATGGGAAGTTCCAATAATTTAATATATGTGTTAATCTCAAACAAATTCCTGCTGTCTGTTTGACTTATACTACAGGAAAAAGGACACCGGTAATTCCGGATTTGAAAGCTAAATTTCCGCAAAATGCAAAATCATATTCCCGACCAAGTACCTTCTTCGGAAGAAATTTACAATGAAATGATCCGAGACACTTTTGATGTTTCCGAGAACTACTCAAGTCAGGAAGAAGAGAGTTTCCCCGGTGAAGGTTTTTCAATGCAGATCGGCAGCGACTCTGATTCAAGCGACAATCTCCTGGTGCAGAGAATTGTAAACACCTTAACTGCCCAACTGCAGGCTATCCTTCCGGGAGCATTTAGAATAACTCCTCTACCTGAACAATGCCTTTCTTATGCCAACTTACACAGTTGGTCTCCTGGACGTTCTTATTTTTCATTGTTTGAGATGCAACAATCAAAATCAGTCTGGATTTTACATCTCAGCCGTTCCGTAGGCGAGGGTCTTGCTTCGCTGGCTCACAGTAAAAACTCACGAAATTACCGCAACATTTATCATGATTTACGTGAAGCGGATTCCGTTATTTATCTTGAAACAGCAGAAATGCTGCGTAAATTATTCGGCAGTTTGTTGGAACTCTGGCCCGCGAGTGATAAATTAAAAGTCGCACGTTGCCGTCATATCCTACAATTGGGTTTTCTGCAGGGACTTGCTCAGGATGAAGAATATGTTGTTTTGCCGTTCTATCTGGACAACAAAGACTGTTCCGGAAATATACATTTAGTTCTCCCGCAACGCTACCTCTAAATATAGTTTCCATAAATAATTTAAGTACATGGACGGAAAATGTCTCAACCAGTATTAAGTCAACTCAATAGCTATCCACTAAAATCTGCAGGAGGAATCTCTCTGGCAAACTCCAATCTTGATCAAAGAGGCTTGGTACATGACCGGCGCTGGATGGTTGTCGATGATTCCGGACAATTTATGTCACAAAGAACCTCTCCGGAAATGGCTTTGATAAACACAGAAATCGACGGCCAAACTCTTATCCTGAATGCGCCTAGAATGTCAGAACTTTGCTTGCCTTTGTTTCCCACAGTAGGTGAATCGCAGGAAGTTGAAATCTGGGGTGACCGCTGTGAGGCATGGACCGCCGATCCGCAGGTAGAATTGTGGATTAGTGAGTATCTTGGAAAGAGTTGCAAAATCGTTTTTATGCCGGATCACAGTAACCGTCCGGTAGATCCTGATTTCACCGTTGAAGAAAAGCAAGTCGCGTTTTCAGATGGTTTTCCTTTGTTGCTGATTTCTGAAGCATCCTTAAACGAACTCAACAGCAGACTTCCGGAAAGCGTAGCGATGAAGCGCTTTCGACCAAATCTGGTTGTGAAAGATACCGAACCCTATGCAGAAGACAGTTGGAAAAAGATCATAATTGGCGAGTGTGAATTTCATGTCGTAAAACCATGTTCACGTTGTATCCTCACTACTGTTGATCCGGAAACAGGAGAGTTTTCTGGAAAAGAACCTTTGCGGACTCTTGCAACTTACCGAAAATTAAATGGCAAAGTCATGTTTGGCCAAAATCTGATCGCGACAAAAATTGGAAAGTTGGAAGTCGGAATGTCTGTAGAGATTATTTAAAAAAAGTGAACTCAGTCTTAGCCCACAAAATCAGCATAAGATTCTGCTGAATCATTAATATCCATCGAAATATATTGCCCTGAAAATGTTCTGTAGTGCATATTATAGT
>JABGPG010000073.1 GCA_018645085.1 Deltaproteobacteria bacterium
TAACTGCCGTACTTATCTGCAAGCAATTCTAGCGTTCCGATACGTTCATACTACTCGACTGAGGTATCTCAGTTGTTAATAGTATGAGAAAGTTCAAGCTGGATTTAACCATGAATTGTACACGACTAAACTCTATCCGCAAGTTGCAGTTTTAAAAACATGATCGACCTTAGTCTTGATGTGTGCAAAATCTCTATCTTCGTTCGAGATGACAAATTATTAGTTTAGCTGTTTTTACGAAGCCATCAACGTCGATGGTCCCGTAAAAAGTCATTATGACACCAATGTTTGTCATTCCCGCGAAAGCGGGAATCCATTATTTCAGATACATACAAGTTCCTGGATTCCCGCTTTCGCGGGAATGACAACTATTTACTAAGCCATCAACTTTAAGCCTGAAATATTTTATGGAATCTCTAAATTCGGCAAATTTAATTCAATGATTTTTACAATACTTTCAGCCTCAAGTAAAGTCTATTCTTTTTGCTAATAGTCGTTTATATTTTTCAAAAGAGATAATAAATGTTGACTTGAATTGCCTTTTTACGTATAAAAATTTGGTAAATATCATTTGCGAGACTCGGAGTCTCACTGACTGGATATGATGCCCAGAATTGCAAAGAACACAAAATTTGTTTATATTTCTGTATGACTGCAATTTTACAGGATAATTTGCTGTAAAACGATTTATGTGCGGAATTATTTTGTGAACCTTGATTTTGGAAAAAATACACTAGACTTATTTAGCGGAAAGTAGGATTTTTATGGGTTATAATTTGAAAACCGCAATATACCTAAAAACAGACAAGGAGTATAGCTTATGAAGATGACGACAGAAGAAGCTTTCATCAAAGTCCTGCAAAAACACGGTATCGAACACGCATTCGGCATCATTGGTTCGGCGTTTATGCCTATTTCCGACTACTTTCCTCAAGCAGGGATCACGTTTTGGGACGTGGCCCACGAGTGTAACGGAGGTTATATGGCGGACGGTTTTACACGGACAACCGGTAAGATGTCAATGATTATCGGCCAGAATGGTCCGGGTATCACAAATTTCGTGACCTGCGTCAAAACTGCATACTGGAACCATACGCCAATGCTGTTGATTACTCCTCAGGCTGCGAACAAGTCGATCGGTCAAGGTGGTTTTCAGGAAGTCGAGCAAATGGCTGCTTTTAAAGACATGGTCGCTTATCAGGAAGAAGTTCGTGATCCAACGCGTATTGCTGAAGTACTGAATCGTGTAATTACCAAAGCAAAGCGCATGTCTGCTCCGGCTCAAATCAACATTCCACGTGATATCTGGACGCAGGTAGTTGACATAGATTTACCTGAAATTATTGAGTTTGAACTTCCTGCGGGCGGAACTGATGCGATATCAGCAGCAGCCAAACTCCTGTCTGCAGCAAAATTCCCTGTAATTCTAAACGGCGCCGGAGTTATTCTCGGCGGAGCGATTCCGGCATCACAAGCACTTGCTGAACGTTTAGATTCACCAGTTTGTTGTAACTATCAGCACAATGACGCATTCCCTGGTTCGCACCCTTTGTTTGCCGGACCATTAGGTTACAACGGTTCAAAAGCCGGAATGGAGTTAATCAAACAGGCGGATGTTGTTTTGGCTCTGGGCACCCGTTTGAATCCATTTTCAACCCTTCCGGGCTATAATTTGGATTACTGGCCGCATGAAGCAAAGCTGATTCAGGTTGATATTAATCCAGACAGGATTGGTCTGACAAAACCTGTTTCGGTCGGAATCGTTGGTGATGCAAAACAAGTGGCAGAGCAAATTCTAAGTCGGCTCACTGACTCTGCAGGAGATGCAGGTCGTGAGGAAAGACGCAAACAGATTGCGGACAAAAAGGCAGTTTGGGCGGAAACACTCGCCTCGATGGATTTCGAAGAAGACGATCCAGGCACAACCTGGAATGAACGTGTACGTAAACGTCAGCCGGATCACATGTCACCTAGAATGGCTTGGCGTGCGATTATGGAAGTTTTACCGGAAGATGCGATTATTTCTTCTGATATTGGTAATAACTGTGCAATCGGCAACGCTTATCCGACTTTTGAAAACGGTAGAAAATATTTAGCACCAGGACTTTTTGGTCCTTGCGGTTACGGATTCCCTTCAATCATCGGCGCAAAAATCGGCAATCCGGACACTCCGGTGGTAGGATTTGCGGGTGATGGAGCATTCGGAATTTCAATGAACGAAATGACGGCTATTGGACGTAGCGAATGGCCTGGAATTACGATGATTATTTTCAGGAATTATCAATGGGGTGCAGAGAAACGTAACTCAACACTCTGGTATAATGACAATTTTGTCGGTACCGAACTCGATCTTCAAGTTTCATATGCGGATATTGCTAAAGCTTGCGGTGTCAACGGTGTTCAGGTACGGACCATGGAGGCACTTACAAGTGAGTTGGGAAATGCGTTAAAGACGCAGATGGAGCAGGGAAAGACGACCTTCATAGAGGTAATCCTGAATCAGGAGTTAGGTGATCCTTTCCGTAGAGATGCGATGAAAACACCTGTACCTGTTGCGGGAGTCAGTAAAAATGACATGTGTCCGCAGTAAGTATTTTGTTTGCTCGCTATGCAGCTAACAACTTTGTCTGCATTAAAGGTGTGACAGGCTGAACAACTTGCTTCAGCCTGTTTAGACTTTTTTTCCAGTCAATAATTAATTGATTATCAAGGAGAATAAATGGAAGCACAAAAAATGAACGCGCCCGATGCGTTGTGGCGCCCAATGACCCAGCATAAATCGTTGTTGAACAATCGTCCGAAACACATAGTCAGGGCGGAAGGTTGTTTCATGATCAATGAAGACGGTGATCGTATACTAGATGCAACAGCAGGATTATGGTGTGTGAATGTCGGTCATGGTCGAAAAGAACTGGCTGAAGTAGCAAAGACACAAATGGAAAAACTGGCTTATGTGATTCCGGTTATGACCAGTGATCCTGCAGTGGAATTATCCGCAAAAATGCTGGAAATGCTGGAGATGGATAAAGGCCATGTATATTTCACCAGCAGTGGTTCAGAGGCCAATGAAACGGCGTTCAAGATTGTACGTCAATATCATTTGCAGTCAGGGAATCCACGTAAGTCGAAGATTATTTCACGTCATCGTGCTTATCACGGCAACACTTTGGCCACAATGACTGCTACCGGCCAGGCAGAGCGTAAGATCGGCTATGAACCGCTGGCTCCAGGATTCCTGCACGTTCCTCCACCTTATCCTTACAGACGTCATGAAAAATTGACTGTTGAAGAACATGGACTGGAATGTGCCAAATTTTTGGAAGACACCATTATTCACGAAGGTGAAGAAACAGTGGCAGCTTTCATCATGGAACCGATGATTTCCGGAGGAGGAGTACTTGTACCACCAGATAATTATTTAACTGAAATCCGGAGAGTCTGTGATCAATACAATGTTTTGCTGATTATGGACGAAGTCGTTTCCGGATTCGGTAGAACCGGCAAAATGTTCGGGCACGAACACTGGGGAGTCAAGGCTGACATATTTACCTTTGCTAAAGGTATGGCAAGTGGTTATATGCCTGTGGCTGCGACTGTAGTCAAGGAAAAGATCTTTGAAGCTTTTTACGGAGAAGCAAACGAGCTCAAGCATTTCCGGCATGTAAACACCTACGGTGGACATCCGGTTGCAACAGCAGTCAGTTTGAAAAATATCGAAATTGTACAGCGTGAAAATCTAGCGGCCAATGCTGCAAAAATGGAAACTTACATCAAGGGACGCCTCAATGAATTTGCGGATCATCCTTATGTTGGAGAAATACGCGGAAAGGGGCTGTTGCTCGGTATAGAGCTTGTTTCAGACAAAGAAAAGAAAACACCGTTGGAGATGGCTAAAGCCAATGCGATTATTCAAAACTGTCTCAAACAAGGAGTTTCAATCATGCGTAACGGTAACACAGTTCCGGGTTTAGGGAACGTGCTTATCATGGCTCCGCCTTTGATACTTCAGGAAAATGAAGCGGATCAAATTGTGGATGCAATTGGAAATGCCTTAAAGCAGTCGTTAAATTAAACAACAACCAGGACTGTGTTTCCTCTTCATCTGTGATGTGGAGGAGCTCAGTTTCTTACAACAAAACTAACTAAAGAACAGGAGTAAAAAATGCGTATTGGTGTACCAACTGAAATAAAGGAAATGGAAAATCGAGTCGGGGCAACGCCTGCAGGAGTTGCAGAACTCGTGCGGAACGGTCATCAGGTTTGTGTAGAAAAAGATGCTGGTGAGGGTAGTGGTTTCAGCAATGAAGAATATGAGCAGGCAGGCGCGAAGATGGTTGATACTGCTGCTGAGGTGTGGGCCAGCGAAATGGTTTATAAAGTTAAAGAGCCTCTTCCGGCTGAATATGGTTTTTTCCGGGAAGATCTGCTTTTGTTCACCTACCTGCATTTGGCCGCAGAAGAGGCATTGACGAATGCTTTGATGAAAAGTAAAACCACCTCCATTGCATATGAAACCGTACAGCTTCCGGATCGTAGTTTACCTCTGCTCACACCGATGAGTGAAGTTGCCGGACGCATGGCGGTTCAAGTCGGAGCACGTTTTCTTGAAAAACCACAGGGCGGACAGGGAGTTTTATTAGGCGGTGTACCGGGAGTAGAACCAGCACAAGTCGTGATTATCGGTGGTGGTGTCGTCGGCATCAACTCCGCTAAAATGGCAGTCGGAATGGGTGCCAAAGTAACCATCCTTGATGTAAGTGCAGATAGAATGCGTTATCTTGATGATGTGTTCAACGGACGTGTCCAACTCGTGATGTCAAACAGCTATAACATTGCAAAAGCAGTTGAAAACGCTGATCTGCTGGTTGGCGGTGTCTTGATTCCAGGAACAAAAGCACCACACCTGGTAACTGAAGCCATGGTCAAAACCATGAAACAGGGATCGGTGATTGTGGATGTAGCTATTGATCAAGGTGGTTGTATTGAAACCATCGATCGTGTTACTTATCACAGCGATCCGGTTTATTTGCAACATGGTGTAGTGCACTACTCAGTAGGCAACATGCCTGGCGCAGTAGCAAGAACCTCGACGATGGCCTTAACCAATGTGACCACACCCTATGCTGTTCAATTGGCCAATAAAGGCTGGAAAACGGCGTGTAAGGAAGATCATGCCCTTGCTTTAGGTCTAAACACTCATGGTGGAAATGTGACCTGTAAAGGCGTTTCTGAGGCTTTTGGATATGACTTTGTTCCACCGGAACAAGTATTTTAAGTTTGGCTTAACTAAACTTAGTTTGTAGTTTCAGTGGATTAAGCTATTCACTGAAACTACAGCGGTTCTATTTTTAAGCATTTTGTTTGCGGTAATGAGCCAATAAGTTGATAAGTTCAAAAACCGTGGTTGCCGCGGCCAGTGAGGTCAACTCAGCGTGATCATAGGCTGGAGCAACTTCCACCACATCTGCGGAGATTATATTAAGTCCAGCCAAGCCTCTCAAAACCCCGAGCAATTCTCTTGAAGACATTCCGGCAACTTCCGGAGTTCCTGTTCCTGGAGCATGCGCTGGATCCAGGACATCAATATCAATTGACAGATACATCGGATTATCCCCCACCCGATTCCGGATACGCTTGATGACGTGTTCAACTCCTTCATTTTGAAGCTCATCACAATGCACTACCTTGAATCCTAACTCTTCATCATTTGTGAGATCATCCCTGCTGTATAATGGCCCACGTATTCCGACATGAATTGAGGCGTGATCAAGGAACAGTTTCTCCTCCGCTGCACGTCTGAATGGAGTACCGTGTGTGTAGGGTGCGCCAAAGTATGTATCCCAGGTGTCAAGATGTGCGTCGAAATGCACGAGGGCGACCGGACCATGATAGTGATTCACTGCGCGCAGCAAAGGCAAAGCAATCGTATGATCACCGCCTAGACTAATAATACTGTCCACACTTCCCAAAAGATCGGTCGCGGCAGTCTGAATTTGCCCGACGGCTTCTTCAATATTGAAAGGGTTACAGGCTATGTCACCAGCGTCTGCTACTTGCAACTCCGCAAAAGGTTCCGTGTCATAGGCCGGATGATACTGAGTTCGGAGATGCCTCGAAGACTGCCTGATGGCCTGTGGACCAAATCTGGCGCCGGGCCGGTAACTGGTTCCTGAATCAAACGGAATTCCTAAAATCGCGATATCGCAACGCTTAACGTCTCTTAGTTCCGGAAGTCTGGCAAATGTGGAAGGCCCGGCATAACGTGGAACTATTTTTCCGCTGACGGGTTGAATAGGTATGTTTTCTTCATTCTTCATTTTGCCTCTATTTTGTTTACGTTGTTGCCGGTTTCTATCCTATTTTATTTAATCTTTTATCAAAGATCATAAAGTTACAAAAACTTTTCATTTTTACTTATTTTGATTTCAAGACAGCTGGATGAAGTTGCGTTTTATCAAAATGAGTTTTATTGTGAATTTTAAGTATTATGCCGTGGATCAAAGGCATCCCGCACAGCTTCACCGATAAATACAAGTAAACTAAGTTGCAGGGCAATCACTGCGAATCCTGAAATTCCGAGCCATGGAGCGTGCAGATTAGCCTTGCCTTGAGCCAGTAGTTCACCTAGTGAAGCCGAACCTGGAGGTAAACCGAAGCCTAGAAAATCAAGTGCGGTCAGGGTAGTAATCGAGCCGGAAAGGATGAAAGGCATAAAAGTCATGGTCGCCACCATCGCGTTCGGCAGGATATGGCGAAACATTATTCTTCCGTGACTCAATCCGAGTGCACGGGCGGCTCGTACATATTCCAGATTTCTTCCTCGTAAAAATTCAGCGCGTACAACCCCAACCAGTCCCATCCAACTGAAAAGCAACATGATCAGCAACAGCCACCAGAAATTTGGTTCGACAAAACTTGAAAGAATAATCAGCAAAAACAGGACCGGCAGTCCGGACCAGATTTCAATGAAGCGCTGACCGAGAATATCAACACGTCCTCCAAAATAACCCTGTACCGCACCTGCTGCAACTCCTACGATGGAACTCAGAATGGTCAGTACAAGTCCGAATAAAACGGAAATCCGGAAACCGTAAATTAAACGCGCTACCACATCCCGACCCTGGTCATCAGTCCCCAGCCAGTTTTCCGTAGTAGGACCAGAAGGTGCAGCAGAAGGTAAATCATAATTGATTGTATCGTAGCTGTAAGGAATAAGAGACCAGTAGATTTTACCTTTGTTTTCGATTAAATCACGTACAAATTCATCACGATATTCTGCTTCTGTGGCAAACTCACCGCCATATTCTGTTTCCGGAATGGTTTCAAAAATAGGAAAAATAACACGCTCCCCAAAAATTACCAGCAGCGGTTTGTCATTGGCGATTCCCTCTGCAAAGAGACTGATGAAAAACAAAATCAGGAAAATCCACAAAGACCAAAAACCTCGGCGGTTAGCACTAAAATGCTGCAGGCGTCGTCGTGTTATTGGAGTCATCTGCTATGCTTCCCTGGTTTCAAAGTCAATTCTTGGATCAATCACTGTGTACATCAAATCACTGATAATACCAACGACCAGTCCAAGCAGGGTGAAAATGAAGAGTGTGCCAAACATGACCGGATAATCGCGCTGGATTGCGGACTCAAATCCCAGCAGTCCCAAACCGTCCAGCGAGAAGATTATTTCTATCAACAATGATCCGGTGAAAAACATACCGATAAAGGCGGCAGGAAAACCGGCAATGATAATCAGCATGGCATTCCGGAAGACGTGTTTGTAGAGTACTCGCCTCTCCGTAATACCTTTCGCACGCGCAGTAATTACGTATTGTTTGTTAATTTCGTCGAGAAAAGAATTTTTGGTGAGCATCGTCAATGAGGCAAAACTACCAACCAGAATAGCGCTGATAGGCAGTACCAGATGCCAGAAATAGTCGAGGATCTGTTGCCACCACGGCAGAGAGGAAATATTGTCAGAAAGGAGTCCGCGCAAAGGAAACCAGCTGAAATAGCTCCCTCCGGCGAAAAGAACAATCAGCAGGATAGCAAAGAGAAAAGTTGGAATGGCATTTCCGAGAATGACTATGGTGCTGCTCCAGACATCAAAACGGGAGCCGTGCTTCAGAGCTTTGCGGATACCAAGCGGAATGCTGATCAAATAAACAGCGAGTGTACTCCAGATGCCGAGAGAAATCGAAACCGGCATTTTTTCCAGCACCAGATCTATAACTTTCTGATCCCGGAAAAAACTTTCTCCGAAATTGAAGGTTGTGTAATCACGCATCATTTTGAAAAAACGTACATGCAGAGGTTTGTCAAAACCGTACATACGTTCTATTTCACCAACCAGTTCCGGAGCAAGACCCTGCGCACCCCGATATTTTGAGGTAGATTCTGAAGTTGCTCTCGTTTGGCCTTTGATGTCCTCTCCACCTCCTGAGAGCCTCTCTGTCGCACTGACTGCGTCACCCTGCAGCTTTGCAATCATCTGCTCCACGGGACCGCCGGGAGCAATTTGGATGATCATGAAGTTGACTGTCATTATTCCAATCAGGGTTGGAACAACCAGCAGCAAACGACGGATAATATATGCTGTCATAAAGATTAACGCAGAAGTTTATCAATCCTCTAATTTGTCAGATTTAATTCAGATTCTGCTTTTTTTCAAGCATAGTCTTTTGTTTTTCCGCATCCACCCACCAGGTGAAAAATCCCAAACCGTATTTTGGCGTAATTTCCGGACGTGAAAATTTATTCCAATATGCGAGGCGGTAGTAGTTGATATGCCAGTGCGGAATAACATAATGTCCCCACAACAAAGCGCGGTCCAGTGCCCTTGTGCTGGTGATCAGTTTTTCACGGTCAGGAGCTTCGATGACAAGGCGGATCAGCTTGTCAATGGCAGGATTACAGATTCCCATAAAGTTCCTCGTACCGCCGGTTTTTCCGGCTTTACAACTCCAGTAATTGTCCTGTTCATTGCCTGGAGAAAGCGACTGTCCTATGACCATCACAAACATGTCAAAATCAAAGGATCGGATGCGGTTAACATATTGTGATGTGTCAACCACCCTGACGCTTGCTTCAATTCCCATGAGTTCGAGGTTTTTCTTAAATGGCAAAACAATCCGCTCAAAGGCAGGTGAAATCAATAATATTTCAAATTTAAGAACTTCGCCGGCACTGTTGACTCGTTTGCCGTCCTTGATTTCCCAACCCGCTTCTTTGAGGAGTTTAGAGGCAACACGCCGTTGACTGCGGATATTTCCGGAACCGTCTGTGAGAGAAGGCCGGAACTTTTTGCTGAAGACTTCTTCCGGAAGGTCTTTGCGAAGAGGTTCAAGAATCGCCAATTCTTCCGGAGAAGGCAAACCGCTCGATGCAAGTTCGGAATTTTCAAAAAAGCTATCGGTACGTCTATATTGGCCATAGAAGAGGTTTTTGTTACTCCACTCAAAATCAAATGCATAACCGATTGCTTCACGGACTTTCCGGTCTTTAAAGATCGGACGCCGCAAATTAAAGGCAAAACCCTGCATTCCGCGTGGTAGTTCATGCGGAATTTCTGCACGTACAGTCAACTCTTCCTCAAAGTTTTTTCCGGAATACATGGAAGCCCACATTTTGGAATTGTTTTCTTCGCGGAAATCGTATTCACCTGCTTTGAAGGCTTCGAGCGCGACCGTTGAGTCACGGTAATAATCATAACGCACGGTATCAAAATTGTTGCTGCCTTTGTTGACAGGATGATCCGCGGCCCAATAATTTTTGACACGTTCGTAAGTGATGTATTTTCCTGCCTTAAAATCTTTGATACGGTAAGCGCCACTTCCCAGAGGCGGTTCCAGAGTTGATTTGGAAAAATCTTTTCCTTCCCAGTAATGTTTGGGCAGAACCGGAAGTTGTCCGGTAATCAAGACTAGTTCACGGTTGGTTGTGCCTTCACGGAACTGAAATTTCACTCTGCGGTCACCGAGATCTTTTACTTCAACAATGTCACCGTAATATGATTTGTAAAAAGGCGCACCTTTTTCTAACAGAACATTGAAGGTGAAAATAACATCTTCAACCTTGATTGGTTCTCCATCGTGAAATTTGGCTTTTGGATTGAGATGGTAAATGACCCATGTCCTGTCCTCCGGATACTCTATTTCATCCGCGATCAAGCCATATTCCGTAAAAGCCTCATCCGAAGAACCGGTTGTCAGTGTTTCGTAAATCATGCCCAGTCCATCCGCGGAAACGCCTTTGGCGATGAAACTGTTGAAACTGTCGTAAGTACCGATTGAGTTCAGACGTACAGAACCGCCTTTTGGTGCATCCGGATTTACATAGTCAAAATTGCTGAAACCATCCGGATATTTTGCGGATCCGTTCATTGCGATTGAGGCAGCTTTGATAAGCTCAGTTCCTGCAAATACCGGAATGCTGCTGACTGTGATGAGACTGACTGCGAAAAAAAGTGAAATTACTTGTCGGAAAATTTTCATTGTTGAGTTATCGGCAGAGGTTAGTCTTAATGGCTTCGTAAAAACTTCTAAACTAATTATTTGTCATCTCGAACGAAGAGAGAGATCTTAATAATATCAGTGCTTAACATAAAATAGATTTCTCGCTTCGTAAGCAAGGACACGATTTTATGACTTTTTACTGGTTCATCAGTCTTAAAATAAAGGCAGAATGCTATTTTTGCATAAAACTGAAAAACAGTTATATCTTCTACCGGAGAACCGTTTATCTCAAGACCAAAATTATAAAATTGTCAACTGCGATTCAATAGCCTAAATATGTCTTCTTGAAAATCTTTCTCTTTTGTTATCTTCGTGTTTTGACTTCTCTCAAGGAAAAATGTGTGTTTCCACAGACTAGAGTCCGATGCTATCGTTCAATTTATAATGATGTCTAGAATACCAAGAAAGATATATCAATCATGTAGGCCGGGTTAGGTCAGAGCCGTAACCCGAAAAATTGAACTTCGGGCTTATGTCACTATTTTTATTATTTACTTGACATTATTTCCTTATCAGCCGATCTTGAGCAAAAATCAGTTAAGTTCTAGCTTTAGCATTCTTTTCCTTATTTATTGAACGGCCTCATCATGCAACGCAACGCAATCTACGCGTCTAAGTTTTTACCACTTTTTTTAGGTCTCAAGTTTATCCTCCGTTCATTCTGGATTTTCCAGAAACCCTCTTCGTCATCGTCCCTGTGTTCTCTACGCCTTGTATGCTAAAAAATCTCGCTTCCTAAGCAATGGCGCAGTTTTAGGCTTTTTTACAAAACCATCATGTTTGCACATAAAAAAGCTGTTAATACTTTATACTTTTTCAAATTGAACCGGAATAAACTCGTTCCCTAAATCCTGGATCCAAAATTATAAAGAGGAATATCTTATGAAAACAAAACGATCTCGAGCCAAACTCATCCTTGCCCTGCTTCTTGGTGCAGGATTGGTGCTTAGCGGCTGTGGCAAAGAAAAGGGTGAAAAAGGAGAAACCGGAGCTGCCGGAACTTCAAGCGGCAACTCTGGTAGTTTGGCCTACATGACTGATTCCCCCCCTACTACTGGTACGCAGGGTACGGTTTATAGTTACACGCCAACGATTGTCAATACCGCAAATGACAACCTGAGTTTCAGCTTGCTCAACCAACCTTCCTGGATGAGTGTGGACAACAGCACCGGTGTTATCAGTGGAACCCCAGCCGCGGATGTGGTTGGTACTACTGCTACCAATCTGCTTTATATGCTGAAAGGAACTCAGCACATTTATGCTCCGCCCCCTTTCTCGTTGACCGTCTCGACTCTAGAAATTATCGCCACTGGCATTGGTGGTGGACTGGGTTCTTCTCATGTTTGTGCTCTAGACAACAGTAGCGAAAAAGTCAAGTGTTGGGGACTCAACTCTTCTGGTCAGCTCGGGCTGGGACATACGAATAATCTGGGAGACGCTTCAGGTGAAATGGGTAGCAATCTGGCCTATATAGACTTAGGCACGGCGCGTACTGCAACAGCCATCACTGCCGGAAGTTCTCATACCTGCGTACTGCTGGACAACTCAGAAGTCAAGTGCTGGGGAAACAATAATTATGGTCAGCTTGGGCAGGGTAGTACCAGCAATTTAGGTGACGGATCGGGTGAGATGGGAGACAATCTGGCGGCAATTGACCTCGGCAGCGGGCGTACGGCCACAACCAATTTTGCCGGACAAAATCATACCTGCGCACTGCTGGACAACTCAGATGTCAAGTGCTGGGGAAACAACAATTATGGTCAGCTTGGCCAGGGTAGTACCAGCAATTTAGGTGACGGATCGGGTGAGATGGGAGACAATCTGGCGGCAATTGACCTCGGCAGTGGGCGTTCAGCCACAACTATTTCTGCCGGATATGGTCATACCTGCGCACTGCTGGACAACTCCGTACTCAAGTGCTGGGGATACAATAATAAAGGTCAACTCGGGCTGGGTCATACCGACAATTTAGGTAACGGTTCGAGTGAGATGGGGGACAATCTGGCGGCTATTGACCTCGGAAGCGGGCGCACCGCCACTGACATTACTACCGGAGGTGAACATACCTGCGCACTGCTGGACAATGCCTCTGTCAAGTGCTGGGGAAGTGGTGGTTCTGGCCAACTTGGTTATGGAAATACAAACAATATCGGCGACGGATCGGGTGAGATGGGAGATAACCTGACTGTAGTTGACCTAGGAACCGGTCGCACAGCCACAGCCATTTCTGCCGGAAGTTCTCATACCTGTGCATTGCTGGACAACTCCGCAGTCAAGTGCTGGGGGTGGTACGGTTTTGGTTCGCTTGGTCAAGGTAGTACCGACAATTTAGGAGACGGGTCTAGTGAGATGGGCGACAATTTGACTGCCGTTGACCTCGGAACAGGACGCACCGCCACAGCCATTTCTGTCGGACAATATCATACCTGCGCACTGCTGGACAACTCCGCAGTCAAGTGCTGGGGGTGGAACAGTTCTGGTCAGCTCGGGCAGGGTATTACCAGCAGTCTAGGCGACGCTTCTGGTGAGATGGGCGACAACCTCCCGGCAATTGATTTGTAGGTTTTGTAGTTGGGCAAAGGCTCTTGCTGCGCCCAACAACACACATCGAATCGTATAAAACCGTTGAAACGGTTTCCTGTTTATAATATCCTCTTTATCCCCCGAATAAATTCGAGGGCTGTTCTCAGCATAAAGCCATGAAAAATATATCAATCATGTAGGCCGGGTTAGGTCAGAGCCGTAAGCCGGCAAATAGAACAAAACCGTTGAAACGGTTACCTGTTAATAATATCCCCTTTTAACCCCCGAATAAATTCGGGGGCTGTTCGCAGCATAAAGCCATGAAAATATATCAAATCATGTAGGCCGGGTTAGGTCGGAGCCGTAACCCGGCAATTATACAAAACCGTTGAAACGGTTTCCTGTTTATAAGA